>NZ_JAUNXR010000001.1:164766-492845 GCF_030539665.1 Methanobrevibacter sp.
ATACTAAGGTGACTGATGGTAATGGTGTTGCTAGTTTGCCTATTGGTTTGGCTGTCGGTACCTACACTTTAAGTGCGACTTACAATGGAGTTTCTGTTTCAAACACTGTCACTGTTCAAAAAGAGGGAGCTTCCATTAGTTCCAAGCCAGTTTTAACTGGAAATAATGTGGTGATGACTTATAAGGATGGTTCTTCTTATTCTGTTAGGGTGACTGATGGTAGTGGTAAGGCTTTGTCTGGTGTTTCTGTTGTGTTTAAGGTTAAGTCTGCGTCTTATACTAAGGTGACTGATGGTAATGGTGTTGCTAGTTTGCCTATTGGTTTGGCTGTAGGCACCTACACTTTATCTGCAACATACAGTGGAGTAACAGTTTCAAACACAGTTACAGTTAAAAAATAATTTGGGAATTTCAAATTCTCATTTCTTCTTTTTTTTAAAGTTTATTTTAGAATTAATAAAATTTATATCATATTAATTAATAATATATTAATAGTCAAGTTTAAATTATTTTTATTTAATAAATATTGACTATTTAGTATGGGGGAGTAACTATTAAAAAATATAGTTTTTTTATTTTCTTTGCTATATTTTGCTTATTTTTAGTTTCCATAAGTACAATATCAGCAACAGATGATATTAATCAAAATTTAACTCTTTCTAGTGAAGATTTATCAGTAGGATCTGTCTCCATTGTGGAAGGTACATCTGGAAATACTCTAGTAAAGAGTGGTGTAGAAACAAATGTAACTGTAACAAATTCAACTTTCAATGATTATTTTGAAACTGACGGTACATTGAAATCTGAGGTAACTGCAGATAAGATAATTTTTGAGGGTGAATTTTCAAACATTTCAAGTAATGTCATTAAAATTGATCGTCCTGTTCAATTAGTTTCCAATAAAGCAACATTGAATAATATTTCTATTAATGTTGCTGAAGGTGCTATTATAGATGGTTTTATTTTTAATACATCTCTTGAAAATGCCATAGAAATTTATGCAAGCAATGTAACCATTGTAAACAATGTTTTCACCTCTTCTTTATCTCAGGGTAAAAATAATATAGTAATTAAAGCTAGTGAAGTTTCCAACTTAACAATTAAAAATAATGAAATTAATATGAAAGGAACCAATACTGCTAGTACAATTAATGGTGTTATTGACTTAGAGGATGTAACTGCTGCGCAAATTGTAGGTAATAAAATCAACGCAGAAATACCTTCTTCTGCAACTGTATATGGTCCAGCACCGGATTATAAAGCAACTTATGCTGCTTATGTTATTCAAGTAACTGGTGATAACAATATTATTTCTGATAATGAAATTACTGCAAAATACAGTTGTGTTTTAGGTTCATACGATAGCTTATATTCAATTCTCATAAATGGGGACAAGAATGTCGTTTCCAAAAATTCAATAAAACTAAATGGAAACACTTATGTTTACGGTATTTCCGCTAATGGGGATGATGTAAACTTGACTGAAAATAACATAACTATTTTAAGCAGCAATTACTGTGGAAACGGTATTTCCATAAATGATCCATTCAAAGGTGTTATTTCTAAAAACATTGTAAATGTTACCACAAAAAATGTCGCATATGGAGTTAACGAATATTTTGAAGGGGATATTACTTCAGTATATGATGGCAATAAATTTATTTTAAACTCAAATTCCGTTTATGGAATGGAAATAATGGGTTATGATGCAACTATTATCAATAATGAGATAAATGCAACAGGTAATTATACATTAGGAATAGCTGTCTTTTTATATGAAGGCGAAGTTAAGATCTTAAACAACAACATTTTCATCAACGGTACTGGATTGGGAAATGCAACTAAAGGGGATATGATTCCTTCAATGAATGTGGGCATGTATATTGCAGGTTCAATTGACGAAACAACAGTTTCCGGAAATAATATAACTGCAATTATTCCATCTTGCGCATGGGGAACCGAATCCGAAGCGATTTATGTAACTGCTGATGATTGTTTGTTTAGTAACAATAAAATTAATGTATCTGTATCTAATCGTAAAGGCAATTGGGATTCTGTATTTGGTGTAAAAATCAAGGCTGATGGAGTAACATTTGAAAATAATGATCTTGCTGTAAATGGTGTCTACTATGCATACGGACTTCAGGTTGATGGTGATGACATAACCGTAGACGGCAACAATATTACTGTAAACAATCCGAATTATTATTCCAACGGTATTGATGTCTCCACTATGGGTTCAGGTTCATTCAGTGGCGTAATCTCAAATAACAACATTACTTCAACTGCTAAGGATGTTGCATATGGTATTACAAGCTGGGGTGATGTGGAAGCTAATTATGATAATAATAAGATTGTCTCTAAAGCAAACTCAGTTTATGCATTAGAGGCAATGGGTAAAGAGGAAACTATTGCTAACAATGAAATCGATGCAAAAGGTAACTATACCATGGGTATTGTGGTTGGTGGAAGTGAAGCAACTCCTATTGTTAAGGATAATAAGATCAATTTGGAAGGAAAAGGATTGGGAACTCCAACTGTTGGAGATACCATAGCTTCATGCAATGCCGGTATTTTCATAACTAAGGATATTGATTCAGCTCAAATAATTGGAAATGAGATCAATGCATCTATTCCTTCCTGTGATTGGACTTCCAATTCTGCAGGAATAATCTCTGATGCTAATGATGTTCTATTTGACGGTAACAAACTTAACATATCAGTATCTAATGCTGTAGGAGCATATGATTCAATTTATGGACTTAAAGTTGCTGGTGATGATGTAACAATTCAAAACAACGAAATCTTTGTTAATGGAACAAACTATGCTTATGGTTTAAAAGCATCTGCTGGTGAAAACTTTAAAATATGTTCTAACAATTTAACTGTAGTCAATAACAATAACTATGCATCAGGTATTACTGTTGAAAATCCATTTAAAGGTATTGTAAATGATAACATCGTTGATGTAACTGCCAAAGAATGTGCATATGGTATCTATTCCTCTTCATGGGGAAGTGATTTGGAATCAGAGTACAAAAATAACAATATCTCTGTTGACGGTAAAACATCATATGGTTTTGAGTTAATTGGTACCAAAGAAACAGTTTCAAACAATAATGTTGTTGCAAACGGTGAATATACCATGGGTATTGCAACTTCCACTCCGGAAATTTCAATTGTTGACAACTCAATAATCTCAAACGGTACTGGAAAAACTAATGCTACAACTATGGACATGTTTGGAGCTACCAACCAAGGAATATTGTTGATGGATAACTCCGTAAATGCGGAAATTTTGAGAAACAATATCTCAACAACTGGTGATTATACTGTAAACGTTTTAAAATCTGATGATAATCCTTCAACTGTTAAAGACAATTATTTGTTGGCTAATGAATTATTTGGTGATGATTCCGTAAATAACATTACAGGAGTTGTTGTAAACAATACACCAGCATTTAATGATATTTTATCTGCAGAAAATGTAGTGAAATACTATAAAAACGCAACACAATACTCTGTTGAGGTAGTTGATGTACGTGGCAATCCAATTTCTAACAAGAAGGTAACTATTGTTATTAACGGTCCTACATTTAAAGATCTTAAATATGATAGGCTAACTGATGAAAAGGGTGTTGCTACTTTACCAATTAATTTGGCGCCAGGAGAATATTCTATTGAAGCATTTACTAACGATTCTGAAGTTATTGGAAACAATGTAACTGTTTTACCTATGACCTACTCATTAGAAGCAGAAGATATAGTAATGTTTGTCAAAAACGGAACAAGCTATGAGGTTTCCTTAACTGATGCTAATGGCAATCCTGTTGCTGGTGAAAAAGTAACCTTGACTCTTAATTGTAAAGCTTTCAAAGACCTTAAATATGACAGAGTCACTGATCAAAATGGTATAGCAAGCTTACCAATCAATTTGGCTGTAGGTCAGTACACTGTTACTGCTAAATATGGTTCTGAAGCAATTACAACAACTGTAAATGTTTTAGCAAAACAATACAATTTGGTTGCAGAAAATGTAGTGAAATACTATAAAAACGGAACACAATACTCTGTTAAACTTTTAGATGAGGATGGAAATGCTGCATCAGGAAAAACAGTGACTGTAATCTTAAATGGTGCTTCTTTCAACAATCTTAAGTATAATATTGTAACTGATGCTAATGGTATTGCTACATTGCCTATTAATTTGGCTGCTGGATCTTACACTATTGCTGCAAATTATGGTGAAGTGTCAACTACTAATACAGTTGATGTATTGCCTACTTTGACTGCAGAAGACTTAACCAAGGCGGTTAACAAACCTGCTAGTTTCACAGCTAAACTTGTGGATGGCCAAGGTAATCCATTGTCCGGAGCAAAGGTGAGCTTTACAATAACTGGAAAAACCATAAAAACAGTAACTTATACCAAAGTAACTGATGCTAATGGTATTGCTAGTTTGCCTATCAACTTAGCTCAAGGAGACTATAAAATCACTGTAAGTGTTGATGGCGGAGCTAAAGCAACTGGAAATGTGAAAGTTACAAAAGCAACCGCTTAAAAATAAAATTTTTAAAATAGAGATTCATTTCTCTATCATTTCTTTTTTTAAAATAATCCTAAAATTCACATTGGTTTCCATCTATTTTTCTTTAAAAAACAGTCAATTAAATTAAATGTTTTCTTGTTAAATACTTAAATTTTAATCATATCTGTTAATATATTTGACATATGGGGAAGTTTATAAAAAAAGTTTGATAATATCTATATCAAATATTTATAAAATTAGAAAATAAAGAGGATATTTATCCCCTGTTTAAAAATAGCTTTAGTTTTCAATGGCATCCTTCACTTTATCGAAGAATCCCTTTTTAGGTTTTTTGATTTCATCGCCACTTACTTCGGCGAATTCTTCGAGAAGCTTTCTCTGTTTGCTATTTATTTTGCTAGGAATTACAACAACAACCTTGACATATAGATTTCCACGGTTTCCTCCTCTTAAAGCAGGCATACCTTGGCCTCTAAGTTTAAATACGGTTTCACTTTGTGTTCCTGCTGGAATTTCAAATTCCAATTCCTTGCCTTCGATTGTTGGTATTGTTATGTCGTCACCAAGAGTTGCTTGTGGAAAACTGATGTGTTTAGTGTAATGCAGGTCTTTGCCATCTCTAGTAAAGTTTTTATCCTGTTTTATATGGATGCTAACAATCAAATCTCCGCTTAATCCAGGAGCATCTCCACAGTTACCTTCTCCACCTACTCTCAGGCGATCTCCTTCGCTTACACCTGCAGGAATATCAATGGTTATTGTTTTTGTTTCACGAGTTTTTCCTTTTCCTCTACAATCAGGACATGGGTCTGTAATTATTTTTCCAGTTCCTCCACACTCTCTACATGGTCTGAAGTTAATCATCTGTCCTAAAATAGAGTTTCTAACTTCTTTAACCTGTCCTGTACCATCACATGCCTTACAAACTTCAGGTTCTACTCCAGGTCTTGATCTAGAACCGTTACATGTAGGACAGAGTTGTTCCTGTCTGATTTTGATTTCCTTTTCACAGCCTTCAAAAGCTTCCTTAAGGGTTATCTGTGTTTCGGTATATATGTCTGAACCTTTTTCAGGACCTGCTGGCTGGCGTGAAAATCCACCGCGACGTCCTCCGCCTCCAAAACCAAACATTTCAAATATATTTCCTATATCAAAACCCATTCCTTGGAATAGGTCATCAAAGTTTACGTTTTGATAGAAATCTTCAACATTGAATCCATCCATGCCTGCGTGACCAAATTGATCATATCTTTGACGTTTGTCTGAATCTGATAAGACAGCATAAGCTTCACTTATTTCTTTGAATTTTTCAGATGCATCTTCTTCTTCACTAACATCAGGATGGTATTTCATAGCTAGTTTACGATATGCTTTCTTAATTTCTTTTTCATCTGCCCCTTTGTCAACTCCAAGGACATCATAATAATCTCGCTTTTCTGCCATTTAGCCACCTTATAAAAATAGTATTAAAATAAAAAAATAAAAAATTGTTTTAAACATTTTATTCCTGTTAGTTGTTTTTGTTGATTCTGATTATTTAACCTATGGGAATAAAACGTTTCTTAAACAATTTTCACTTATTCGTCTTTTACTTTGTAGTCTGCATCGATTGTATCGTCATCGTTGTCATTTGGTGCTTGTTCAGCTCCAGCATTAGGGTCTTGACCTGCTGCTTGTTGTTGAGCTGCTTCTGCTTGTTGGTAGATTTTTGCACCAATTTCTTGTACAGCTTTAGTTAAAGCTTCTGTTTTTTCTTTGATTTGAGCAATGTCATCTCCAGCTACAACTTCTCTTAAATCTTTTACAAGACCTTCAATGTTAGTTCTGTCATCATCACTAACTTGGTCTTTCAATTCGTCTAATGTTTTTTCAGCAGTATAGATCATTGAATCTGCATCGTTTCTAACTTGAATTTCTTCTTGTTTAGCTTTGTCAGCTTCAGCGTTCATTTCTGCTTCTTTTACTTTTTGTTCAATTTCTTCATCGGATAATTTGGTTGAAGAAGTGATTGTGATTGCTTGTTCTTTTCCAGTTCCTTTATCTTTAGCAGATACATTAATAATACCGTTTGCATCAATATCGAAGGTTACTTCAATTTGAGGAACTCCTCTTGGTGCTGGTGGGATACCTACTAATTGGAATCTTCCAAGACTAGTGTTGTCTGCAGCCATTGGCCTTTCACCTTGTAACACATTGATGTCTACGGAAGGTTGGTTGTCTGCTGCAGTTGAGAAGATTTGACTTTTCTTAGTTGGAATTGTGGTGTTTCTTTCAATTAATGTGGTTGATACTCCACCAAGGGTTTCAATACCTAAGGATAATGGAGTTACATCTAAAAGAACTAAGTCTTTGATTTCTCCTGCTAATACTCCTCCTTGGATGGATGCACCCATAGATACACATTCCATTGGGTCAATTCCTCTTTCGATTGGTTTTCCTATGAAGTTTTCAACGTATTTTTGTACGATTGGCATTCTTGTAGGTCCACCAACGAGAATGATTTTGTCAATGTCATTTTTGCTCATTTTAGCATCATCTAATGCTTGTTGCATTGGACTTCCGGATTTTTTAACGATGTCATCTACTAATTCTTCTAATTTAGCTCTGGTAAGTGTGATGATTAAGTTTTTAGGGGATCCGTCAGTTCCCATTGCGATAAATGGTAAGTTTACTTCAGTGGTTAGCACTGTGGACAATTCGATTTTTGCTTTTTCTGCTGCTTCTCTTAATCTTTGTACAGCTTGATCGTTATCCATAAGGTTAATGCCATTTTCTTTTTCAAATTCGGAAGCTAAATAGTTGAGAATTGCATTATCCATATCGGTTCCACCAAGTTGGGTATCTCCGCTGGTAGCTTTTACTTCAAATACTCCTCCACCGAATTCCATAATGGTTACGTCTAATGTTCCTCCACCTAAATCGTATACCATGATGTTTAGGTCATCGTCATCTTGTTTGTCAATACCATATGCAAGACTTGCTGCTGTTGGTTCGTTTACGAGTCTTACTACATCTAATCCTGCAATGGTTCCTGCATCTTTGGTTGCAGTTCTTTGGTTATCGTCAAAGTATGCTGGTACGGTAATAACAGCCTTTTCAATTGGTTCTCCTAAAAATGCTTCTGCATCTTTTTTAATTTTTTGTAAGATGAATGCGGAAATTTCTTGTGGGGAATATTCTTTTCCATTTGCTTTTACTTTTTGGTTTGTTCCCATTAATCTTTTGATTGCACTAATTGTGTTTTCAGGGTTGGTAACTGCTTGTCTTCTTGCAGGTTCTCCTACGAGCATTTGTCCGTCGTCAGTAAATGCCACATAACTTGGGAATGCTTTACCATATTGGCTTGCTCCTTCTGCTGATGGGATTACGGTAGGTTTTCCTCCTACGAGTACGGATGCTGCTGAGTTACTTGTTCCTAAATCAATACCTATAATTTTTTCTTTTTTTGAATCTGCCATTCTATCACCTATTTATTTTTTACAAACTTTCACTTTTGAATATTTAATAACTTTATCTTTAAGAGTATAACCTTTCATTAGCTCTTCAATGATGTATCCGTTTTCAACGTCATCATTTGCTTCAGCCATAAGAGCTTCATGCTTAAACGGATCGAATTTTTCTCCTTTTGTAGGAATTTCTTCGAGGCCCTCTTTTTTAAGAGCGTCATGTAGCTTGTTATTTATTAATTCGATTCCTTCTTTTAACTCATCATAATTTGATGAATTTTCCAAAGCTCTTCCTAAGTCTTCATAGCTATCTAATATATTTTTAATTAGATTTTCATTGGCATACTTGATAACTTCCTGCTTTTGCTTTTCATTTATTTTTTTGAAGTTTTCAAAGTCTGCCTGAAGTCTTTGGCTGTATGATATGTATTCGTTAGTCTTTTCTTCTTGGGATGCGAGTTCTTCCTTGAGAGTTTCTATTTCTTCTTTTAGTTTAGTCACTTCATCATTTTCAGAACTTTCTTCTTTTGTTGTGTCGTCATCCTGAAGATCTTTTTCTTCTTCTTCAATTTTTTCTTCTTTATCACTAGCCATTTGGTCACCTACAAAAGTTTTTTATTATTCGATAAATATTATTTTTAAATCATCTAATAATCGTTGTAATTGAGAATGTATTGTTGGTTACTTTAATTTTTTGGATTTGGGGAATTTATGGACATATAGGAAAATGGTTCGAACAACGACTATTTTTAGATGATTTTGTTTCAACCAAATATTAAAGTAACCAAAGGTTAGGTTTCTCGTATATTATATTATAGTAACCAAAGGTTATATAAACCTTTCGATATAATAATGTATATTATGAAAGATATTAGCAAAAATAAAAAATCTTCTGATAAATCTGTTAATACTATTTCACATTCAAAAGGCGGTATTGAAGTTAATAGAAACATCAATCCAGATATAGAAGATATTGATATTGAAGATATCTTTGATGTAATGGGGTGCAAAACACGTAGGGATATAATTAATCTTTTAAAGGATGAACCGATGTTCGTAAGTGAAATATCCAGCGAATTAAACATTGGTCAAAAAGCAATTATTGCACACCTAAGGGCAATGGAGGAAATGGGAATCTTAAATTCCTCTTACAAAAAAATCATGAGGGGAAGGCCAAGGAAATATTATGACTTGGAACATGATGTAACAATTAATGTAACAATCAACAAAATAGGTTTTGAAGCCAATATTCCTGAAGATCTTCTGTTAACTCCACAATTACCATCTGGAGATGAATGGTCAAAACTGCTCGAGATTGAGAAAAAGATAGATAATGGACAATTAGAAGCTATAGAAGAACTTAAAAATCAGATAAGATTATATTCAAATCTTAAAGAAAGAGCTGAATATATTCTTGAAAGAACCTTGAAAAATAGATAAAATTCTATTTTTCATTATTTTTTATTATTTTTTAACTTTCGCTACAATGGCCTGCCCAACGGAAACTGATCCGTCTCCACTACAGCTATTTTTATGTTGTATAAAATTAAATCCATTTTTAGTTATATATTCCTTACAGGTCTTACTAATGGATTCATTGTAGAATACTCCTCCGGTTGCACCTATTGTATCTACATTTCCCGCATTTTCAATTGCCAATTCACTTAATCCTTTTGCAACAGCGATTTGTGCTCCTGCAGCAATGTCTTTTTTATTTTCTCCATTAATATAATTTTCAACAACATCTTTTAGGATTTTTGAAGTAATCAGTTTATTATCTTTTATTTCAAAGTCAATAGCTATAGGATTGGAGGATTTATATGCTGCACTTTCAAGTTTCATGGAACATTCTCCTTCATAGGTTCTCTCACCACATATGTCTAAAGCTACTGCAACGGAATCAAGCACACGTCCGGTACTTGAACTTAAACCGACATTCAAATTAGCATCAATTTGTTTTAGAACCATTTCAACTTCTTTTTCACCGTATTTAAATAGGTGTGAATAGTTTTCTTTTAAAATACGCTCCAATTCTTCATTTGAATACTGTGTTGAAAGTATACTTGCAAGCATACGTGCAGGATATTTTGTAGCCTGATCTCCTCCAGGCATTTTATGGGCCTCAAGACTTGCTAGCCTTTTATAGCTCTCAACGTTGCTGTATAGGATTTCTCCGCCCCAACTGGTATTGTCGTCACCATATCCAACACCATCAGCAGCAATCACAACTGCTTCAGGGCATTTATTGTCATTCATTAGACTTACTGCATGTGCATAGTGATGCTGAACCTGCAGTAGCTGGGCATCATATTTATCACTATATTCCTTAGCCAATTTTGTTGTAAAGAAGTTAGGGTGGAGATCACATGCAATAACATCATAATCATTGATTTTCAAAATGTTTTCCAAATGAGTGATGGCTGTTTTTAAGAATTCCAATGTCTTGAATTTGTTGGTGTTTCCAATATGCTGTGAAGGATAAACAAGGTTCTTTGTAGCTATTGAAAAGGTAACGTCAAGTTCAGGACCTAATGAAAGGACGTCATAATCATTAATATCATAATTGTCGGATATTTCTACAGGTGTTGGGGTATATCCTCTTGATCTTCTGATGAAGGACAATTCATCGTTCCTGAATCTTACGACAGAATCGTCACAACGGTTTAGGATTTCCCTATTGTGAACCAAGCTGTAATCTGCAATTTCCAAGTTTATAATCTCATCGGAATCAATCATCATTGGTTCTCCTGGGATATTGGCAGAAGTCATGACCAAAGTGTCGCTTTCACTTTCATCAAACAACAGGTAGTGCATTGGGGAATATGGGAGCATAACGCCAATAGTATGAAGTCCTCCAGTAAGATTTTCTGGAAACGGATAGTCTTTATTAGCTTTAACAACCACAATTGGTCTTTCACGGGATTTCAATGTTTTCTTTTCATTTTCAGACAGTATTGTATAATCCTCGACTGTTTCAAGGTCTTTACTCATAACTGCAAAGGCCTGATTTGGCCTATTTAACCTATCCCTTAAGGTTTGTATTGCTTTTTTGTTATATGCATCTACAACCAGATGTGTTCCACCAATTCCTTTTATTGCTATTATTTTTCCTTTACCCAATTGTTTGGCTGCTTCTTTGATGGGATCATCAGTGTTGACCAGTTTGGAGTTGCTATAAAGCATCATTTCAGGTCCGCATTCTTCACAGCAAATCGCTTCACCGTGATAGCGCCTGTCCATAGGTTCTTTATACTCTTCAAGGCAGTCATCACAAAGGGGAAACTCATTCATTGAAGTGTTGATTCTATCATAGGGTACGGAGTCGATTACAGTAAAACGAGGACCGCAATCCGTACAGGCATTAAATGGATATTTGTAGCGGCGATTGTTTGGGTCTCTAATCTCCTCTAAACATTTATCGCAAATACTCACATCAGGAGGTATGACAGATACTCCGTCTGAATAGTCATCACTTTCAAGGATTGTAAAGTCACTAAAGTTTTGGTCAGGAATTTCTTCAGATTTTATGGAGTTTATGCTAGCTATTGGAGGAAGTTCATTCACCAAACGTTCTTTAAATTGGTCAAAATTAGAATCGATATTTATTTCAACGATATTTCCTAAATTACGAACATTTCCATTGATGCCCATATCTTTAGCTAGTCTATAGACAAAAGGTCTAAAACCCACTCCCTGTACAATTCCTTCAACTAATAATTTTTGACTTGCCATTATAGAATAATTAATTTTAGCTATATTTATATTTAATACAATCCAAACTATTAATCTATGAGAAAGATTTTAGAAGAATTTAAAAATAATGAAATTTCACTTGAGGAATGTGAAAAACTTCTTAAGGCAGACAATGTTTTGGAATTTGAGGGGGTTGCTAATTTTGACACTTCAAGAACTAACAGAACAGGTTTTCCAGAAGCGGTTTATGCTGAAAGCAAGTCCTATGATGATTTGCTGACAATCATTGAAAATTATTTTAAAAATTCTAAAGAGAATCTCATTGTAACTAGGCTTTCTGAAGAAAGATTCAATAGGTTAAGGGAAGATTTGAGATATCTGATGGATGAGGGCGTGGTTTTCGATTATAACAAGCAAGCACGAATCCTTATTTTAAGAATAGAACCTAAAACATCAAAACCATTGGCAAACATTGGAATCATAACTGCTGGAACTTCCGATATTGAAGTTGGTGAGGAGGCCAAAGTCATCGTTGAGGAAGGTGGATGTGCAGCGATTACCGCATATGATGTTGGGGTTGCAGGAATTCATAGGCTGTTTCCAGTCATTGCGGACATGATTAAGGAGGATGTAAAGGTTTTGATAGTGTGTGCTGGTATGGAAGGGGCACTTCCAACTGTAATTGCAGGCCTTGTGGACATTCCAATCATAGCTGTTCCAACTTCTGTGGGATATGGTGTTGGGGAGGGAGGCTTTGTTGCTTTAAATTCAATGCTTCAGTCCTGCGCTCCTGGAATCTCTGTAGTCAACATTGACAACGGTTTTGGAGCGGCAATTTTTGCACTTACAATAATAAAGAGTTTTTTATGAAATTTGAAAAGTTTGACCCTCAAGGACATTCGGTTGAAAAAGTGGCTTCCCTGCTTTATGACGTGGACTTCAGGACATTCAATCAGCTTTATAAAAACAAGGACTTGGCCATTAAAGACATTTCCAAAAGTCTTTTTAAAGGTGGTTCTGAGGATTTCTATGTGATTTTGGATGGGGGAAAAATAATTGGAATTATTGTCTTCTGGATTCGTAAAAAACCTTCATTTATTCATTCACTTTCTAAATTTACTTCTTTTAAATTGCTAGCTATTGATATTTTGGATTACTTTGTTTTATGTGATGTTGAAAAGGATGATTTGCATGTAGCTGACTTGGCAATTTCAAGTGAATGTCGTGGAAAAGGAATTGGAAAAAAAGTCCTGGACACGGTAATAGAATATGCACGAAAAAACAATTTCAAAAGAGTCACTCTTGACGCGGATTTTAGAAACGAAGGAGCCAAAAGACTTTATGAAAAAATAGGATTTGAAGTTTTCAATAAAAAGGAATTTTTAAAAAGAGGAATGTTTAATATGGAGTATGTTTTAGAAAAAGAAAAATAGCTATTTTCTTCTTCTTTCAAACTCTTCAAAGATTTCTTCAATTGTAATTCCCTGATAAACACAATTGAGTAATGTGAAAAACAACAGGTCTACGGATTCGTAAACTAAATTTTCTTTGTTTTTGGTAGCTATTAATACTTCTCCAGTTTCTTCGGCTATTTTTTCAAGAATTTTATCCTCAGCTTTTTTGTCGCTGTCTTGCATAATATTGGAGGTGTAAGAGTCAATAGGATTGTCTCTTCTTGATTCAAGCACTTCATAAACTGCTCTTATTACTTCATCTGACATTTTAATCCTCTTTGTTTTGTTGGTCTTTAATAGTTTCAGTAAGAGCTATTAATGGATGTTGGTCGTCATCAATAATTTCAATATCTTCAAAAGTCTTGATTCCAGCTTCATCAGCAGTTCTTTCCATTCCTAAACGGATGTCCCGACCCAAATCAATAACATATGAATCTACTTCTTTACATCCTAACTCTTTTGAAGCTACAGATCTATGATGTCCGTCTACAAGAATCCATCTGTCCCCAGTTTTAACGACAATTGCAGGTTCAGCCAGTCCTCTTTTAAGTTCATAGATTCTGCCTTCTAACTCATCAGCATAAACTCTATCTTGTGTTGGTCTAAGCTTCTCTGTTTCCACTTTCATATGTTTTAAAGTGGTTTTGATTCCATATAATTGTTCTAAAGTATTTTTAAAGTATTCTACTTTATTTGGAGTTGATCTTTCAATGTGGGAACGTACCATATCCGTATTTGTGATAATTCCAACAAGTCTGCCTTCTCTATTGATGACAGGCATTCTTGATATTCCTCTTCTGAACATCACTCTTGAAGCATCATTAATGCTTAGCTCTTCATTTGCAACTACAAGATCAGTTGTCATTAAATCTTTTACTTCATCAGCCCAATCTTTAAGTAGAATATCGAAGGAAGTTACAATACCAACCAATCTTTCATCTTCATTAACCACTGGATAACTGTTATGATTACTTTCTTTCATTATTCGAATTACTTCTTCAGTAGGGGTGGAAGGGCTTACGCTTATAACATTTTTTGTCATATAATCTTTTACAAAAGATTTCTTTTTAGCCATTTTTACCCCTCACCTATTGAATGTTTTCTTTTAATAATTTTACAGTTTCTCCAGGATCAGCTTTTCCACGAGTTATTCTCATTACTTGACCTACAAGGAAGTTTAAAGAAGCTTCCTGGCCTTCAAGATAGTCATTCACAGCTTTTGGATTTTGTTCTATTGCTTCTTTTACAGCTGATAATACTTCATCGTCTCCAGCCACACCAATCAATCCTAATTCTTCAGCAATAGCTTTTGGTGATTTGTCATTGTTAGGCATTTGTTCAATAACTCTTTGCCCTGCTTTTGTAGTGATTTCTTTATTCAATAAAAGGTTTAAGAATTCTACCAATTGGTCTACGGTAATTCCACTTTCACCAAATGATAACTTATTGTATGATAAAACTCTTTTAAGTTCGTCTCTCATCCATTTAGCGGCAAATTTTGAGTCGACTTGTTTTGCCACTTCTTCATAAGCTATAGCCAAATCCAATTCGGAAGTCAATACCTTTGCAGTTTCTTCATCAACATTATATTCTTCAACAAACCTTTTCACCTTGTTGTGTGGAGCTTCAGGCATTGTTTCAAGAATTTCATCAATTTTTTCTTGTGATATTTCCATTGGAGGTAAATCAGGGTCAGGAATAAATCTGTAATCGTCAGCATCTTCTTTTAATCTCATTCCCACTGTTATCATTTGAGATTCAAGGTATGCACGGGTTTCTTGTTTAATTTCAGCTCCTCTTTTCATAAGGTTTTTTTGCCTCACAAGTTCAAATTTCAAAGCTCTGTAAGCACCTTTAATTGAGTTTACGTTTTTCATTTCTACTCTGTTTCCACCTTCAATAGAAATGTTTACGTCTGCTCTCATTGTACCTTCACCACGTGCTCCTCCACTGTATTGAAGAACACGAATCAATTCATTTAAAAAGCTTCTTGCTTCTTCAGGAGACTTTATGTCAGGTTCGGTTACGATTTCCACCAAAGGAATTCCAGAACGGTTAAAGTTCACGATACCTCTATCTGGTTTGTATTGACCAGGATCTTCTTCTACGTGAATTTCTCTAATTCTAACTCCATTCAATTCTCCTTCATATCCGATTGGTACTGAAGTTCTTTGGTATCCTGAAGGCAAATCCGGATAGTCATAATGTTTTCTCATGAAATAAGTGAATCCTTTATCAATTTTACAGTTGAGCATTAAAGCTATCATCAATGCATTTTCTAAAGCTTTTTCATTAGTTGGATGAGGCTTTGCACCAGGTTGGTTTAAACATACTGGACAAATATTTGAGTTTTCAGGAGCCTCTTGATAATTTGTTGGACAATCACAAAATAATTTGGACTCTGTTTCTAATTGTACGTGGATTTCAAGCCCACATTTCATATTTACACTAATAATAATTCCTCCAATAATTTTAGAAAATTATATAATAAATAAATTTTAATATTATGTTATTTATTTATATAAATTTATTAATAAATATTTCTTAAAGGGAGATTTTTAAATGCCAAAATCTAAAATTAAATTTTATCAGGAAGCACCAAAATCCTTTGGCGAAGGTGATAAAATAGAAATAAAATGGATTGTTGTTAACGATTCAGATTTTCATTTGGAAAAAGTAAAAGGATTTTCTCAAGAAATGGTGCATGAATTTGGAGAAATAAAAGCTCATAGTAAAGTTGAATTTAGTTTTCCATTTGTTTTACCTTCTATTGACTTAATTAAGGCGGACTTTGGAGAAGATGCAACCATATCCAACCCGTTTGTTATTGGTTCTGCTAGTCTAACATTTTCAATTACTACAGATACATTTACAATAAGCTCAAATTCATTAGAGGTCTCTTTTTAATACTTGTTTTTAAGGGACTCTTTTACATATCTTTTTATAAATTTATCCCATTCTGGGTTAATGTTACTTTTTTCAGGTCCTAGCATGGCCTTGTCAGTAAATGTTCCTTTTAACTGACGCCCTGCTGCCTTTACTTCTTCCTCTACACGCTTTCCATACTTTGTCCCAAACATTTTAAATAACGGGAACTTTGTAATTCCTGTAGCTCCACTTAAAATAAGAATCCCGATATTGGCTAAATTGTCAATCCAGGTTCCACAAATGATTTCCAGAGATGGGAATTCAACTCTGATTCTCGCTACAACTTCCGCATAGTAAAGGGAGGCAGGCTGTGAACTTTCAGCATAAATTGTCTCTTTATGGGGATTTAAAGAATAAAAAATCACTCTGTCAATTTTGTATGTTTTTATGTAGTCTATAAGGTATTCCAAATCTTCCAATGTTTCTCCAAGCCCTAATATTATGGTGATTGCCTTTTTAAAACCCAAATCTCCCGCCACTTCTAACATGTTGCTTATGTCTTCAAGACTTTTGGATGGGCAAATTTCTTTATGAAGTTTTTGGTTAGCTACTTCAACAGCACCGGTAATTCCTTTTATCTCATTACCATATTCATTTAATTCTTCTGTTATTCCAGTATTTAACCAAACTCCTTCTCCCATAATATTTTTTATGGTTGTAGCTATCTCTTTTATCTCTGGTGTTGTAAAGGATTCATATCCTCCTGAAAGAAATTCAATATTCCAGTGTAATCTTCTGCACATTTCTGCTTCAGCATATATGTTAGGCACTTTTCTTCTAGCTTTTGCAGGATCTTTTATTTTATTTTTTTGAGTGCTCATATAACAAAAAGCACAATCTCCCTTATCACACCACCAGGAGAGAAAGACGGCCCTTTCCAAACTCACGGTATTTCCATGGTTTTTTAATGTAATATTATTGGCATCTTTTATTAAATCAAATAGTTCTAAATTCATATCAATCAATAATTTAATTTTGTTTTTTCCCGTTTAAATAGTTAAAGTTATATATTAGTTTGTTCTAATCTATTAATAGATGTTGTCATGTTACATGGCACGAAATATATGATAATTATAAAATCAAAAGCTTTATATAGTATTAGTTATAGATTATTTATTACTGTTTGAAGTCTTTGAATTTTAAACATGGGTTATTTATTTGGTTAAGAATTGGGTATCTTATGCCATCGTAGCTCAGTAGGTAGAGCGTTCGGCTGTTAACCGATTGGTCACAGGTTCGAGCCCTGTCGATGGCGCTTTTTGGGCCCATAGCTTAGCCAGGTAGAGCGTCCGGCTCATAACCGGAAGGCCATGGGTTCGAACCCCATTGGGCCCATTTTAAAATTTCATTTTGTTTGTACATATGCTCCGGTGGTGTAGTCCGGCCAATCATTTCGGCCTTTCGAGCCGAAGACTCGGGTTCGAATCCCGGCCGGAGCATTTAAAAAATTTTGTTAAGATTTTTAATGGTTTCTATGTATCCTTTCTTTCGTAAGCGGGGGTGCCCGAGAGGCCAAAGGGGACAGGCTTAGGACCTGTTGACGCAGGTCTACCAGGGTTCAAATCCCTGCTCCCGCATTAACATTATTTTTTTTAGTTTTATATCATTTATTATGCCGGGGTAGGGTAGGCGGTCATCCTACGGGACTGTGGATCCTGTGACTCGGGTTCAAATCTCGGCCCCGGCCCCATTTATAAACTTTTTTTAAATTATTACTTTTCAAATGCTCTAACAGAATTATTTAATATATTATTTTATAAACATAATAATGGTGTTAATTTGGCAAAAAAAGGTTCAGCTGAAGAAAGAGATTTAGTGCATAAATTATGGGAAAGAGATTTTGCAGCTATGAGGGCTCCAGCATCAGGAGGAGCTACTAAAAGGCCATTGCCTGATGTTATTGCTGGAAACGGTAAGATTTATCTGGCCATTGAAGTTAAAACTACTACAAAAGATAAGATATATATTGATTATCCTCAAATTGATGATCTGCATGAATTTTCTGAGAAATTTGGAGCTAAATGTTATATTGGTGTAAAATTCAAGTATACCAAATGGTTGTTTTTAGAACCCAAGGATGTAGAAAGAACCAAAAAGAACAATTATAAAATTGAGAAAAACTTTGCTCTTGAAAAAGCTTTAGAAATTGATGAAATTACTGGAATTGACAAACAAGTTAAATTTGATTAATTGGAGCTATTTCGCATAATAGCAATATTTATATATGATGTTTAATTAATATAATATCAAGATGCCAAGATAGCTTAGAGGCGAAGCGGTTGGCTGCAGACCAATTACACGGGAGTTCAAATCTCTCTCTTGGCTTTTCATTTGTTAATCATGTGGGGTTATAGTGTAACCAGGCATCATCTGGGACTCCAGTTGTCTTTGATGAAAATACGCGTAACTGAACAGTATCCGTTGTGATGAACAATTGGAGTACTGAGACAAGAGAAATCCCAGGATCGGGGTTCAAATCCCTGTGACCCCACTTTTTATATACTACTTTTTTTATAACTTATTTTATGATTATTGATAATGTTATTTGCATTCCTAGCGCATCTGAAGATTCTAATTACTTTGTAATTGATAAGGAAATATTGGTTGATACAGGTACAGGACAACATACTGATTATTTATACTCAAAACTTAAGGAATATGGTATTGAAGTGGATGATATTAAAATGATTGTCAATACTCATTGCCATTATGATCATGTTGGAGGCAATAAAGATTTTCCTAATGCGAAAGTGGCTATTGGAGATATTGATGGTCGTTCCATTATGAAAGATGATGAAAATACCTGTTCAAGATTATTTGGCCATGATATTGAACGTTGTGATGTTGATATTTTCTTAAAGGAAGGAGATAAAATTAGTACTTTTGAAGTAATTGATACTCCAGGTCATTCTGCAGGAGGAATCTGCTTATGGGATGGCAAAACCCTCATAAGTGGAGATACAATTTTTGCTCATGGGGGAATCGGTAGAATGGATATAGGGGGCAGCTATGAAGACATGAAAAAGTCCGTTGGAAGATTGAAAGAATTAGATGTTGAAAATATTCTTCCAGGTCATGGGCCTATTGTTGAGGGAAATGGTAAGGCTCATATCAATGCTTCTTACAATTATATTAATTCGATTTAACTTTATTTTTCGAACTTTTTACCTACTTTTTTAAATGCTCCCTGTTTTACAAGAATTGAAATCTTTTCTCCTCTTGATAGGACGGTATCATTTTGAGGTATCATCAATTCTCCATTAGGATAAGTAGCTATTATAATATAGTCTTTAGTTGGTGATATTTCAGATATTTTCTTACCGATTACCTTGTCATTTGTTACAGTCATATCTAAAATCTCTGCATTTCCTTCTCCAAGGGTTATCAAATCTGCAACATTAGGACGGCTGATAAGCTTTTCTAAAAATCCTGAAGCAGTTCTTTCAGGACTTATTACGTTATCGATTCCCACTTCAATGAATGCCTCTTCATTGTCAGGGTTACTTACTCTAGCAATAATGTTTGGAACGTTATATTTTTTTACAATAATACAGGATAAAAGGTTTGCTTCATCGTTTCCGGTTGTTGCAACGAAGAAATCCGCTTCATCAATATTGACTTCCTCTAATAGCTTGGAATTAGTTCCATTTCCACATATTACTAATGCATCTAACTCTGCAGCGGCGTTTCTGCATAATTCTTCGTTACTGTCAATTACGGTTATATCATATCCATCTTCAATTAATAAATTTGCAAGTGAAAGACCAACACGTCCAGCACCCATTATAATAACATACATTATAATCCCTCTAAATAAATATTTATATTATTTGAACAATATTCATTTTAAATCTTTCTAATATTTGTCATTATATTTTAAGTACTTCGAAGCATGTTTTTAATAAAACCAGTACTGGAAAGATTTCCAGCCTTCCGATCCACATGTGGAATATTGAAACTATCTTTAAAAACCAATGCAAATCAAAATTGATAATTCCCAATTCCAAACCGTTGTTACCCTGGAGGGAGACTATTCCAAATAGGCTTTTAAACGGATCGTATCCGAATGCACAGAATAGAGCCCATCCGATAAGAACGAATACCATAAATAGAGTAATGTAGGTTCCACTTTCCGTCACTGCTTTTGTTGGAATTATATGATTTGATATTTTTATTACCATTACCCTTCCTTCAGGGGACATGATTTCCTTCAAGTGTTTATAAACTCCTTTGAAGAACATTATGACACGTAAAAGTTTAATTGAACCTACGGTAGATCCGCTAGAACCACCAATGAGCATAAATGTCATAATTACGATTAAAGGAAATATCGGCCAAGCATTGAATATTTTATCAGGTTCAACAGAAGCTCCTGTTGTGGTAATCGCTGATACCACAGTAAACAATGTTTCTATTGGAATAAAATGATATATTGTTGTAATCAGGATAAATCCTATTGCAACGATTATGAGCATGATTTGAAATTGCAAATCCTTAATGAGTGACATTCCACGTGTTTTAATAATTCTATAATGGGCTGTAAAACTTGTAGCTCCCAATATCATAAGGATGATTGTGATAAGGTAAATCCAGTCGTTGTGGTAAAAGCCCATGTTTGCATTTTTTATTGACATTCCTCCAGTGGATATGGATGTGAATGAGGCATTTATGGAATCGAACAAAGGCATTCCTGCTATTAAATATAGTATGATTCCACCGACTGTATAAATCAAATAAATGTGGAATGTTTTTTTAAGAGTACTTTTTATACTTGGTTCCAAACGTTCTTCACGAGCTTCGGATTGGTATAATTTTGCAGTAGCTGTTCCTGGTCGGGTCATTACTCCAATAACCAGAATAATTACTCCCAATCCTCCAATCCATTGTTCGAATGATCTGAAAAATAGAACTGATAAAGGCAATGATTCAACATTTCGGAACATTGTTATTCCAGTACCAGTCAATGCGGACATATTTTCAAAAACACATGACAGATAATCTAGATTTGTAACTAAACAGAGAGCTACTCCACCAATAATACTTGCCCACATCCATATGAATGCGGAAACGATCATAGCATGTTTCAATCTCATGCGTTTCCTATATTTCGAAAATCCCTTGTCGAAAAGAATTCCAAAAGTAAATGAAATAAGTCCGGCGATAACATAGCCCATAACATTAAATTCCAATGAAATAAATTCAAAAACTATAGGTAATAAACACATTATTCCTATAACTTCCATCATCTGTCCGGAATAGCTTAAGATAGAAATAATGTCGTTTTTATTTATGTATCGCATCACTTTAATAATTTGGATAAATCAATATATAAATATTAATAACACATATGTAATAATGTTAATATGGAGAGATGAAAATGAAGCATAAATCTGTAATTTTTTTAGGAATAAGTTTGATTATCCTTGCGGTAATGCTTTATATAGTTGGTATTGATAACATTATTTCAGCATTGGAAAAGGCTGACATGTATTTAATTTTATTGGCCGTTGTAGTGCAAATTTTTATCTGTTATATGTATGCTTTGAGATGGCATATTATTAATAAGGTAGCAGATATTGACGTGTCAATTAAAAACTTGCTTCCAATGACATTTGTAGGTCTTGCATTTAACAATATTACTCCTGCTGGAAGAGGTGGGGGAGAACCTGTAAGGGCATACATATTGGCTAGGGATTCAGATTATCCGATGGAAGAGACATTTGCAACAGTTGTGGCCGATAGGGCTTTAGATACATTCCCGTTTATTGTATTAGCTATTTTGACAATTATTGGCGCTACATTCTACTTTAAAATTGCTACCTGGTTGATTATAGCTATGATTATAGCAGTAATTGCAATCGTGGCCGTTCTCGCAATTTTAATTTACATGGTATTAAATGAAAAGTTTAGTGAAAAGGTTTCAAATTTCATTATATCATTGCTTAGAAGATTTTATAAGAAGAATTCAGAGGCTCTTGAAAAGAAAGTTTTCGAAACAATAGCTGGTTTTCAGGATACCTTGAAATTGATGCTTGATAAGAACAATATAGCTAAATATGCACTTCCATTGTCATTCATTATTTGGATTTTTGAGATTCTTCGTGTGTACATTGTATTCTTGGCATTTGGAGCCAATATAAGTCCTATTATTATTGGTGAAGTATTCATCATGGCTTCATTGGTAGGTATGATTCCTGCACTTCCAGGTGGAATCGGTGCAGTTGACGGAATCATGATCATATTCTATTCAATGGCAGGCATCTCAACATCTATCAGTGCTGCAGCTACCGTTGTGGAAAGACTAATTTCCTTCTGGATGGTTACCATTATAGGAATGTGCATTGTTCCTTATTATGGTAAGTCAGTATTCGATAAGATTTCATTCAATCCGAAGGCAGATCAAACATTTGACGAAATAACTGATGAATTTGAAGATATTGGTGAAGATGGTAAAGTTTTCGATAAGGACTATGATGAAAAAAATAAATAGAAAACTTTATTTTATTTCTTTACTATAAATTTCATTATATCAAAATTTTTTTGATAAGGTGAAATAATGGAAATTAACGGTGTAGAAATTAAAGATAATTACGCAGAAGCTTTCGGAATTAAAGTTACAAGATTACTCGTTACTGCAGCTACTAAAAAATTAGCTAAAGTTGCAGCTACTGAAGCTACTGGATACGGAACTTCTGTAATCGGATGTCCTGCTGAAGCAGGTATTGATTGTTACATGCCTCCAACCGAAACTCCTGACGGAAGACCTGGTTACGTTATCATGATCTGTAACGGTTCTAAAAAGAAATTAGACCACGAACTTCTTGAAAGAGTAGGAATGTGTATTTTAACCGCACCAACCACTGCAGTATTCAACCTTCTTGACGATGAGGATGACTTACTCAAAACCGGTTTCAAATTAAAATTCTTCGGTGACGGATATGAAGAAACCTTAGAAATCGCTGGTAGAAAAATGCACGCTATCCCAATTATGTCTGGTGACTTCTTAGTAGAAGACAAATTCGGATACAAAGACGGTGTAGCTGGAGGAAACTTCTTCATTATTGCTGACAGTAAAATGTCCGGTTTAATAGCTGCTGAAGTAGCTGTAGACGCTATTGCTGCTGTACCTAAAGTAATTACTCCATTCCCTGGAGGTATGGTTGCTTCCGGTTCAAAAGTAGGTTGTAACAGTTACGAATTCTTAGACGCATCCACCAACGAAAAAATGTGTATCAGCTTAAAAGAAAAAGGTATGGAATCCAACATCAGAGAAGATGCACACGGTGTATTTGAAATCGTAATTGACGGTGCTGACGAAGAATCCGTACGTGCTGCTATGAAAGCAGGTATTGAAGCTGCTTGTACCGTTGACGGTGTTTTAGAAATCGACGCTGGTAACTTCGGTGGAAACTTAGGAGCTTACAAAATCAACTTACAAGACTTATTCTAAGGGTTCTGCCCTTATCTTTTTTTTTATTTTAAAATTTCAGTGTTTTTCTCAATGCAATGAGATTTATTTAATTTAATGCATATTAAATGATTATTTTTATAAAATAATGCAAATTGGTTTTATGATTTAAAAATTAAAAGATTTATTGAGCCATATAATAGTTTAATCCATTAAATGAGTTTTAAATTTTAATCATCATGATGGATATATTTTGATGTGATTTCAGCTATTTCTTCATTGGTAAGGTCAATTCCAATGATTTTGTCCTTCTTTTCAATCTCCTTGATCAGCCTGTCGATATTGGCCTTGTCTGAGCCGGAAATCCAGTGTGAATGTATTTCATGAACTGAATCATAAAGGTTTTTCAGTGAACTTCTTTTTTGAGGATTGTTTTTCAGCTTTTCTTCAAACTCCTCAATCTCTTCAAGGGTCAACACTCCAATCTTACGTGTCAAAGGAGCTCTGATTCCTGGGAAATGATAGTCAATGTTTTCCAATGTGCATTTGTGGTCTATTATCATTTTCATTTCACGGGTGATGTCTTCTACATTGTGTCTTAGGGTTATCCTAATCAGATGGGGCTTTGCAGCTTCAAAGTAAAGGTCGGCTCCACCTATTATTTCCGGAGACACGATTTTGTTTGCCCCTGCCTTGTAAAGCCTTTTTATGTTTTCTGTCTTGCTGCATCTTGAAACGACCCATGCGTTTGGCTGAAGTTCCCTGATTGTCAATACGATAAACAGGTTAGTGACATCGCTACCGGTTGTGACTATAATGCTTCTGCACTTGTCAAAGATTATCTGGCTTAGAAGGGAGTCTTCAGTTGCGTCCCTATTTATGATTACTGTGGAATCGTCAGGATCGATGTCCTGTGTGGCCTGAATGTCTTTTTCTATTATTATCACATTCTGATTTCTTTGCTTAAGCTCTTCAAAAACAACCTTTCCCACACGACCATATCCGCAGAGGATGTAATAGTCTCTCATTTTCTTGATTTTCTTATACATTTTTGCCCCTTTTGAGTATTCGCTCATTCTTTTTGAGAAGTTTTCAAGAATTATGCTGAACATGTATGTTATTATTCCAACACCGCCCAATGCAAGAGTCATGGAAAATATCTTTTGAATGAAAGTTTTAGGCACGATATCCCCATATCCTACAGTGGCCATTGTGATTATGCTGTAATACAATGAGTTAAAAAAGTCCAGGCCCATTATAATTCTGGAACCGATAATGCCATATATCAATAGCCCAATGACAAGGATGCTTCCGTTCCTTATGTAGTTTAGCGGAAGCTTACTCATTATCTGTCTTGCAAATTTTCTTAAAGTTATTCTCATCACCTATTAAAATTAGTATTGGACTACATATTATATTAATTTATATTATATTTTAGACAAATTTATAAAAAGGTGTTATAATGATTTCTCCTTTAGATATGAAAATTACTGACATTAACTGCGAGTGCTTGGGTCTTTCAAGATTATGTTTAATGGAATCAGCTGGAAAATCATTGGCTGAAGAGGTTGGAAAGATTGCGGTCTATACCTTTTCAAAGCCAGTTAAGGTAGCTATTTTTACAGGTTCTGGTGGAAATGGGGGGGATGGTTTTGTAGCTGCTAGATATTTGCTGAACAGAGGATATGAGGTTGACATATATAATTTAAATCCAACCATCAAGGATGAAAACGCTAGGATAAATTATGAAATCCTTCTTAGCATGAAACCGAGGCTTTCTCACTTGAATATCTATAATCTGGATAGTGTGGAAGATATTGAAAATACTCAGATTGCCCAAAGCGAAAGTTTTTCCGAGTTTATAATAATTGATGCCATTTTGGGAACTGGAATTAGGGGAAAATTAAGGCCTAAAGTAAGAAAAGCCATTGAGGTGATAAACGAATCTAATGGTCTTACAATTTCTGTAGATGTTCCTTCAGGCCTCAATCCTGAAAATGGTGAAATTTCAGATATTGCAGTAGATCCTGAATATACTGTCAGTTTTCATAAAATCAAGGATGGTGTGGAGCTTGCAGGAGAGGAACTCACTGGAGGAAGTGTAATTTGCGACATTGGAATTCCCATCGAAGCGGAATACTTTACAGGTATTGGGGACCTCCTAAGGCTCAAAAACAGATCAGACGCATCTCATAAGGGGAACAACGGAAAGCTGCTAATTGTTGGAGGAAGCAAGGATTATTTTGGAGCGCCCGCCATTGCAGGCCTGTCAGCCATTTCTGCAGGTGCAGATTTGGTTTATATTGCAACACCCACACCTGCAGCGCTGCCGGTCAAATTGACCTCTCCCGACTTTATCGTTCGTGAACTTGAAGGGGATTATCTGGGCTTGGAACATTTGGATGAAATCATGGATCTTGTAGATTCGGTGGATGCCGTGTTGATAGGTCCTGGAGCCGGAAGGTGTGAGGGCACTTCAAAATTATTCAACGTTCTTGCAGCAAAAATCAAAAAGCCAATGGTAATTGATGCTGACGCATTAAAGGAGGTAGACATCAATCTGGTTAAAAACAATGAGAATCTTATTCTGACTCCTCATTTGTTTGAATTTAAGGCATTCTTCGATAAAGTCATTAAAGAGCTTGGAATCAGGTCAAATGATTTCAAAATAGCTGATGCAACTAATTTCAACATGGTTGATGGAACCGTAACTGCATTTCAGAGGATTGTAAGGGAGATTAAGGGAACTGTCATCATCAAAGGGGAATATGATTTCATAGTCAATAGGAAAAGGTTTAAAATTAACAAGACTGGAAATCCTGGAATGACTGTTGGAGGAACCGGAGATGCCTTGGCTGGTTTAACTGCAAGTCTGTTTTCACAGGGTTTGGATGCTTTTGACGCTTCTATTGTAGCTGCTTATGTCAATGGTAGGGCAGGTGATGTTGCATTTGAAAAGGATGGCTATGGCTTTTCAGCTACAGATTTAACTAAAAATATTGGTTCAATATTGCTAAATGGATGATATGATGGATTATGTTAAGGGCATCTTTAAAAATCGTCCCAACAGGTTTGTTGCGGAGGTGGAAGTTGATGGGAATATTGAAATAGCCCACGTGCCGAATACTGGAAGGTGCAAGGAGCTGTTGGTGGATGATGCTGAGGTTTATTTGGCTCCTTCGGACAATCCCAACAGAAAAACCAAATTCACATTGCACTTTGTTGTCAATAGAAATGAATTGGTATCATTATACTCTCAAGAAGCTAATCGCATTGTATATGAAGCTATTGAAAATAATCAAATTAAAGAACTTTCAGGTTATTCTATTCTTCAAAGAGAAAAAACAATTGATAATTCAAGAATTGATATATATCTTGCAAATGAAAATGAAGAATGTTATGTTGAAGTCAAAGGGGTAACTTTAATAATTGATGATGAAGCAAGATTTCCAGACGCTCCAACCGAAAGGGGAACAAAACATCTAAAGGAACTTATAAAGCTCAAAAAACAGGGAATCCGTACAGTCGTATTTTTCCTGATTCAACATCCTGCAGGAGATAAATTTAGACCTAACTGGGATAATGATCCTAAATTTTCAAAAACATTAAATGAAGCACATGATGCAGGTGTTGAAATTTTGGTCTACAAAACTGAAAATACATTGGATGGAATAAATTTTGTTGAAAGGTCTCTTGAATTTGAACTGTCCAAAAAGGAAGATTAAAATTTGATCTGTGAGAAAACTTCCCCTATTGGTTCAGCTATTGTGAGACTTGCAAAGGAATCATAATCAGTAGGACTTTTATTGATCAAAACGAGGTTTTCCCCATTGAAATATTGAATAAGTCCTGCTGCAGGATATACAACAAGAGAGGTTCCGCCAACTATTAAAGTGTCTGCCTGGGAGATATATTTAATCGAATCGCTGATAATATCATTTTTTAAAGGCTCTTCATACAGAACAACATCTGGCTTTATAAGCCCATCACATTCGCAATAGGGAATGCCGGGGGTTGTTAAAATTTTATTTACCTCATATTCCCGTCCACAGAATTGACAATAGTTCCTATTGACGTTTCCATGAAGTTCAAGGACATTTTCACTTCCTGCTTTTTGATGAAGGCCATCAACATTTTGTGTGATGACTGCTTTAATTTTACCTGCCTTTTCTCCTTCAGCCAACTTTAAATGGGCAGGATTTGGTTTTGCATTGTTAAATATTAAATGATTTCTATAATAGTCAAAGAACTCTTCTGTGTGGTTTTCAAAATAAGTGTGTGAGAGCACTTCTTCAGGAGTATAATTGTAGATTCCAGTATCGCTTCTAAAATCAGGAATTCCACTTTCTGTAGACACTCCAGCGCCACCGAAAAAGACGATATTTTCTGACTTATCGATAATCTCTTGAAGTTTGTTGATTTTTGACATAAAAAAAAGAAAGAAATGATAGCTAATTTAATAGCTATAATTTTTGATAGTTTGCAGCTTGAAGACCGTGGTATTTAATCATACCTTCAACTTCTCTTTGATCGGTTTCTTTGTCTTCAAAGGTGATTTGTTCAATGCTGTGTAAACTGTAAGGGGATTTTCTGGATAATACTGTAATATTTCCTTTGAAAAGTCTTAAGGTTACTTCTCCGCTTACTCTTCTTTGCATTTGATCAAATGCTTGGTCAAGGTCTTCTCTTAAAGGTTCTTGCCATAATGCCCTGTATACCAAGTCAGCATAGAGGGTACTCATGTATTCTGCAAATCTTAATTCATCAGTTGTTAAAACCAATTCCTCTAAGTATTGGTGAGCAGCTATTAACAATTTTGCACCTGGAACTTCATAGATTTCCCTACTTTTAAGTCCGATCATTCTGTTTTCGATGGTATCTACTCTTCCAATACCGTTTTCACCAGCAATCAAGTTTGCTTTTTTGATGATGTCTATTAAAGGCATCATTTCACCATTGATTGCTACTGGAATACCTTCTTCAAACTCAATGGTGATTTCTTGAGGTACGTTTAGTGCAGATTCCCATCCTGCAGTCCATTCGTAAATGTCTTCGTCTGGTGCATTTGCAGGGTCTTCGAGGTTTCCTCCTTCAATACTTCTTCCCCAAATGTTTTCATCTACACTGTAAATCTTATCTGTTTTAAGTTGAATTCCTTTTGAAGCAGCATATTCTTGTTCTTCAGTTCTGGTAAGGTTAAATTCACGAACTGGTGCAATGATATCGAAATCAGACATTGCTAAAATTACAGCTTCAAATCTGAATTGGTCGTTTCCTTTTCCAGTACATCCGTGTGCAATAGCTTTTGCTCCTTCTTTTTCAGCTATTTCAATAATTTTTTTAGCGATTAAAGGTCTTGCAAGAGCAGTACTTAAAGGATATCCTTCGTATTCTGCATTTGCTTTGATAGCTCTTGCGATGTATTCATTTGCGAATTCTTCTTTTGCGTCTATGTTGTAATGTTTTGAACTTCCAATCTGTTCAGCCATTATTTCAGCTTTTTTCATTTCTTCTTCGCCTTGTCCAACATCTACACATACTGAAATTACTTCTAAATCGTATTCTTCCTGTAATAATTTAACACAAACAGAGGTATCTAATCCACCACTGAATGCAAGAATGACTTTATCCATTTATATTCACCAAAAATAAATTTTTATAAGAATAAATATTCATGAAATATTTTTATTGTTAATACTATTTAATAGTTAGATAAAATAAGGGTTTCTTAATTAGGTGGTGGTATTTTAAATTTGATTTTGGTGTTTCATATAGAGGATATTTAACCACCTAATTAAGACAAGATTAAAACGACTTTAGTTCACCTTAATCTGCAAACACTTATTAGGGAATGATATTATTTAAAGGTATGTTTTTAGGGCCTAATTTGTTACATTCAAGTAATCCTTAACCAGGTCGGTCATAGGAATTGATGAGTCCACAAGTCTTGATATTGTAATCATAAGGGTTTCGTTGTTAAGCAGATATGTAAACTTCTCCCATTTTTTATCGGATTCAGTTATGATTCCGTAAAACCCATTTTTTCCATTTATGGTCTTTCTATAAAAACCTTCATTCAGATAATTCCCTTCATTTTTGTGTTTTTGAAATTCTGTTGTAGGTTTATAGCTAAATGTGACTATGATGATATCATCGTCATTCTTTTTGAATAAACAGTTTATGGTTCCAGGTTCTATTTCAAGAGTCTTCAAAAATTTATAAGAATAAGATTCAAGTGTCTTTGCTATGTTTTTCAAAAGCACTTTTTTGTATATTTCGCTCATGCTATTACCTGGTTTTAATCTTTTATGGAATGGAGGTGAGGAGAAATGATTTTCCCCCTCATAAATAATGATTTGAACTCTGTGTTTCGTTTTTCTAATAGCCATTTATACTATTTAAACCTTTTTAAATAGACACAACAGCATCATTTTCGTAGGCATATTCAATTAGTCTTTTATAGGTTGGATTCACTTTCAGTGTTTCCTTATTTCCTATTACGATTAATTTTCTTTTAGCTCTTGTTAGGGCAACATTCAACCTTCTCAAATCACTTAAAAAACCAATCCTTCCTTTATCATTGCTTCTTACAGTGGATATTATTATAATTTCTTTCTCACGGCCTTGGAATCCATCGACAGTTTTAACTTCAAATTCTGATCTGCTTTTTATTAGATTTACTTGATCCGCATAAGGACTTATGATTCCAATGTCCTTGTCTGCAACTCCTAATTTTTGATAAAACTCGGCAATGTCCAATGTAACTTCCGCCTCTGCAAGATTTATGATGGATTTGGAATCTTTCAATTGTTTTTCTCTGTTTTTAGAAAGCTTTGAGGTATCCACAAATATCAATGGCTGCTTTGTTGATAGTAATTGGTCTTCAATATTAACATCCTCAATCTCAGACAGCTTATTTTCTTCAATAATATCGGTTATAAGAATGTTTTCCACATTTTCTGCACTATTAAGCTTTGAATTGTAGAATTCTGAGTTTGGGAACTCCATCAATAGGTTGTTCATCCTGTATTGGATGTTCAATAAGGCAGACTTGTCGGGATATTTGTTTATAAGGCTTTCAAACAATGTGTCTTCTAACTCCAGTGCCTTTTTACTGATGATTGTTGGTGGGAGCTGTTTATGGTCTCCTGCAAGCACAAACTTGTCCGCTTTGGCTATTGGAATCAAAACGCTTGGAATTGTTGCCTGTGATGCCTCATCAATGATTGCCACATCAAATTTTGTTTTTGCAATTGATTCTAGGGCTGCTGATGAGTTTGTAGATAAGATAACATCACTTTTGTTTATGATGTCTTTTATGATGTTCTCTTCAATTTTTTTGATGTTGTCAAGGATTTCATCAACATTTTTATTTTGTTCAATCCATTTTGCCATTGAATTCATGATGGCAGGACTTATTCCACGTCCTCCTTTTCTCATTACTCCCAGACGGTAGATTTCGCTGTCGCTATATCCTCTCTTATATCTAGGACTTGGTTTTGTAAACTCGTCACGCTTTTCAATAAGCTCATCTGCCTTTTGTCTAAGCTCTATTATTCTTTCATTCAACGGATGGTTTTCCACTTTGTAAGCTAATGTAAATCGGATGTTTTCTTTATCAACCCTTTGAGGGTGTCCTAATCTTGTTAGGTTAATTTTGTCATTGCTTTTGGCCAGTCTTTCCAGAATGTTGTCAATGGCGTTATTGCTTTCTGATGTAGCCAATATCTTAGACCCCATAAAATATTCCTGATTGATCAATTCAATCAATGTTCTTGTTTTTCCTGTTCCAAAAGGCCCATGTATCAAAAAGAAGCTTCTGGATGCCAATGCTTTTCTTACAGCTATCTTTTGAGATTCGTTTAAGGAATCATCTACATAATCTAGTTTCTTATTTAGAATGGTTTCATCATCCTTTTTAGGTTTTCTCACATGTAGGCTGTATTCTAATGCATCTTTACCTTTAATTGAGAGATTTGCAAGATTTTCTTCCATTCTTTTGAAAGTGACGTCATTTGCATATAAGTCAATGCGAACATGCTTTTTCAATGCCCATCTAGGAACGTTTTCAATAGCTACTTTTATGAATCTGCCACCTTTTTCGGTGACTGTTCCTGTCAAATCACTTTTCAAAGGGTTCCCTATACTTATTAATACAATATCTCCAACACTAATCTCCGTATCTATAGGTTCTCTTCTTCCATATTGTATTATGTTGAAACCTAATTCTTTTCCAAGATTTTTTCCTTTTACCTTATTTATTGCCCTTCCTAATTGCTCTCTTTTTCCAGGGGATAAACGTTTTATTTCATTTATCATTAGCTCCATTTCAGCTTTTCTTTCCTCGTCAACAAGGGCAGTTAGCTTTTTGATATATTTTTTCACTGAAATCATCTCCTTCTAATACAATTATAAATAACTTGCATATATAAATAATTAATGAGGGCTTAAATGATTTTTAAAAATGCGGATGATTTTGGTGATTTGACTTATTCTTACATATCCGAAGATTCTGGAGGATATATCTCCAAAAACAAAAATATTTTTAATTACATAGAATTGACTCCATTAAATCAATTTGTTCTGGAAAAAGCTGTTATGGGAACTCCCATTTTTAAAAAAGGGAGTGGTGGAAGCAGTATATTGGTTTTATCTGGAATTCATGGTAATGAACTTTCCTCTCAAATCGCTAATCTAAAGCTTTTAAATGAGTATAATAACAAAAAGTTTAACCATACTCTTTATTTCATCCCTTTCGCTTCTCCGTTTTCCACAATGAGGAACGAAAGACAGTATATGTATAATGATTTAAATCGTTCAGCCCATATTGCCAATTCTTTGTCTTATAGGATTTTAGAGGCCATTATCAATTTGGAAATCGATTTCGTTGGGGATTTTCATACTACTGCCGTTAACAGCAATCCTGGGTTTGAATCTATTTTTTCATCAAAGTATCCCACTTCTGAAAGTTTTATAATTTCCAGATTCGTATCTCAGGATGTTGGCTGTAAAAGTATTGTCTTTCCTCAAGCAGGTGCTTCTTATAAGGGGGCTATGGAGGATGAATGCAATCTATTGGGCATTCCTGCCATTACTGGTGAAGTTGTTTCCCCTTTCGGTGCTGTTGGTAAAGGCAGTGTCGAGAGATCTTATGGTCAGATGAAAAGTTTTCTTAGTTATTTTGGTTTATAATTACTTTTCAAATGCTCTTGCCAATTCTTTTTATATTTTAGTGATAATATTTTATTAAGGTGATGTCATTGTCTTCATATAAAGGCCATACCATTTTTGCCCTTATTTTATCATTGTTGTTTTTTCAAAATCCAATTTTAATAGCTTTGACAATTATTGGAGCTAATCTTCCGGATTTTGATCATAAGTTCAAAAAAGAAAAAGTATATCAAATGATTATAATTGGTTTAATAATCTTTATAGGACTTTATATATTTAATTTGCCTTATTATTTGGGTTTGATTATTGTATTTTTAGGGGCAGTATTCTTTTTTTCAGACCATAGAAGTTTAACACACTCTATTTTTGGTTTGTTTATCCTAACAGCAGCAGTTTCTTTAATCTTGATTTTTTCATATAATCTGGTTGTTAATTTCATTGCATTTCCAAAATTTAATCATTATTATGTCATGCTGCTGATAGTGATTTTATTGGGTTTCTTATTCTTGAATAAGAAAGTTTTTTTAGTATTTTTGCCTTTGTTGGTTATTGGAGCATTGCTTTTACCTAGGGGTGGATTGGACTATATTCAATTAAGTTTCGCAATATTCATTGGAATCTTAAGCCATATAATATTGGACTGTTTCACTCCCGCAGGAATAAAACCATTGGCTCCACTTTCTTCTAGAAAGGTTCATAGGAAATTTGCAATTGTTTGCATCTGTCTTCTTTTACCTATAGCTATCCTTTATTATTTTAATTTTGGAAACTTGTTCGTAGATTTGATTTTAAACTCTCTGAACACTTATAAAATTTCATGATATTTTTTTAAATCATGTTGATTTTTTCATTATTTTGGTGTAATAAGGAAAGATTTATAATAAATAATCATGTTAAATATAATTATAAAATTATATAATTTATCTAGTCATATTTTTATGGCTTAACTTATCGATGAGATGGAGCTTATTTAATGTTTTTTACTAGAATTAGTTATGGAATTATTTATTTCTTTGATTTAATTTATGAAATTATAAAAGCAACAGTTTCTGTTGCATTTAATGGTGTTATTGGAAGAAATATTGATCCTGTAGTTGTGGATGTAGAAACAATTTTAGAAAGACCTGTTTCACAAACAATCTTAGCTAATAGTATTTCTTTAACTCCTGGAACTTTATCTGTGGATCTTGATTCTGAAAATAAAATTATTAAAGTAGCTACTATTTCTCCAAGAAAAAAAGAAGAGATCATTCCTTTTGAAAAATACATTAAAAAGATGTTAGAATAATTCTTTTTTTCTTTAAATCTTTTTTAGAGATTATTTAACGTAAAAGTGGGATAGTATGGATATTTTATTTATTTCAAAATATGTTGTGGTAATTGCATTAATTATTATGATGTTTGCTGCATTAAGAGTGGGAGCATATAGAACATCTTCTATGGCTCTTTTGGGGAGCTCAGTAGCAGTCGTCGCCTTTGCTATAGCATTACTTTTCGTTGGGGACATGTACGCTATTGAATTTTACAAAGATATTTCAATGGCTTTAATATTCTTTGGTTTTGTAGGTACAGTTGCCTTTGCTATGACAATGGGGGGAGATAATTAATGTATATAGAATATATACAGTCAATTCTTCTTATAATCTCAGCTATTTTTATTATAATAGCTGCGATAGGTATTGTAAGTTTAAACAGAAATGGGAAAAATGTTGATTATGCTAGAATCCATATTGTAGGTGTTTTCGATATTGCAATAATTTTGGCAATGCTTGCAATTGGGCAGTGGCTTTTAGCAGGAATCTACTTCATTTTAGCACCTTTTACTGCACATGCAATCGGATATGCATTTTTCAAAAGTGAAGATAGTTTAAACAATCCAAATATTGAAAAGACTGATGAAGAAGAAGATGTGGAGATTGAAAGTCCTTTCATTCATCCAAAATCCAAAATTCAGGAATTGGAACAATCAACAGTTTTTGTTGACGATAGTGATGATATGGGATTGTCAGTAGCTACATTAGAGATAACTGAGGGGGAGTAAGATGTTAGATTATGTATTGATGATTATTACTGTTTTAAGTGCGGTTCTTGCTCTTGTCCAATCTGATTTATTAAAGGCAGCTATTTTAACTGGATTTTCTGGTGGAGCTTTAGCAGTTTTATTCCAAATTTTACTAGCTCCTGATGTTGCTTTAACACAAGCAATTGTGGGTGCAGCTATTATACCAGTATTTATAGCGTTAGCTGTTAAAAAAACTCAAAGGGAGGATAACTGATGGCATCTACACAATTGGCAGTTTTGATTACTGCGGGATTATTGGTAATTGTCGGATTATTTGCAGCTATTTTCCTTGACAACATTATTAAAAAGGTAATTGGAATTAGCTTTATTGAGGAAGGAGTTAATCTGTTTATTATTGGTATTGGATATAAAGCAGGAGGGGTAGTTCCTATTTTAATGCCTGGAATGGATAAAGGTTGGTTTGCAGCAAATGCAGCATATCCATTGCCATTCGGTTTAGTTTTAACAAGTATCGTAATCGGTGCAAGTACATTGGCTGTAATGCTTGCTCTGGTAATGGTACTTTACAAAAAATACGGAACTTTAAGTACTTCTGTAATGCTTGCCGACAATTCAAAAGGAGATGGTATTGATGAATGAGTTTATTCCACTTATGGTAATCATTCCTTTGATTTGTGCTTTACTTGTAAGTTCATTTTCAAAATTCAACAAGACAATTAAAGCCATAGCTATTGTCGTTGCGATTATAGTGCCTATAATTCCAATTATATCAAATTACGGTCTTCATTTCTTTGGCGGATATCCTCCAATGATTGATAATTTAACTGGAATTGTTTACCATCCGGCAATTACATATTCATTTGATATTTTACAAAAAATATTCATTGGTCTTTTAGGAATATTGGTCTTCCTTGTGGTTTTAATCTATATTAACAAATACAAGAAAGCATCTGGGCCATATGTATTCCTATTGTTTATGGGTATTGCCGCTGTAACTGCATTGCTATTGACAGACGATATTTTTAACATGTTCGTATTCTTCGAAATACTTGCATTGGCTCAAGTGGGTATTGTGGCAGCTTCCCCTATAGAAAACCATTATGAAATGGCTTTAAAATATATGATTTTAGGGGCTATTGGCAGTCCAATGATTCTATTGGGTATCGGATTTTTACTTGCAATTACTGGATCTGTAAACATAACTGATATTGTAATGGCAATCAAGGCAGGAAGAGTAGTAGTTAATTCTCCTGTATTCTTAATGAGCTGTGGTTTAATATTCTTCGGATGGTTATATGCATCTGGTTTACCACCATTCCATACCATAAAATCAGGTATGTACAGTAAAGCAGAGCCTCATGCTTCTGCATTGCTTCAGGCATTTACTGTAATTTCAATGGTTTCAATTGTTTTAATCATGTTTAGAATTTATAGTGTCGTACCATTCTTTGAAGTATTGCTTGTAGTATTTTCAGCTATTGCTATGATTTTAGGAGTAACAATGGCATTGACACAAACAGATTTCAGAAGAATGATAGGATTTTTAGCTGTTGGTGAATTGGGTTTCATTGGTTTAGGTATTGGTCTTGGAACTGAATTCGCTATTACTGCTGGTCTTTTCCAGGCTATAAATGAAATGGTTGTAACAGCTTCATTGTTCATAGGATTTGGTTTAATCGCATACTTATCTGGTGAGACAGACACTCGCAGGATGGGTGGTTTAATAGGTTATCATCCGAAAATTGCAATTTTGGTTTTAATTTCCGGTCTGGCTATGGCTGGTGTACCTCCGTTAAACGGTTTCCAAAGTAAATTAATGCTTATTCAAGCTTCATTAAGTTGCGGATATCCTGAATTGTCCTTGCTTGCTATTATTGTAAGTATTGCTACATTTGTAGTGTTCATTAAAACATACTATACAATGTTTTTAAGACCAAAACCAAATACTCTTCAAATTCCAGACAAGAAAGCTCCAAAATCAATGGTATTTGCGTTGGTAATATTCTTAATCATTATTGTGTTATTAGGTTTATTCCCTGGAATTGTAACAAATGGGATTTCACAGTTTGTAGGAGGTATGTTATAGATGTGGTTGTATGATAAATTCTTTGATGTAGTTAAAAAGTTCAGACAGCTATTTGCTGGAGGTCCAGTAACAAATATTGAGGTTTCTGGAACTTTAACAGCTGAATTCCTTATTATTGTGTCTTTCTGTTTGGTGGCACTTTTACTAAGACATGTGAATGTTTTGGTTGCAGGTATGGTAACTTTAATTTTAGCTGTTATTTTAGTAATTAACATGCCTTTGATTCCGAAATTTAAAATAGAGCAGGAAGATTCTTTAAATAAGATGGTGTTCTATGCCATTCTAACTTTGGCAATAATTGTTGTATTTATCTATTGGGGGGCTCAATATGTCTAGAGGAATTAGAAATTTGATAGCTAGTGTGGCTACTGTAATATTTAGTATTACTCTTTTAGACTCATTGTTCCATTTAAGCAAAATGATTGTTCCAGGTGTAAGCAATATTTATAATGCTTTAGGAACTCAAATAGCTCCAAACTTAGTTACAATCGTAATTTTTGATTTTAGAGGGTACGATACTCTTGGAGAATCATTAATTCTATTGACTGCTGGTTTAGTGGTTTTATTAGTATTTGGTAAAGGTAAATTAGGAGGTAAAGAAGAATGAGTCAAGGAAGTGTAATTTTAAAAATTATTGCTTTACCTATAGCAGTTATATTGTTTTGTTTAGGTATAATGACTGTTCTTGGTGGACATATAACTCCTGGAGGTGGATTCCAGGGGGGTGCAATGATTGCAGCAGGTGTGATTCTTTGTATTCTTGTCTACGGTCTTGAAGAATCTCCTATTAAATTTTCACATCTTTATATTGAAGTTTTGGAAAATTTCGGAGCGTTAATGTTTATCATATTTGGATTGGTTGGTCTGTTTGTTGCCGGATCATTTTTATACAATGTCGGTGCAGATATTTCCAATCTTGTTCCTGCAATGATTCAGGAAATTTTCCATTATCCTGATGTGACTAATGCGGGAATAGTGCCTTATTTAAATATATTTGTAGGTTTGAAAGTGTTTGTAGGATTGAGTGCAATTGTAATAGCTTTTGCAGGATTTAAAAAAATTACAGAGGAATGAGGTGAAGTTATGTTAGTATTAGGGCCAATTATATTTGGATTTATATTAGGTTTGATTCTAGGTTCACAAGTTAAGAAGAATCCTGAAAGTGGCATTAATTTCACCATATCATCATTTGTAGTTATTTTAATTGCTGGAATTGTTGCTGCTTGGCAAATTGGGCAATTCCCATTCTATAATGATTTGCCTATTGCAACCGCATTTGTATCTGCATTGATCGGAATTTTAATCGGAAAAATTTTATTTGCAAGAGGGAGTGCTAATTAATTTGTAGGAGTTTTATTATGTTTTTATCAACTAATACATGTGATGGAATAGGAGAATGTATTAAACAATGTCCTACAAAAGCTATTAAGCTTATTGGAGGTAAGGCATTCAGTTGTCTTACTTGTGGAGCTTGTTATAAAAATTGTCCTAATGATGCAATTTTCATTAATAGCTATGGAGGATATGTTGTAGACAAAACAAAATGTAATGCATGTGGTATTTGTATGTATAACTGTCCTACAAATAACATTAGCATTATTGACGGTACCGTTTATGGAATTTGTTCTCGTTGTGGAGTTTGTGTTGATGCATGCCCGACACATTCTAGAATTGATGGTTTTGAAGCAAACGAAGAAAAACAGATGGACTTTATTAAATCATTAAATGTTTCCCTACCGACCTATAAAAAACCGGAAAAATCATCTAAAAAAGAAGTAACAAGAGGATATTTCGGAACCAATTTTGATGATTGCATTTTCTGCGGTAGATGTGAAGACTATTGTCCAACAGAAGCCATCGTTGTTAAGAATGAAAGGGAAGAGGGAATTTGTACTGAATGTAGGCTTTGTGTTGATGCATGTCCAAACGGATCTATAAACAAACATTTGATTGTAAATCATGGAACTTGTACTCTTTGTCTGAACTGTGTTGATGCTTGTCCTCATGATGCAATTTCTGTTGGGGACTTTGAAGTTAACATTAACAAAATCAATACTGCACAAGAAGGAACAATTGTTAGCTGTGTTAACTGTGGATTATGTGCTGAAACATCTGAAAACGGATCAATGGTTAGGATTGACGGTAAACAAAGATATGATCCAACTAAGGATGTTGCAGATGTAGCTAAAAGTCATGAAAATTCAATTGAAATATGTCCAGTTTCTACTCTTAAAGAGGATTGCGGAATGGTTGTTTTTGATGAAGTTACAGGCATTGAGCATCCGACTTTGAAAGGATTTTGTGTAAGCTGCGGTTTATGTGTTCAGGTATGTGATGTAACTCATGCGAGACAGTTCAAAGTGGATGTCTGGGACGGCTATATCTCCGATGACTGCATTTCCTGTGGAACTTGTGTTAATGTATGTCCTGAGGATGCAATGAGTCTTCATAGGGGAGATGTTTCAGTAGACTTGGACAAATGTATTTTATGTGGTAAATGTGCTGTTTACTGTCCTGTTGATGCGATTCCAAGAACCACTATGGATAAAAAATTCATTGTAGGTGGATTCAATGCTATTGATCAAAGAACATGTATCAAATGTGGTTTATGTTATAAAGCATGTCATTATGATGCTATTGAAGAAAATAACGGCTGCTTTGAAGTTAATGAGGAAAACTGTACTTATTGCAGCGCATGTGTAAATGCATGTCCTGCTAATTCATTTATCTTTGAGAGAAAATTTAAAGATTCCACAGAGGGGATTTAAATGAAGGATTTACTTAAAATAGCTTTAGATGGAGCATTCACTAACTTTAAGAGAATATTTTTTGCAGCTGATAGGGTAACTGACATGGAGTTGCGTAGGCAGATAGCTACAGGAAATGTTGTTCAAGAGGAAACATTAGACACAGATGCATGTATCGGATGTGGGGGTTGTGCTAACGTCTGTCCAACTGATGCTATTGAAATGAAGGCTTTGGCAACACCGGTTTCATTAACTGATGACTGGGTCAAAACAGAAATTCCAGAAATCGATTCTTTAAAATGCATCGTTTGTTATTATTGTCATGATTTCTGTCCGGTTTATGCATTGTTTGGTCTTAAGGGTACCATTCATCCAAATTCAGTTGGAGAACAGCATATTGAAGTTTCAGATTTGATTGATAAACCTATTAAGATATCTGAAGATAAGCTTAAAGTCATTTCTAAATATTTGTCAGATAAAACTATTGTTAAAAATAAAAAGGAATAAAGGGAGGATTATATGGGAATTAAATCATTTGCAAGGAAAAGAGCAATACATCTCATGTTGGTTTATACTGGGGGATGTAATGGTTGTGATATTGAGATTGTAAATTCTGTTTTATCACCAAAATTTGATGCAGAACAATATAAGGTTTTTTTAACATGGAATCCTCGTGAAGCTGATGTATTGGTAGTTACAGGTCCAGTAACAACTTTAAACAGAAAACCTTTAGAGGCAATTTATGAAGCTATTCCTGACCCAAAAATTGTAATAGCTGCTGGTGGTTGTGCATTGATGGGTGGAGTCTATAAAAATATTCATGGAGATATCCCTTCCGAAGAGATTGAAGGGCCTGTAGACAATATCATTCCTGTTGATGCAAAGGTTCCGGGTTGTGCTGTAAGGCCACAAGACGTTTTGTCAGGTTTGGTATCAGTTTTACCAAAATTATTGGAGCAAGATTAATTTAAGGGAGGTTAAAAATGGAAGAAAAAATACCAAATAGTAAGGTTATTGAAACAGAAATTCCATTGGGTACTGTTCATCCTGCAGCTTTGGAACCCTATAGGGTAAGATTATTTGTTGAAGATGAAATAGTTCGCGAAGCTGAAATTACCATTGGTGTAAACCATAGGGGTGTTGAAAGAATAATGGAAGGTTTGCCTGTTGAGAAGGCAAATGCACTTACTGAGAAAATTTGTGGAATCTGTTCTAATGCACATATATGGAACTCCTGTAGGACTGGGGAAATAGGCATAGGTATTGAAGTTCCAGAGAGAGCTCAATATATTCGTGTACTTATGGGCGAACTTGAACGTTTGCACAGCCACTTCCTTTATTTGGCTCATGGTTGTGAAGTACTGTCTCACGAAACATTTTCCATGAGGGTGTTCTACTTAAGGGAAACCGTAATGGAACTCTTGAACATGATTGGGGGAAACAGGGTTCAATATGGTTGTTCCGTTCTTGGAGGAGTGCGTCCTAGATGTGATTTGGATGACAATAGAATCAGAAGGGTTATTGAAGGAATGGATGCAATTGAAGCAGGACTTACTGATTTTGTTAAAAGATTCACATCAGACAATATCATAATGAGTAGGATTACAGGAATAGGAGTGCTTCCACAAAAGCAAGCTTTAAAATTAGCTGTTACAGGACCTTCCCTTAGGGCGACTGGAGTTCCAAACGACTTAAGGACTCGTATGATTGAATATGAGCCTTTCGACTTTAATGTAATAACTCAGCCAGATGGCGATGTAAAATCTAACCTAATAATGAGGGCATTGGAATCATTTGAATCCATCAAAATCATTAGGCAAGTGATTGAAGGTTTGCCTGAAGGTAAAGTTGTCAATCATGACTGGGATATGATTGACACAGACATTATAGATAGCTATATTGAAGTTCCAAGAGGTACATTATATCATTCCTATGCTTTGGAAAAAGGAAAAGTAAGGCATTCCGTTATCAGAACTCCATCAATGGCGAATATTGGTGCAATGCAATATGCATGTATCGGCGATCAAATAACTGATGCTCAATTATGTATTGTTCAATGCGACCCTTGTTTTACATGTACTGATAGGGCAATAGAAATAATTAGGAGATAGAAAATGACAATCGAAACAATTTTATTTGCTATCATTGCAGTAATAATTACTGTGCTTGTATGTTTTGTTGTAAGTACATTTTTGCCGGGTGTTGAAAGAAAGTATGTTCATGCAAGAATTCAGCAAAGGATAGGGCCTCCAGTAACATCTCCTGGGATAATGGCTCCAATTAAGTTTGCATTTAAGGAAAACGTTAAAATTTCCTCTCCTGTTCCAGGATTATATAAGGCATTGCCTATTGTATGCTTTATAGTTATTTTAGTTATTTTAATAGCAATTACACCACAAGCATTTTATATTCCTGCTTTATCCAGTTTAATAGCTATCATTGGATTGCTTAAGGTTGAAGAAATTTGCTATGTGTTGATGGGAGCATTGTCCAAGTCTGTAATGTCTGTTAGAATGCCTTTCCCTGATGTTGTAAAGGGAGCTGTAAATCCTGATGTTACAAGGTCATTTATTGAAGATTTAAGTGCTAAAAGATCATTGAGAATGATTACTTACGGTTCATTTCCATTGTATTTGGCATTATTTGGTCCTGTAGCTCAATCCGGAACAATTTTCATAAGTGGAATTGTCGCATATCAACAAGCTCACGGTCCTTATTTGTTCACAATATCAGGTATGATTGCCGCAGTAGTGTTCTTCATTGGATACATGGTTGTCTTAAACGAATATCCATTTTCATTCATCAAGGCAAAATCTGATGTTATTGAAGGGCCATACATGGAATATGCAGCTAAGTATAGAGGTATTGTCTACATTTCAAGAGGATTTTTAATGTTTGTACTTGCAGCATTATTCTCAGTGCTTTTCATTGGAATTCCAACAACCATCTTGTCATGGAGTATAATTTTAAACATAATTGTAGCTTTAATCTTCGTATTGGCTATGGGAATATTTTCAGCATTCTCACCAGTATTTACAAACAGGCAATTGTTGCCAGTATCTATTGCAACAAGCTTGCTTGGAGTTTTAGCTATTGCACTTGGAGTATTATGAGGTGATTATATGAAATTCGTAATGAGGCCTTATCATATGGTAGCTCTTGGAGGTTATATTGTTGAATGGGATTTCCCTTACAGAAACCTCATAGTCGTTAACAAAACTGCAGAGCCTATTAAAATTCAAATTCCGGTATTTGAAGAAGAATGGATTCAGGAACAAAGGGAATTGGGAGTTGAAGTTATTCCAGTTTCAAGGGAGGATAACTTTTTAGCTTTATGGAAAAGAGCTCATGCAGAATTAGATAAAGTAAGGCCGTAATATGACAGATTATGCAATTACAATTAAAACCGATGAGGAAAAGCATGTTTTAAATGATATAACTCAAATGTTGAGTAATCATGACGTAAACATCTCTTACACTCATCTTTTCATTGATTCAAAGGACACTGCAACAATTGATTTTGAAGTGGAGGACGTTGAGGACATTGATAAATTGATTGAGGACATTAAAAAGATTCCTGAAGTAATTTCTGTAGAAACCAACGTCTCTTCCAATGACATTTATGGGAAGCGCATAGTTGTAATGGGTGGTGGAGCCCAAGTGTCTCAAGTAGCTTCTGGGGCAATCAGTGAAGCAGATAGGCACAATATACGTGGTGAAAGGATAGGTGTGGATACCATTCCTTTAGTTGGGGAACAGGATATTGCAGAGGCAGTTGCAGGTGTTGCAAGATTGCCTAGGGTTCATGCATTGGTTCTTGCAGGCTCTCTCATGGGTGGAAAAATTACAGAATCTGTTAAAAAATTAAAAGAGGAAAATGATATTAAAATCATTTCACTGAATATGCCTGGAAGCATAACTGAAGCTGTTGATTTGGTTGTTACCGATCCAACACAAGCGGGAGTTATGGCAGTGATGGCTATTGCGGATACGGCTGTTTTTGATATTGACAGATTAAAAGGTAAAAATAAATTTTAAACCTTTTTTTCTAAACATATATTTTCATATTCGCACATCTCACACTTTTTCTTATTTATTTTCACATTTGGGGCCTTTTTCATTAATTTCAGTTGATTCATTTCATGCAGGACATCAAAGACTCCTTTTCTAATATTTACATCCATAACCACAGGTCTTCTTTCTCCTATTTTTTGATATTCCACAAAACCTACATATACGTCACAATCGAATTCCTGTTCTATTAGAATTGCTTGGGCAGCTAGTTCCAATGCATCCTGGTTCCAAACTCCTTTTATTGGGGGAGTGTTGTTTTTAAAACTGATTGGATAATAAATTCCATCAATTATTTCAATTTTATCACACATTCCAGTTAAATCAAGCTTATCGTCTTTTATGTAGTAGGAACACATTGAACTTGGAAAAAACATTTCTGATATTCTTGCCCCGTCCTTTTTCAATAGTCTCATTGCCTTTTTGGACTTTAATGACAGTATTTTCACACTGTACTTGATTTGATTGTTTAAATCATCATAAATCTCTTCTATTTTTTTGTCGCCGATTTTATTCTCGCCAATCATTATTTCTTCAAATGTTTTGTCTACGCATCTGCGGGTTCCATGGGAAAGTGTTTTTTCAATTTCTTCAAGAGTCATTTCTTTTTTTATTTTGCGCATGTTCTTATTTAGGATGTCGCTGATGTCATTTTGAAGCAGTTTTATTTCCGTATAAAAAGGATTTGCCTGTGTTTTTTCCTGTGCAATGTTTTCTTGTATGTAGACTTTTCTTGGACAATACATGTAGGTTTTTATTGAAGATATATTTGTCATTTAATAACCTCTAAACTTTGTAGTTATACTTAGATTAAGATTATATAAATAATTAGGCTTGTATTTAAGATAAATAGTTTTTAATGAGGTTAAAATTGTTTTTTGACTGTAATTTGTTTTTCAAAAGAAGAAATATTTTTTAATGGGGTCAAAAATGATTTTGAAGAGTAAAATTTATTTTAAAAATAGAAGGTCATAGGGATTTTGGAATCCCTACTTTAAAATTTTATTTTTATGCGGTTGCTTTTGTAACTTTCACGTTTCCTGCTGCTTTTGCTCCGCTATTGTCACTTACAGTGATTGTATAGTCTCCTTGAGCTAAGTTGATAGGTAAGCTAGCAATACCATTTGCATCTGTAACTTTGGTGTAGGTTACGGTTTTAATGGTTTTTCCAGTTATTGTGAAACTTACTTTTGCGTTAGCCATCGGTTTACCTTGTTGGTCTACAAGTTTAGCTGTGAAACTTGCAGGCTTGTTTACTGCTTTGGTTAGGTCTTCAGTAGTTAATGTTGGTAAAACGTTTATTGTGTTTGTGGTTGACATTTCACCGTAATTTGCGGTGATTGTGTATGCTCCAGGTGCTAAACCGATATTTAAGGTAGCTACTCCATCATTGTTGGTTACAATGTTGTACTTGAGATTTTTGAAGGATGCTCCGTTTAATGTTACGGTTATTGTTTTTCCTGCAGCTGGTTTTCCATTTTCATCTAAAAGTTTCACGTTGTACTGAGTTCCGTTTTTGTAGTATTTTACTACATTTTCAGCAATTAAAGCACTTTCTTTAGGTAAAACGTTTACATTTGTTGTAATTGATTCTGATCCGTATGTAGCGGTGATTGCGTATTGGCCTACTGCTAAGTTTATTGGCAAGCTTGCTACACCGTTTGCATCAGTGATCCTATCGTATTTAAGATTTTTGAACGATTTACCGTTAAGGGTTAATGTAACTTTTGTGTTGGCAACTGGGCTGCCGCTAGCATCAGTCAATGTTACTTCATATTTGGTTCCGTCTTTTACAAACATGTCAATGTCTTCTGCTTCTAAAGAGTATGATTGTGGTAAAACAGTAATTGTGTTTTCAATCTCTTCGGAATTGTCAGTGAACGCATTGATTGTGTATTGTCCAGGTGCTAAGTTAATCGGTAATGTTGCAACACCTTCGCTGTTTGTTACAATTGTGTATTGTAAGTTTTTGAAGGAAGGTCCATTAAGTACAACAGTAACTTTCTTGTTAGCTACCGGAACTTTGTTGTTTAAAACAGTCACTGTATATTGGGTTCCGTTTTTGTAGTATTTTACAAGATCTTGGGATACCAATATGTCTTTAATAGGTGTGTTGTTTTCAATTTCACCAGTTATGTTGTTTATAGCGTCATTACCGGTTAATTTTTCTGCGACCAAATAATTGTCTTTGACTGTTGAGACACTATTTTCTGTTTTTAGGACATTAACAGCATATTCTCCTGTAGTGGTTACATTGTTTCCGGTTATTGTTGCTTTGGTTGCATTGTTATAGATTAATATACCTTGGTTTGTTGCACCGAACATGTCATAGGTTGGTAAACTGGTTTTTCCAGTACCTTCTGCAGTGACATTGTTATCTTTAATTTCAATTATTGGTGTGTTGGTGGTTATACCCATGGTATATTCACCGGTTACAGCAACATTGTTGTTGGTTGCATTTTCTTCAGTTCCTAACAATTGTAATCCGTATGCGGTTTGTCCGTCAACGGTTACATTGTTGTTGTCGTAGGTTGCTTCCACGGTTGTGGATCCCCATGCTGAAGAGATAATTCCATAAGCAGATTGATTGCCTTTTACATTTACTTCATTGTTTGCAACAGTTCCACTGAATCCAGTATTTACCTGTATACCGTCAGCATAGTTCTTGTCATTGTTAACAGTGATTTTGTTGGAATCGATGTTTACATCGTCACCGGATACGGAGACACCATATTCGTATGGAGCTTTGTCTCCTTCTACTGTTATGGTGTTGTTCTTGATGGTTACATCGTTACCAGTACTGGATAATCCGTATATTGAATCATAGCCTGATCCGGCAGTTGGAGTTACTGTTATGGTATTGTTTTCAACTAATGTATTTGATGAAGCCAATTTCATACCTGCAGTCAAGTTACCCATTGGTTTTGCAGGAATGTTTGCTATTATGGTGTTTCCTGTAATGGTTGCTGAGGTAGGATAGTTGGTAACTAAAATTCCAGCATTTGTTGGTTTGATCAAATCGCCGGTAGTTGGTTCTCCCAATCCTTCACCGTCAACTTTGATTTGGTTGTCCTTGATAGTAACAGGACCATTGGTACTACTTGCAATTCCGATTGTGTAATTTCCTTTTGCAGTAATATTGTTTTCAATTACTGTTTCATTGTTTCCAATCACTTCAATAGCATATAGGGTGCTGGAAGCAATGTCAACATTGTTTTCCTTAATGGTTGCATTCACATCACCATAGGTGAAAATTCCGTATGCAACATCCTTTGATTTGATTGTGACATTGTTTTCACTTACTGTGCCTGCATATGGGGAATTGATTTGAATTCCTCCTGCATATTTGCCAGGTGTGGTAACATTTATATTGTTTTGTGTCACATTGCTGTTTTTACCGCTGATGGTTAGTCCGTAGATATAACTGTTTCCTTCTGCAGTAATATTGTTGTTGGCAAAACTGGCATTGTCAGCATTTAAGATGAAGCCGTATATGGTATCGTAAGCGCCGGAGCTTTCTCCAGTCTTTACTTTTAAATCATTGTTTTCCACATTTATGTCAGTTCCGGACATGTAAACTCCTTGACTAAAAATGGTTGCTGTCCAAGGAGGTAATGGCTCGTAGCTAACAGGAACTGAGTCCAATGTTGCAGAAATATTATTTCCGGTCATGCTGATATTTTTTCCATTTTCAATAAAGATAATCGCATTTACAGGACCATTTTCCTCAGTTGCTCCGATGTAGTTGATGGTATTGTTTGCAACTGTCATGTTCTCAACGGATGATGCATAAATTCCATATCCGTCTTTGTCAGCGGTTGCATTGAAATTGATGGTGTTGTTAACTAAAGTTACGTTGTTTTTGGAGATAATTTCAATTGCACTTTCCAAATCATTGATGTTGAATGTAAAGTTTTTAACTAAAACATTATCAGAATCAATCACCAATCCAATATTGTTCAAGACAGTCTCTTTTCCATAAATTGTTATTGGCTTGTTGATGGTAACGGTTTCTACACCCAAATTACTGAATATGCCGTTGAAAGTCAAGTTGTTGTAGCCATATTCTTCCTTCAAGGTACCGTCTTGGTTAAAGTAAGAGAAGAAGGTGTCATTGGTTAGGTAATTGTTAAAACCAACAGCAAAGTTTGCTACCTTGGTGGCAGGTGTGTATTTGTCGTCACCTGAATAGTCAACATGAGCAGCATAGTTTCCATAATCCAAAGGATCCGCATTAATGGTTGCAGCTCCGTTGGAGACTTTTCCCTTGTAGGTTTTTCCATTGATGGTGACGGTAACGTTTCCAGTAGCATCCGCTGGAAGGGTGATAACGACAGGGTTAGGTTCTCCGATTTTGCTATCTCCTACGGTCACGTTCAATTTAGGTTTGTAGGTGATTGAAACGACACCATTATCATCACTATCCAAACCAGGTATTTCTGCGTTTACAAAAGTGTTATAAGTACAGTCAATTATAGTTGGGTTAACAATGTTGATTCTTTCGTCTCCTCTTCTCTGGATTAACATCATGTAAATAATATCATCTGCACTTACAATATTTTCAAATGTACAGTCAATTATATTGAGAGTAGCTAAACAATCGGAAAATATTACTGCTTTAATTGAATCTCCATAATAAGCTGGATTACCTGACCATACTTCAGGTTGATCAGTACCATTCTCAAAATAAAAATGACAATTTATAAATGAATAACTTGCATTTTGGAAATCATAAGGCCCTATATTTGACACCCCATTTCCAAAACTTTTATATTCCACATTAAATTGGAAAGCAATATCGCTATTTAGATTAAAAAAAACATTAATAAATGTACAATTTATGAATTTCACATTAGAATTAAGGGGCAACTCTAATGGATATTTTCCATTTTCCTTAATTGTCATGTTTATAAAAGTATAATTTCCAAATTTTCCAGTTTGACCATCCGGATTTATCTCCATTTCTTTAAAAATGACTCCATCACGACTTTCACCTATTAAAATAAGGTTTTCACCCTCATGATAATAAATTGAGTTATAAGTACCATTTTTCTGATAAATGACAGTGGGAGTATCCTCTGAATCTTCATTGGATGTAACCAAAGCTGCACTTGCCATTAAAAGTGGAATATTTCCTGCAGTGTTTTGTTGAGGAATATTCTGTACACTGTTTATGAATACATTGTTTTCAAACAAGTAGGTTCCATTTTGGATTTCTACGGTATTGGATGAACCTGTCAAATTTATAACATAATTAACATCAGTTTTTTTACAATAGTCCTTTAAATCAGCATAATTATTTGCATTTACATTTACGCTTGAAACCCTCGCTGGAGAATCATCAAGCATTAGATCAACATCAGTGTCTGCAGTCATGTTGTCAGCGGAAATGTCTGCTGCACTAACTGCTCCGATACTCAGAATCAGGAGTATCATTAAAAATGAAATTTTTGTAATTTTATTAATTTCTAACACCTTTGTCATTTCTAATAAAGTATTTTTAATTAATATTCAAATTTACTTTATTGATTGTTTATTTTGTATTCATAATATATATAATATTGTTTTTTTACAATTTCTTTATTTTTTTAATTTTCAATTATTAATTCATTATATTTTAAAAAAAATTTTAATTAAACCCCAATTCCTTTCTAAAACAATTTTAAAAACACTTTATCAAAAGTAATTTTAGCAAACATTTTATATTATAATAAGGCAAATATAAGAATTAGTCAAGTAATTTTTAATTATTTGGCTATCAAATTAGGAAAAATTTGTATGGTTTTGAAAAATTATTTCAATAAAAAGCTACTGCTGGGTATTGTTTTCATTTTTCTAATCTGTATCAATTGCAGTTTTGCAAATCCTACAGATGACTTGAACAATGTTTCAATGCTTAGCAGCAATGTTCAGAATTTTTCTAATAACCATGTCATAACCAATGAGAATTTCGCAGACTACTTTGCAAATAACGAATTGAAATCTGAATATGAAAACCAGAGTATTTCATTTTCAGGCAATTTCACTGATTTGGGCACTTTGAAAATAGCTAATTCAAATGTCAATATCAATTGTAATGATTCATATTTCATTAATACTGGATTTCATTTGAAAGGGGAAAACATAACATTGGCCAACGGAATCTTTTTGGCAAATGTTTCTTTTCCAAACAGTGATGATTCATTGATTCTAATAGAAAACAATGGAATCAAGGTTTCCAACAACAAGATTAGCTACATCACACCGAACTCTACTGCTCATGGAATCTATTTGAAGGGTAGCAAAACAGATTCTTTCGAAAATGTTAGCATAAGCAACAACGATATCTATTTCGAATCTCACAATCTTGAAAACGGATACAATTATGCTCTGGCAATCACTTATGCTGACGATGTAATGGTTTATGGCAATAAAATCAATACTTCACTTCCCTTAAGGCCGGTAAGTTGGAATCAGGGAATATATGGTGGAATAGGAATGGAATTCGTTGCAACAATAGCATTCGGACAATGTGAACATCTAACAATGTCCGGCAACTACATTTACACATCCGGAAATGGAAGGTTCGGTCAATACCCTACATTGGACGCTTGTCTGCTTTACAAGTGTGATTACTCCCTTATAGAAAACAACACAATAATAGAGGTTGACTACGACACTCCAATTGATGTGGACAATTATCTTTATGCTATTGATATGTTCCTCTGTGACGATACAACAGTTGTTTACAACAACGTCCATGTCAGAACTACTGGGGGACAAATGTCACATGGAACTGCATATCCTATGCAGGTCACAGGACCATCTAACAATCTCAAGCTTGCTTTCAACAACATCAGTTCAGTAAGCAACGGTCCAAACATCGGAATATATTCCTCCAACTTCTATGGGGAAACTCATATTCATCTTGTAAGCAACCACATCAACATCACTGGCCGTGCTGGAGGGGACTCCTGGGCATTGGTTGCAGGAATTGAAGTTCAGGATACCAATGATTTGATACTGAACAATACCATAGAGGTTCACAACACCTTAAACAGCAGTTTAGGAAACCTTTATGGAATCAGCTATTCACAACCGACAAACTATGATCATGCATACAATATTCAATATAATACTGTAATCTCCGAAGGGCAATATGCAGTAACCTTGAAAGGTCAGCCTAATGGTATGGTTGTGGATACAATCGTTGCAAACAATCAGATAGTGTCCAGCAAAGGTGAAGGAAACAAGGCAGTTATGGTTGGAGGATCCCTCCGTAACGTAACAGTCAAGAACAACACAGGACTCAAAGTGGATAAGAAGGTCATGTCTGAAGAATTATATCCAGACTGGTTAAAAGATTATCTTGAAGATTTAAACAATAGGATTGAAGCTAACAAGGAATCAGGTAGTGGCACTCCCTCAACTAATAATACGAACACCGAAGTTAATAACAACACTTCTGTAGAGTTGCCAAACAATTCCACTAGTGGAAATTCATCAATTGCTGGAAATCAGACAGGTAATGGAACCGGAAACGTAACCGGTAACAACACAATATCTGGAAATGCCACCACAGACATTGAAAACAGTAACTCTTCAGAGAATGTTGATTCTAACTTAAATGGGGACAGCAGCAATAATTTCGAAAATAATGGTAATATTGTTAACGACATTGTTGACAATGCAAACATCAGCAATTCCACAGTAACAAATAGTACCTTGATATTGAGAAATAATGTTACATCTTCAATTAGTCCGGGATTGACAAGCCAATTGTTATCTTCAGAAAGTCCTGCAGAGTCTGCTAGTGCTTCAAAAGCTCATGAAGTTTCAAAAACATCCAAGAAAGTTAAATCAGATGATTTAAAACCTTACTTCATAGTAGGTATTGTTGTTTTATTGGCATTGCTATTAGTTGGTTATAAGCGATATGGTTCAAAAGAAGATTAAATTTGTTTTTTTTTAAAATGCCTTAGGGCATTTTTCTTTATTTTTAGAGTTTTGGAGATATTATCTTTTTTATATATTTTGCACCCAGCAATAAATATTGTATTTGAACTGGAAAATTTAGCTCTCTTCTAACATTAAATTTATCTGGAGTTAATAATAACATAATTATTAAATAATTAGGGTGTTTTAGAATGGTGGTTATCGCAACAACTAAGGTTTATCTAAATAAACAAACAGCAATTCCCAGACAAATAATTGAAACATTGGAAATTGGTGAAAATGATGTTATTGAATGGGATTTAGATAAAGACAATAATGTAAAATTAAATTTTAGAAAAAGAGAAAAAGAGTGGACTTTCGATGACATTGTAGGTTTGATGAAAACAAAAGAAAAAACCAATGCGGTTGAGCTGGAAATGGAGCCATATCAATAAAACTTGTTTTTATGCCAAATATTCTCCATAAAAGAATCAGTATTTAAAATAAAATTAGTTATGATAAGCAATTTGAAAGATGTGATAATGTAGTGTTGATAAACAATCTTTGACTTTTAAAAATAGAAAATTAAAGTCCTAGGCAGGACTTTCCTTAAGTTTAATGTATTCGTCTATGGACTCTCTAGTGGTTCCGACAACAAGTCTGTAGCTGATGTCAGTTCCGTTTTTAATTACCTTTTCAACCTTTCCGCGAGCTACAACTTCCTCTTCGTCTTCCACTTCTCCGGCATAGGTGTGGGTAAACGATACCAATTCTGTAATTGGAGCCTCTACTCCGTCAATTATCTTCAGGTCTTCAATGGTATAAAGTGATGGGTTGTCAAAGGCTCCCAATGCACTTACAATCTTGCATTCGACGCTTGCCACTCCTATAGGTTCATAAACTGTATCTCCCCATTCACCTTCAATCTCATCATAGTCCTTGGTGGCCAATATGTCAAATAATGTTCCATCGATGGTTCCACGGTTTCCTTTTCTGTTTTCATACCATCTGAATTCCTCTTTGGATAGGCTATCATCCTTTATTCTTTTATCGTAAAGGAAATCCCAGTAGTCATCAGTAATTCCCATTACCTTTATTGATTTTCCGATTTCATCAATATAAACGTCCTTTCCTTTGTTTTCCCTAAATGCTTTCATGGCTTTTCTATGATTTTCAAGGCCGAAAATTACAAAATCAATGTCTGAAACATCACTTTTATGAAGTCCTGGAAGGATTGAGCCTGAAATTCCAAGATGGTCATAATCAATGCCTGCCACATAATGGAAAAAGTCAGCAACATCCAGAAGCTTAGCAACGATTTCGGGATTTTTGCTTTCCCCATTTTCCCTTATGTCCCTAAGACGATTCTGTGGCCTTATGATTTGCTCTACCTTTTCAAGTGGAACCCCCATCATGTTTTTGACCTTGGTTACATCACAATCATAAAGGTAATCAGGATAATTTTCAGTCAAATATTCATAAGCTTCATCAGAACTTACTTTTCTGTATTTTGTGCCGTTCTTTTCACGATCGCCATTTTCATCGGGAACATATCTTAAAAATGAAATATAACGACCCTCAGGATGAACATAATTTGTTGAAGCAAAGAATAATCCGTCAGTGGTATAAATAAAATCTCTTGTTCTTACCTTTTCCATAAAAACACTCCCTAATATATAAATTGTCGATTTTTATATAAAAATCATTTTCTTTTGAGCATTCATGTCATTATTGATTATTTTAGTAAAGGCATTAAACAAAAAGTGGATTTCATAAAAAATAAATTAAATAAAGAATATCGCAATATCTAGAAAATCCAGACAGTCCCATTTGATATTCTTCATTACTCATTAACAAAGGATTGATATAAAATATGTGAATACATATTCTGTAATCCGATTTGTTGAAAAAACTATAAATAGTTTCTCTTGCAAATGAAAGCAATATTATTGATTTAAACTATTGTTCGTTATTTTCAATATTCATGTCTTTAAACTATTCAATTTTTAAATAAAACAATTATTATTAATTAAATCAATATTTCAGATTAATACAATATTCAAAATGTGGAAGAATCAGATATAGAAAAGACTTCCTTAAAACAGATTAATATGGAAATTTTAAGTTAAGATAAAAATAAATTCTTCATTATTGATTCATTAATGCTAGTTGCATATAGCAAATTGTCATATGCAACTTCCTTGTAGCATTAATTTATTTTCATTAGAATTAATATTGTAGTGTCTAATAAAGACTTCGAATATAGTTTCTATATTCTTGAATATTAATTAAGAGTTTTATTTGTTATAAATATGTGCTATCCTGTCAATTTCACGCATGAATATATTTTTTCACTATCTCTCTTCAATGAACATATTTAATAAAAATAATGCCCATATCTTTAATTAGGAGATTTTATGAGTATTGAACACAAACATGTTGCAGAAATTTTTCCATATGATGGAAGTCAAATTGATGCTTCTTGGGCTTTTAGGGAATTTGGAATTTACGGATCATCCATCATAACATGGGTTGGTCCAGTAAACATAACTCCGGACAACCTGAAGGATTTTGCTGATGTAGGACTTGAAATCAAGTCTAATTATATGATTAATTTTATTTGTGAATTTTTTGATTGTCAACCTGCCAATATGAGAATAGCTTATCTTCGCCAAAGACTTCTTGTGATGATATTTAGGGAAATATTGTTTGAAAAGGGAGTTGAAACCAAAAGGGAGGGTGATGATATCTTTGTGGATGGCAGAAAACTTAGCATATCAATCGCTACAGCCAGCTTAAGCAGTATGAAGATTCATTTTGCTCTTAATCTTGAAGATAAGGGAACTCCTGATGATGTGGATACTATCGGTTTGTTTGACATTACTGATGAAGACAACAATCAGATATTTGATGACGGCAATCTTGTAGATCTAGTTAACGAAACAGTCGATAGATTTATATTGGAGTTAGAAACAATTGAAAATGATATTTCAAAAACTAATTTATTATAGTAGGTGATTTAAGATGAAAATTTTAATTAACGGTATTCAATCCAATTTAAGGTTCTCTTCAGCGCATATAATTCCAGGACATCCAACCTGCGGTCATATCCATGGACATTCCTATTTTGTGGATGTTGAAATTGAAGGTGACCGTGCTGGGGAATTTGATTTTGTAGTTGATTTTAAAGATGTTAAGGCATATACAAAAGCCATTTGCGATACCTTGGATCACAGGCTTTTAATCCCAGTTCAAAATGATTTGATTGAATTCAAGGACTTTACCAAATGGGCGGACCCTATTGAAAAGTTGGAGGACGCAAAAACCGTTCATTTTAAGGTGGATGGTAAAGGATATAGCGTTCCTGCTGACGATTGTGTATTTTTAGACCTTCCATATACTTCAGCAGAGGAATTGTCCAAATATTTTGCAGATATTTTAGTCAAAGAGCTATCTAAGAAATATGATAATTTATTTACACTTTCAGTATGTGTTAATGAAGGCATTGGTCAAGGGGCAATGTATACAAAAGAATTTGTGGAATAAAAATGAAAGCTCCAATAATTGAAATATTTTCAAGTTTTCAGGGTGAAGGACCGTATATTGGTCAAAGGCAGATATTTGTCCGTTTTGCCGGATGCAATTTGGATTGTAGCTACTGTGATACAAACAAAAGCAAATCTGAAAAATCCGGCAAGTCAATGACTGTGGAAGAGGTTGTTGATGAAATCAATAGGCTAAAAACACCTGACTGTAAGGTGGTTTCATTTACTGGTGGGGAGCCAAGCCTATACCCAGATTTCATCTCAGAGGTTTCTGAAAGGATTGATTTGAAGACACTTCTGGAAACAAACGGTACTTTGCCAGATAATATAAATAGAATTAAAAATCTGAACATTGTTTCGTTAGATATCAAACTTCCTGAACATTTTGATAATGATTATGATAAAACTATTTTTGATAATGAGATTAAATCATTACATTTATTAATGGCTAAGTCTATATTGGTATATTGTAAAATCGTTACGTTGCCAACAACAAAAACGAATACGATTAAAGAGGTAATAGAAAAACTTTCTGAAAGTACAATAAATAATGAGCTTCAAATTGATATTCAACCATCCAGTCCACTTTCAGACTGGAAGGGCAATACTTGGAAGTTATTTAAATTTTCAGAGATTGCAGGGGAATATTTTGAAGTTTCCACTATTCCGCAAATTCATCCGATTTTGAATATTGAATAGTGATCTTTATTTAATGTTTTCATTGCCTTTCTGCTGTGGCAACTCTCGAAAGAGGTGTATACAAATGAAAGATAAAAAAGCAATAAATGTAAGTAAATCAGGAAATAGAGGTTCAATTGAACATCAAACTAAAGCTGCAGACCATGATGGGGACATTATGGAAATGGCAAGCAGGGATGTTCTTTCAATACCACCATCAACCAGCATTAAAGAAACAACTGAAATTATGATGGAACATAAATTCAGAAGATTGCCTGTAACCGATCCGGGTTCAGGTAAAGTTTTAGGTATTGTTACTGTTATGGATGTCTTAAATTTCCTTGGTGGGGGAGATAAATTCAACATCATCGAGAAAAAATATGATGATAACTTTTTAGCGGCTATCAATGTTCCTGTTAAAGAAATCATGTCAACTGGTGTAATTACCTTATCTAATAAGGCATCCGTTGATGAGACTATCAAAACCATGCTGGACAATCAAATTGGTGCAGTTCCAATTATTGACCATGACGGAAACCTTGTAGGTATTATCACCGAAAGGGATGTTGCATTGTCTCTTGCAGGAGTATTGACCGAAGAGGAAGTACAAGACTACATGAGTACTAAAGTTTTCACTACCACTCCTGGAACCCCTGTTGAAGGAGCATGTAAAATAATGGTAAGAAATAGCTTAAGAAGAATCCCTATTGTTGGAGGGGATGCAGACATTTCAAAAGCTAATAAAAAACTTTTAGGAATGGTAACTTCAACAGATATTGTAAACTTCTTAAACGATAAAGAACTATTCGGTAATTTAAAAGGCAATTCTGCAACAGAAGTATTGGACACTAAACTTTCTGAAATAATGGTTACTGATTTAGTGACTGTTGCACCAAATGAGAAATTAGGTGACTTATGCTTAACCTTCGCTGAAAAGAACATTGGTGGAGCACCTGTTGTAAAAGATGGCAAAATTGTAGGTATTATTACCGAAAGAGATGTTATCAAAGCTATTAAAAAATTCTAAATAACTATTTGTAGGAGATGAAGTTATGAAAATTAAAAATTTAATGACAGAAGATTTAATCACTATCGATAAAGATCAAAATTTAACAGACGCATTAAAATTGATGCATAAACATAAAATATCTAGATTGCCGGTTTTAAATGCAAATCATGAACACAAAAAGGAACTTGTAGGTATTATATCAGAAAGGGATATAGCTGATAAGATAGGCTCTGCAAAATTTGAGAAAAAGCCAATTTCAAGAATTCATGTTTCCTCTGTAATGGTTAAGGACATAATTACCGTTCCTGAAGATATGGATTTGATAGATGTAGCTAAATTGATGTTTGACAATGGAATAGGTTCTGTTCCAGTAATGGATGATGAAAATAATCTTGTGGGAATTGTTTCAAAAGCAGACTTCTTAACATTAGCTAACGGAAAGGCTTTTGACAAATTATACGTAAAGGATGTAATGTCTAAAAATATAACTTCCGTTTCACCTGACGAAAGGGTGGTTCATGCAAGAAGATTGATGATTGATGCAAAAGTGGGCAGACTTCCTGTTATTGAAAATGATAAGTTAGTGGGTATGATTACTTATAAGGATTTGATTAGAGCATTCCTTGATATTAAGAAAAATGTTCCTGAAAATCATCAAAAAGTTCATTTAAAAGAACTTTTAGTGGATGAAATCATGACTCCAAATCCATTATCTGCTAATGAATATGAATCCGTTTCAAAAGTTGATAATTTGATGATTGAAACAGGATTCAATGGAATTCCAACTATTAATGATAATAATTATGTAGTTGGTATTATAACTCAAACAGACATTTTAGGTTTGTTGATTGAGTTAGAATCTTAAATATGGCTATTTTTTAGCTATATTATTATTTTTTTAGGAGGACTTTTTATAAAACCAATATCATTTTTAGGACCTAAAGGCACATTCACCCATGAAGCGGCCAGCACAATATCTGACAATTTAGTTTCTTACTGCACAATTCCGGCAGTTTTGGAAAGTGTTGCAACAGGAGAATGCAATAGGGGTGTTGTTCCAATTGAAAATTCAATAGAGGGTGCTGTTTCCCAAACTCTTGACTTATTCGCACATAAATATGATTTAAAGATTCATGATGAAATCATTATTCCAATTAATCATAATTTGATCGTAAACAAGGGAGTGTCACTTGATGAGATTACTGATGTATATTCTCATTCACAGGCTTTGGGTCAATGTCAGGGTTTTATAAATGAAAACAATATTCAGCCTCATTTTGCAATAAGTACGGCAAATGCCGTTAAAAGCATAATGGGAAATGAAAATGCTGCAGCTATTGGAAATAAAAAGGCTGCCGAACTTTATGACATGGAAATTTTAATCAGTGGAATTCAGGATGTTTCAAATAACGAGACTCGTTTTGTAATAGTTTCCAATGACGATCATGCTCCCACAGGAAAGGATAAAACTTCAATCGCATTTTCTTTTTATGAAGATAATCCTGGGGAACTTTATAAGATTTTGGGAATTTTCTATAAGGCTAATGTAAACTTAACCAAAGTGGAATCCAGGCCATCTAAGGAAGGTTTGGGAAATTATATTTTCTTTTTGGATTTTTATGGTCATAGGACTGATGACAACATTAAGAATATTCTTGCGGAAATAGAGGAAAACACTTCTGTTTTAAAGGTCTTAGGTTCATACCCCATATTCAGTTATTAAGTAAACTTTAAATTATTGTTTTAATATAAGTATTATTAATACAAATTAAAGGAGGGTATCAGTGCAGGACGAAAAACAACATATTCTAAATGTTATGAGAAGTCTTGAGGAAGACTATAAGGCCGGTAAAGTCTCACCTAAGAAATATAAATTTTACATGGCTAAATATAATGATAGACTTAGATATTTGGATAAGAATGCAGCTACTAATAGGATTCGTTCAATGCAAGGCAAACCTGCTCCTGACACTCAACGCAGAAGAAAAAAATATAAGAAAGCTGCTGATAAAAGAAGAAAAGAAGAAAATGATCTTGTTCAAAAGTATATAATTGATCCTAAAAAAGGAGATAAGAATTTAAATGCAAAAAAGAAAAAGGAAATGAAATCAGGAACTTATAAGTTGCTTATTGTCCTGATTTTGGTTATTGCATTTACCATAGGTATTAGTGCAGGTATTTTTGTTTTTGATTTCCAGGAAATGTCTGTTGTAAATTCCAACGCACTTGTTGAAGACACTGCATTCCCTGATTTAGGTAATGTAACGGTAGATACTAATGAGACTTCCAATTATACTGCCATAACCACAACCACTCCTGATGAAGATACTTATACTAGTGACGATTCTGATTATTCTACTGGAGATGATTACAGCGGTGATTCCAGTGGAGGTAGTTATGCACCTTCCCAGAGTCCAAGTCAAAGTCAAACTCCATCAACTCCTCAAACAGGCTCTGAAACTGGAGGATAGAATAATCCCTTTTTATTTTATTTAAGGTGATTTTATGAAAAGACATGTAATTGTGATTTTAATTGTTATTGGAATGATATGTTCTATTGGATGTGTTATGGCTGATAATCAGGCTTCTGGTAATCCTGGAGACATCCAATCTATATCTAAGGATGGAATTACAATTAGATTTCCATCAGATTGGGGTATTTCAAAAGCATCATCTAACTATTCAATAATTGCTATTTCAGATTTAAGCTCTGTTGATTCAAATGGAGTTGCTGAAGTTAACATTAATATTGAAAGGGATAAGTTTGAGGGTTCATTCGAAACTTTTGTAAATGACACTTATGCTAAAATGAAAAAGATTGGGGATTATAATTTAACTTCCTCTGGTCAGGTAGCTGTTGGGGATATGGAAGGCCTTGAATATACCTATACATCTGATATTAATGGTACTCAAAGGGAACATAAGGCCATATGGCTTGAGCATGGCGACGAGGCTTATGTTATAATGTATAGTGCTCCTATAGATCAATTTGATTCAAATTTAAAAATATTTGATTATGTTATTCATAATATTCAAATAAACTAATTTTTTATTTTTTTAATTTTTGAGGTTTTATTATGATTGTTTTATGTGTTACTGGAAGTATTGCTGCAACTGAAGCTATTAAATTAGCTCGTGAAATTAGAAGGAATGATGTTGAAGTTAAATGTTTTATGAGTCAGGCAGCATGTGATATTATAACTCCAAATGCAATGGAGTTCGCAACTGGTAATGAAGTTGTCACAGAACTTACAGGTAAAATAGAGCATGTTAAATATAGCCAAGAGGATTTGATATTGGTAGCTCCAGCTACTGCGAATACAATCAGTAAATTTGCATATAAAATAGCGGACAATCCAATTTCCACACTTTTGATTACTGCATATGGCCACAATACTCCAATTTTGTTCGTCCCATCTATGCATGACTCAATGTACACAGCAGTTAAGGACAATATTCAAAAAATTAAAGATGAAGGTTCTGCAAATTTCCTTAAACCAAGAATGGATGAGGGAAAGGCCAAATTTCCAGACAAGGAAGACATTGTTCTCGAATCATTAAGGTTAATAAATCAAAACAAGTAGTGATATTATTAATAAGAAAGTTTTAATTAGTTTAGGCGGAACATTCGAACCTATTGATGCGGTAAGGGGAATCAGCAATAATTCTTCTGGAAAAATGGGTTTGGAATTAGCTAAAGAAGCTTATATTCGTGGAGCTGATGTGACAGTGATTGTTGGAAACGTTTCCGTTAAAATCTCTTCACTTTTCAATTCAGTTCATGTTAAAACTACTCAAGATATGGCCGAAGCAGTTTTTGATTTAGTTCCCGAACATGATATTTTTATTTCGACCGCTGCTGTTTCTGATTTTAAAATAAGCGAGTTCAAAGATTCCAAGGTTTCATCTGAAAATAATTTGGACATCATATTAAAACCTACAGTAAAAATCCTAAGCAAGGTTAAGGAGATTAATCCTTCAATCTTTCTAGTGGGTTTTAAAGCATTGTATAACGCCCAAAGAAGCGAATTGATAGAAAGTGCTAAAAATCAGATTAAAAACTCAAAGACGGATTTGGTGGTGGCTAATGATGTTGGGGATAGAAATTGCACCTTCGGATCTGACAATAACAAGGTTTTGATCATTGGCGATGAAATAATTGAAACACCTTTAAAATCTAAAAAAGAAATCTCTAAAATAATTTGGGATGAGATTTTGAGAAAAATTTGATTTTTCCTTATTTTTTTAACAGTATTGAAGTTTTATTTCAAAAATAGATAAATTATTTGCTCTTTTATAAGTTCAATCCTCTAGGTAGTGTCCTTTTGGAGTTTTTTAAAAGAGTGAATGTCCCTAGAGGAGGTCGTTTTTGAACTTTATATAAATTGCATTAACATATTAATTATTGTTTTTTATATTATAAATAGCTAATTATAATATATATTTTAACAATTTTTTACTAAAAATTTTTCTCAACTAAAAAGCCGATGTGGTCTTTTTCATAAGGTTCTAGTTTGATTTTTTCAATAATCTTGAACCCTTTTTCTTTTAGCTTCTTTTCCTCTTCTTTGAAGATTTTTTTAGGTTTTTGGACTACATCAATACTTCTTGCCTTAAGCATTAACAATCCTATTCCATCTTCCTTGGCAAAAAGGTTCATGTTTTTCATAAATAGGCTTGTTTGGGTTGGCTGTGCAACATCACAATAAACCAAATCCACCTTTTCAACCAGATTCAAATATTGTTTGGGCTTTGTGGCATCTCCAAGTATTGGGGCAATATTTGAACGTCTATTGGATAATCTTACAAGTTTTTTACAGGTCACAGGTGAAAATTCCACAGCATAAACCATTCCATTTATTGCGATATCTGAAATGTGGGAAACTGTAGTTCCTGTAGAAGCACCTAAATAGAGTATTTTTTCATCCTCTACAATGTCTAAATTTGATAGTCCATTCATTAGGCCTGCAGCTAATTTCGAACGGTAAGGATTCCAAAGCCTGTATTCTTTGTCATCTTCCTTGAGCAGTTTTTCACCATAGACTGAAATCCCTGGAACTAAATTTTCAGTAGCTATTTGGTCTTCTTTTAAATAAACTTTCATGTTTTACTTCCTTCTTCTTTTGTTTTTTCTTTTTTTACCTTTTTTAGCTTTTTTACGTCCTTTTGTTTTTTCCTCTTGACGTCTTTTGGTGGTTTTTGTTGGGAACGGATTTGCTTTTTCAATCTCTTCTACTTTCTGTTCAAATTTCTCATATATTTCCGGATCGATGTCCTTGGTATAGACGTCTTTACGTGTAGCTAATGATATTCTTGATGCAAGGGTTCTTGCTATTTTTCCCCTATTCCACCATTTTGAACCTCTTACTTTTGGATGTTGGTATATCAAACCATATTTTGGAGGCCTATCTCCACTTTTAAGATGTCTGAACAATGCTTTTTCAGCACCCATTATCTGCACTGTACTTGATGGGTATGTGGAAAGCCTTTTGATTCCTCCTGCATGGGATATTAGTTTTGCTCCAAGTGTTGGCCCTACAAGTGCCTTTAAGTTAGGGGCAATTGATTCCATTTTCATTTCAATATATTTTTCAATGCTTTTTCTAGTGTTTTGAAGTTCATATATTGAATTTGCATAGTTGTTTATAATGTCCAGGTCTTCCTGATTAATGTCCTCATCATCAAATTCATCAACATCAATCAGAAAAGCGTCAGGTTTCGCTTCAATGATTTTTGATTTTGTTTTATTTTCGGAGATTAGCTTTATGTAAGTCTCGTTATTTCTAATCATGTCCATTTCGGGGAAGTATAGTGCATACCATTCCCTTATTCTTTCAATCAATTTGCTGATGGCTTCGTCAATATCATCAATACTGTTGATGGCCTGTATCAGATGCTTGTCTTCTGATTTTGAAAGTTCCTTCATTTTATAGAGGCTTAGTTTCCTGTAATATTTGATAAATTCCTCTTTGGACATGTCAAAATCATCCATGTATTTGTCAAGATTTTCACGTAGTGTTTCTCCACCCAAATTTGGTGTTTTTATCTCGACATTTTTAAAATCCTTAAAATCAGAAGTTCTTTTGTTTGATTCTATTATGATGTTATCAAATTCATTTTCCAATTCTTCAATAATTTCTATCTCTTCAGCTACAAGCTCCTTATTTTCAAGAGAAATCATTCTAGAAACTATCTCGTCTTTTGGAAATGGTTTTATTTTAATTAAATCTTGGTTGTCTTTAAAAGCTAGAAAACCACCAATAAAATATGTTATATAGCAATCCATAGATTTATTATTAATTTTTATTTTTAAATATCTTTACATAATTATAAATGATTTAGCAAACAAAGTTATTATTTAATTAAATAATGTTGGTGTATTAAATGTTGAAGACTAATGTTTGTGGTGTTGAATTGGAAAATCCTTTAATGTTAGCCGCAGGAATATTGGGAAGCAATTCATCTTCTCTTAATATGATTTTAAACTCAGGAGCAGGTGGGGTTGTTACTAAATCTTTTTCAAAAGATCCTAATCCTGGTTACATAAACCCTACAACAGTAGGGGTTGATTGTGGAATTATCAATGCGATTGGTTTGTCCAATCCAGGTGTTGATAACTTTTTAGAAGAAATTAAGAAAGTCAACGCTGATGAGGGAAAGGCAGTAATTGCTTCTATTTACGGATCCATGCCTGAGGAATTCAGTTATCTTGTTGAAGCAGTTCAGGAATATGTTGATATGATTGAATTAAATATTTCCTGTCCTCATGCAATGGCCGGTTGTGGGGCAGCTATTGGTCAGGACCCTAATCTTTCTCACAAAATAGTATCTGCTGCCAGTGAAGTGTCAGATGTTCCAATTTTAGCTAAATTAACTCCAAATGTTACAGACATCGCTGAAATTGCAAAGGCCTGTGAAGATGCAGGTGCAGATGGATTGACACTTATTAACTCATTAGGTCCTGGAATGGTAATAAATATTGATGTTGCAAAGCCTGTTTTGTCAAATAAGATGGGTGGAATGAGCGGTAAGGCCGTAAAGCCAATCGCTATTCGTGATGTGTTTGTAGTTTATGATGCGGTTGATATTCCAATTATAGGTGTTGGAGGAATTTCCAATTATCGTGATGTTGTTGAATTTATTTATGCTGGAGCAAGTGCAGTTCAAATAGGAACTTCTATTATGAATGAGGGCGTAGATGTTTTCAATAGGATTAACATTGGTTTAGAGGGATTCATGAAAGAAAAAGGATTTTCTTCAATTGAGGAAATGATTGGTTTAGCACATGGTGATATAAATGGTTAATGCTCCAGTTATTGTTAATATCGAGAAGATTGTAGAAGAAACACCAACTATTAAAACATTTTTATTTAATTGGGATATGGACAAATACGGAGTTCCTAATCCTGGGGAATTTGTAATGGTTTGGAATTTTGAAAATGAAAAGCCAATGTCCATTTCAGTTATTGACGAGCATAATGGTCAATTGGGAATTTCTGTAAAAAATGTTGGTGAGTTTACTAACTCTCTTCATCAATTAGATGAGGGTGACCAGATAGGAATTCGCGGAAGTTATGGCCATGGATTCAAAACAGATTTTGAAGACAAAAGGATATTGGCTATTGGTGGCGGAGTTGGAATGGCCCCAATTAATGCAATAGCTAAGGATCTGCTCATTAAAGGAAATAATGTTGATGTTATAACTGCAGGAGTTACTTATGATGAGCTTTTATTCATGAACTCTTTGAAAGAGCTTGGCGCTACAATTCATGCTTGTACTGATGATGGATCTTTTGGTTTTGAAGGATTTGCAACAGACTGCTGTTTGGAAGTTCTTAAAGAGAATGATTTTGACATGGTATTTGTTTGCGGGCCTGAAATCATGATGAAAGGTATTTATGATATCCTGAACGAGCATGAAATTGATTACGAATTTTCACTTGAAAGGTACATGAAATGCGCTATTGGAATATGTGGGCAATGTTGCCTTGACCCGACTGGATGGAGAGTATGTGCTGAAGGACCTATTTTCAATAAAGAGAACTTGGCCAAAATCGATGAGTTCGGAAAATATAAGAGAGACGCTTCAGGTATAAAGCTTTAAATCGTGATATTGATGGAAAAAGATATTAAGGAATACATAACTGCTCCTATTTTGCTTATTGCTGTACTTTTAGGATTGTCTCTTTGTGTAATGGTTCCTGTTTTGGACATGGTTATTTTAGGAGCTATTTTAGCTTTTCTAATAAGGCCAATTTCACTTAAAATTCAATCTAGCTTAAAATATTCTTCAGTTTCAATTATAGTGGCCATTATTTTGGTTATTATTCCTTTAATTCTTTTACTGGCATATATGCTATCGGTCATTGTCGGTGTTACTTCAGATTTCATAGCTGCAAATCAGATTTCGTCATTAAATTTGAATCAGAGCATTGCAACCTTTACAAATTATTTGCCGATTGATTATTCGGCAAGTAGCTTAATCGATTATGTTGACAATTCAATCAATCAGGGCGGAAGCATTGTTTTAAATTATATTATGGGATTGGCTAAGAAATTGCCTGACATTTCAATTAAGCTATTCGTACTGATCTGTTCTCTATTTTATTTTGCAAGAGATGGGAATAAAGCATATGATTTCGTTGAAGAGTTGGTGCCGGACAAACATAAAAATTTCTTCAAAGAAACCTGTTCTGAAGTCAAAAATGTTCTAAACAGTATTTTTTATGGTCATTTTTTAACAGCTTTAATTTTAGGTATCATTGCTGCTGTTGGCTACTCTCTTTTAGGTTATCCTTATGGGATATTTTTAGGTATCTTGACTGGTATCTTTCAGCTGATTCCTGTAATCGGGCCTTGGCCGATATATTGGGTGCTGGCCATATGGGATTTCTTCAATGGAAATTATGTGCGGATGATCATAGTTTTGTTATTTGGATTTGGATTGAGTTTAAGTGATATGTACATAAGGCCTGCATTATCAAGTCATTATGCTGAAGTTCCGCCTTTAATATTGTTAATTGGATTTTTGGCAGGTCCTTTGGTTTATGGAATTGTAGGATTTATTATGGGGCCTTTAATATTGGGAATTACTTATGCAGTATTGGTAAGCTATAAAAATGAGCAGAAAAGGGAAGTGGAGTAAAATGGAAAAAGAGGTTGTGATTTTAGACATTGATTATGTAACTGAAGATGATTCTCCGGTTATTCGTCTTTTTGCAAAGGAAAATGAAAATAATGTTGTTCTGATTGACGATTCATTTAAACCTTATTTATATGTTCTTCCTGTGGGGCTTCCGGATGAGTGTGAAAAGGAGATTCTTGAAGAGATTTCCGATGTGGAAATTGAAAAGGTGGTTAGGAAAGATTTTCAGTATGAAACAGATTTTCTTAAAGTCACATTTAAAAATCCTCAGTCATTGGCTAAGCATAGGGATACTCTTAGGGGCTTAAGTGAAGTGGTTGAGATAAGGGAATTTGACATTCCTTTTTACAGAAGATATCTGATTAATAAGAATGTAATTCCGATGACTAAAGTCAAGGCTGTTGGGGAATCATTAGAATCATTTGGAACTTTAGATGCCGATAAGTTGGACATTGAAATTATTAAGCTAACAGAGCCTCTTGAAACCGTCAATGGGAATGTAACTGATTTCAGAATTCTTAGTTTTGATTTGGAAGTTAGAAATCCTAGGGGAATGCCGAATCCTGATGAGGATGAAATCATCATGATTGGTGTCTACAGCAATTTTGGTGTCAGAAAGGTTATCTCCACTAAGAACAAGACAACTGAAAATGATTTCGTTGAAACTGTTGGTTCGGAAAAGGAGATGATTGAAACTTTTGTAGATTTGATTAAGAAAAGCAATGTTGACATTATTGTTGGATATAATTCAGATAATTTCGATTTCCCATATCTTAAAGACAGAGCAAAAATTTTAGACGTTGATATAGATATAGGTATGGATGGATCCACAGTTAAATTCATACGTCGCGGATATGCAAATGCAGCTTCAATTAAAGGATTGGTTCATGTTGATCTCTATCTTGTAATGAGGCGTTATATGTCTTTAGAGAGATATACATTGGAACGGGTTTACGAGGAATTATTCGGCATAGAAAAAATAGACGTTCCCGGTGATAAGATATGGCAATATTGGGATAGCGATGGTGAAAAGCTCGACCTGCTTTTTGACTACTCACTGGATGATGTAGTGGCAACTCTTGAAATAGCTGAACAGACTTTGCCATTAAACCTAGAACTTACCCATATTGTAGGTCAGCCACTATTTGATTTAAGTCGTATGGCCACAGGTCAACAGGCAGAATGGTTTTTGGTAAAAGAGGCATATTTTGATGATGAGGTCATTCCTAACAAGTCAAATGCTAATTTTACAGATAGGCAAACTGCAGACAATAATGCAGGAGGTTACGTAAGGGAGCCAGATACAGGGTTGCATGAAAATCTCGTTCAGTTCGATTTCAGAAGTCTGTATCCAAGTATCATCATTTCAAAAAACATTTCTCCAGATGTCTTGGAATTTGGAGAGGTGGAAAACATTGACGACTACAATGTCGCACCAGAACATGAATTCAAATTTAAAAAAGAGCCAAAAGGTTTCATCCCGTCAGTTATAGCTAAAATTCTCAATGAAAGGTTCAAAATAAAACGTGCAATGAAAGAAAGCACAGACCCAATCGAAAAAAGAACATTGGATGTGCAACAGCAGGCAATAAAAAGACTGGCCAACACAATGTATGGTATTTATGGATTCCCACGTTTCAGATGGTATTCATTCGAATGTGCAAAAGCAATTACTGCATGGGGAAGGCAATATATTAAAAAATCAATAAAAGAAGCGGAAAAATACGGTTTTTATGCAATATATGCAGATACCGATGGTTTTTATGCAAAATATAAAAAAAATAAGGATGAAGAATAATTAAATTATTCTTCTAGATATGAATCTAAATCAATATCTAAATTAGAACAAATTTCGTTTAACTGTTCATATAATTTTTCATCAATTTGAATTCCATTAGCTTCTGCTTCAGCAACTCTTTTTGTTTCCAAATCTCCTGGAATGAAGGTATCACCAGTGGATCTTACTTGAGCACAGAAAGCTTCGGTTTCTTCTTTGAATTGTTCAGGGTCTACAAATTTAGAAGGATCAATTGCAACATACAAATCTCCTTTTGTACAGTCTTGAGTAGGATCAGCAGTTCCAGTTACTCCAAAACCCCAGCCTGCATTTACTAATGGTCCAGTTAATATTTCAATCATGAATGCAATTAAATAACCTTTAACTCCACCGAATGGTAAAATTGAACCTTCAAGTGCTGCATCAGGATCGTTGGTTGGTTTTCCATCTTTATCCAAAGCCCATCCGTCAGGAATGTCTAATCCTTTTCTTTTGGATTCTAATATTTTTCCACGAGCAGTAGCGGAAGTTGCCATATCTAATGCAATATAAGTATCTGAAGGAACTCCTAATGCAATAGGGTTGGTTCCGATAAGCTTGTCTTTAGCACCAATTGGAGCAATTGCAGGTTCTGTATTTGCAAGTACAAGACCTATGACGCCATCTCTAATAGCTAAATCTGAGTAAAAACCGGTTACACCAAAATGATTGGAATTGTGCACACCAACACAACCAATACCTACTTCTTTTGCTTTTTCAATAGCTAATTTCATAGCTTTGTATGCAACAGCTTGTCCAAATCCACTATTACCGTTAATTAAAGCGATTGCAGGTGTTTCTCTTTCAATAGTGATATTGTCTTCTAAATTGATAGTTCCATGTTCAATACCGATAATGTATTGTGGGAATCTTCCAAGACCATGTGAAGTAAATCCTTTTAAATCAGCATCAACAGTTGCTTCAGCTACAAGTTCACTATCTTCTTCACTAGCACCTAACTTTTTTAAAATTTCTTCTACAAGAGCAATTTCATTATCTTTTGTTATTTTCATTTTTTCACCGCCTTAATATTCAATTTCACTACCTTCAAAGGTTTTTATAGTAATTTTGTCATCGTCTGTAGCTTTTCCAATAATCTGACAATCACAATATGGTTTGATGATTTCCATAATTTTATCAGCCTCAGACTCGTCAGCTATTACGACAAAACCAGTTCCCATATTGAACACTCTATACATCTCTTCTAAAGGAACGTTTTGTTCATATATTAATTTGAAAATTTCTGGAACTTCTGGAAGATTGTTGATTTCATATCCTACGCCTTCTTTAAGACGTCTGAGGTTAGTAAATCCTCCTCCAGTAATATGCGCCAAACCATTTATTTTACAGTTTTCTTTAAATAATTTAACAATAGGCTCTACGTATAATCTTGTAGGTTTGAGCAATTCTTCACCAATGGTTGTATCTCCATTAGGCATTTTGTCATTTATGGTTAATCCAGCATCTTCAAAAATGGCTTTTCTGGCTAAACTATAACCGTTACTGTGTATTCCACTACTTTTAAGACCTATTAAAACGTCTCCGGTTTTAATATTTTCTCCAGTAATAATTTTATCAGTATCAACAAAACCAATACCGGTTCCAGCCAAATCAAAGTTTTCAATGATTCCTGGAAGTGATGCGGTTTCTCCACCAATGATAGCTATTTTAGATTCATGTGCTCCTTTTACAAGACCTTCAGCTATTTCTGCAGCCATTTCTGGATTTGGTTTCTCAACAGCGAGATAATCTACTAATGCTATTGGTTCTGCTCCAATACATATGATGTCATTTACAACCATTGCAATACAGTCAATACCGACAGTATCGTATTTGTCCATCATTTCAGCGATTAAAATTTTACTACCAACACCATCAGTACTCATTGCTATTGCCTTATCGCCTAATCTTACTAAAGCTGCATAATGACCGCTATTGGTCATGATATCTCTATATTTAAGGGTTGATTTGAGTTTTGATGCAAGTTTATCAACTGTAACAGCTTCAAGGTCTATATCAACACCAGATTCTGAATATGTAACCATTAATAACACCTATCTATTATTAAATTTTTAAAGAATTTAACTTTCATTATTATTTTGTTTTAATTATTATTTAATTATTGTTTTTTTATTATTGGATTCTAACACTGTCCAAATTCACAGGAGTTTTAGTGTCAATTTTATAACTTCTGTGGACACTGGATGCAAGGTCAACTGCTTTATATGGGTCTCCGTGACAGGTTAAAATTAAATCAGGTCTTGGATTAAGTCTTTTTACATAATCCATCAGTTGATGCCTGTTGGAGTGACCACTGAATCCATTAATGGTTTTAACTTGCATTTTTATGTTGAACACTTTATTTTTACCGTCATCTTCAAGAGGGATTTCTTTCCATCCCTTTTGAACTCTTCTACCTAGGGATCCTTCAGATTGGTATCCTACAAAGATTAAAGTATTTCTTTCGTCTTCACTTAACCATTTGAAGTATTCAACAGAGTTTCCACCAGTCAACATACCTGATGTTGAAAGAATGATTGCAGGTTCCGGACTTTCTACAATGTCCTTTCTTTGGTCAAGGTTGTGTACTTTTTTAAACATTTCTGACATGAATGGGTTTCTGCCCATATGGAATATTTGGTCTCTCAAATCTTTACTTAAGTATTCCGGTCTTGCGGTATGAATTGCAGTAGCTTCCCAAATCATACCGTCAATGTAAATCGGTACTTCGTCAATCATTCCATGTCTCATGTATTCTTCAAGTACTACCATAAGTTCCTGTGCTCTTCCTACTGCAAATACAGGTACTAAAACTTTTCCTCCGCGTTTTAAAGTTTTGTAAATGGTTTTCATCATTTCTTTTTCTGCAGAGTTTCTTGATGGTTGTACGTCTTCTCTTCCACCGTATGTACTTTCCATAATTACGGTTTCAGAACGTGGGAATCTTGTAGTTGCAGGCTCTAATAATCTGCTTCTTTCGTATTTGAAATCCCCAGTGTATACCAGGTTGTGAGCACCATCACCAATATGCATATGGGACATTGCAGAACCTAGGATATGTCCTGCATTGTGTAAAGTTAATCTGATGTCTGGAGAAATGTCGGTTACTTCCCCATAATCAAGAGTAATGGTATTTTTAATAGCTTGCTGTACATGTTTTCTATTAAACGGTAAAGGATTATCTTCTCTATGAGCTATATCAATATGGTCTAACTGTAAAAGGGTCATCAAATCTCTAGTAGGTGTTGTACAATAGATTGGACCATCGTAGCCATAATGATATAAGTAAGGAACAAATCCACAGTGGTCAAGGTGAGCATGTGAAATGATGACCGCATCCAAATCCTCAATTGAAAATTCAGGTACGTTTAAATAAGGGAATGCATTTTTATTGTCATTAGCAGCTACATTCACACCACAATCGAGTAAAACACGACTATTTGGTGTTTGTAAAAGCATTGAAGAACGTCCTACTTCTTTAAATCCTCCCATTGAGGTTACACGAGCCCAGTCATTTGGATATTTTCCATCCTGATGGATTCTTTGCCCTAAGTTCAAAAGGAATTTTTTACGTTCTTTTGTATGATTTTTCAATGTATTTCTTATTTTTCCGATTATCTCTGAACTGATTGGAGGTGTTCTTAAGATTTTTGGAGCCCATCCAGTATTCTTTACGATATTTCTTGAAGTTGCTCCGTATTTTCCAATTACAAGTCCTGGTTTTTTAGCAGTGATAACTACTTCACGAGTTACGGTATCAAAGTAAATGTCTGTTATTTCAGCTCCTTCCGGAACAATTTCATGAACTTTGTCAATTGTTTTTTCCGGATCAAGTAAAACAGATTTATCAGAACGAATAATAATACGTTTTCTTAAGTCTTTTGCCAATTTTCTTATTGTATCTCCATGTTCGGTTATAATTTGTGGATTTTTAGTGTAAGCAACTACTGCGGGGCCTTCATATTCTACTTTCGAAACCTCTGCATCTTTTGGCAAGTTACTTACAATAGTTTTTTTAATCTCCTTTATGCTCTCTGAAGTCATATAATCCCTTCAAAAAAAAGTTATGTGTAAAGATAGAGTTATGAAAAGCCGCAGTGGCTATAATTAGTTTAATTCATAACCTATTTACACTGTTATATAAAAAAATAGTTAGTATATGAAAAAACTAGTTCTTGATTTCTTCTAATATTTTATTAACTTTTTCATCATCTAACATTTCAAAGCCATCTTTGTCTACTTTAGCGACAAGATATCCATTTCCTGAATATGTGTCACGTTCAGCAGCAGCTTTTATAGCTCTTACGGCTATTTCTAATCCTTCGTCAACGTTAATGCCTTCTTGGTACCTGTCTTCTAATACTCCATATGCAACGATAGATCCAGATCCAGTTGATATGAATGTGTCTTTAATCATACCTCCTGCTGGGTCAAGTGAGTATAAGGAAGGTCCGTTATCATCTACTCCACCAAGTAATGTTTGAACCATCATTGGTCCGGAGCGTAAAATATTAGCAGTTAAGGAAGCAGCTGCTTTAATTGAAATTGGGGTATTGTTTCTCATTTCATATAAAGATACTTCAGCCTCAATAACTTTCATTAAACTCTGTGCATCTCCTACAGAACCTGCTATGGTTGTTACTATATGATCATTGATTTTGAATATTTTTTCAGCAACTTTGTGAGCAACAAGGTTTCCCATACTTGCTCTTCTTTCGCTTGCAAATACAACACCATCTTCACATGTAATTCCGACTGTTGTTGTACCTTCTAAAATTTTATCGTTCATTTCTACACCTCATATAAGTATTTAAAATTTTATCTTATTTCAACTACTTCATAGGTTATATAAAAATAATCATAAATATATCTTTATAAATTATTTATAAAATCAGAATCAACATTAGTATATAAACTAACTACATATATATTATGTATTTACATATATAAAGTTTTGCATAGTTTAAAACTTGCGAGGTTTTTTCAATGAAATGGAAAAAAATAGGGGACATATTGGTTTTAGACAAATACGATGATTCCGCTAATTTTGAACAGTTGGCTAAAATGCACAATGTCAAATCAATAATAAAGATAGATAGGATTCACGGCCAAAAAAGAGAGCCCAAGATGGAATTGCTCTACGGCAGTGAAACAGAGACAATAAATAAGGAAAACAAATGTCTTTTCAAGTTGGATTTGTCAAAGGTGATGTGGTCTAAGGGAAACAACAACGAAAGGATAAGAATTGCCGGACTGGTGGAGGAAAACGAAACAGTAATTGATATGTTTGCAGGAATAGGTTATTTTTCAATTCCCATAGGCAAATTCAGCAATGCAAAGGAGATTATCTCAACAGAAATTAACCCCAATTCATTTCATTTTTTAAAGGAAAATATAAGGCTAAATAAGATTGGCAACATAACTCCGATTTTGGGAGACAATAGAGACATAGTTCCCAATTATAGTGCAGATAGGATAATTATGGGCTATGTTAAAACAACCCATCACTTTTTGGATGTGGCTATTGGTTCTTTAAATAAGAACGGCATAATTCATTATCATGAAACGGTTCCGGACAAATTGATTGAAACCAGGCCTATAAAAAGGGTTCGGGAAGCTGCAAATGGAAGGTCTGTTGAATTGCTCAACATTCAAAAAATTAAAAGGTATGCACCTGGCGTGATGCATATTGTTGCCGATGTTCAATTTGACTAGCTACCAAAAGTCATAAATTCCCTTAGCTTCGTTAAATAGAAATTCCCTGATTTCACTTGCTGCTTCATAGCACTTCAAGTCAAATGTTATGAAATCCAATGCTTTGCAATAATTCATATTAAAATCATAGGCATCCAAAAGAATTTCATTGTCTGGGTAATGAACGCCTAATTCATTGATCTTATTCAATAGGTTTTCATAACTTTCAATTCTTTTTGGAGTTGTTTTGATTATTTCTATCAATTTTTTCCTATTTTTATAGGGAATTATATTTAATTCAATTAATAGGTCTTCAACACTCCGTTTAACCATTTCAATTTGTGGAAAACGCTCTTCAATATAAATTTGCCAGAATAATATTAAGCTGGTTTTAAAATGTTTTAGACTTTTTTTACTCATTTTTAAAGAAGATATATATTCCTCGATTTGATGTTCATAAAAATGGCTGCATTTTTTCAAATGAATTAAAAATTCTGTATAAAATTTTCTTAAAGCATTCTTTTTATTATTCAATGTTTTTTTGAATTCATTCAGTACGGTGTTTGACCAATAAATGTTTTGATATTTTTTAAATATTGTTTCAGATTTCCTATTAAATGGGTCTAAGTTAAAGCAATATGAAATTGGCACATTCGTATCTACAAATGAGTTCATTCTCCCCCCATATTTAACAAGTTAGCTAATATTTCAGATAGGGCTTTTTCATTGTAGTTTTCCGATGGTTTGTAGATTTCATTATAAAATTTATCTTCACAATCATCAAAATTTATTATAAAGTCTATTAAGTAATTATCGTATTCTTTTTCAGTTCCATTAACCTTTAGGTGGATTAAATTTGAAAATAAGTTCACCATTTTATAAATTAATTCAATATTTTCCAATGTAAGAATATTATTATTTACCATATATGAAAAGAATAATGATATGTCTTGAAAATACATGTATTCATTTTCATATTCTTCTAAACTTATGAATTCTTCATCCAACTCTTCAAATGAATTTTTAACTTCATCAATTAAAACTTCCAATGTTTTCTCTTTCTTTTTATAAGATATTTTTGGTATTTTATCTTCAACAAACTCTTTTAGAAGTTCAAATAAATGATGGATTGATTCTTTGATGGAATCAATGGAAACTATGCTTTCGTTTATTGTCATGGTTATGGGGCTGCCTATTTGATTTAGGTTGTTCATTTTGAAACCTCCTAAACTCATCGATGAATTTGTTTTAGTAAATAATGATTGTACTTAATGGTTTATAAGGTTTCAGTTGTATTTGAAATCAATTTTTCATAAAAAAGTAAATTAATAGTTATTTTTAAAATCAAAGCAATTTTTTACATTTTTCTAGCAATTCTTCATTTAACCATTGGGAGTTTATATAATGCTCATAAATGCACAATCTTTCCCTCAACTCATAGCCTGCATTTTCAGTAATCTTTCTTAGTTCATCCAAAGTAGGCCATGGTGATGTAGGATTTACAAAATCGATTGAAACGGGTGAAACTCCTCCCCAATCGTCTGCTCCACAAAGAAGGAAGATCTGTGCAGTATCATAATTTAGGTTAGGTGGAATTTGAATTGAAACTGGAGTGTCTGCAAATATTATTTTTCCAACCAGAACAGCTTTCATCATGTCAAATAGGCTGACGGTATCCTCATCTTCCATTTCGATTCCTGGTGATGGTGTGAAGTTTTGAATGATAACTTCCTGAATATGTCCATACTTGTCATAAAGATCGCGAATGGTTAATAATGAGTCTACTATCTCCTCTTTAGTCTCACCGATTCCTATCAGGATTCCTGTAGTGTATGGAATTTTAAGTCTTCCAGCATTTGCTATTGTTTCAATTCTTCTTTTAGGATCCTTTCCAGGACTTTTATTATGTGCAGGAAGATTCATCAGGCGAGGTGATGAGTTTTCAAGCATCATCCCCATTGATGCATTAACTTCCTTTAGCTTTTTCAAATCTTCATAGCTGTAATTTCCGCCGTTTGAATGTGGCAACAGGCTTGTTTCATCTAGGGTCATTCGGCAAATGTCAACTACATAATCGGTCATTGAATCGTAACCTAGCTGTGTCAGGCGTCGCTTTACAACTTCCTCCTCATCAGCATCTTCACCATATGTAAATAATGCTTCCTTACATCCGTATTTTTCAGCCTGTTTTAATTCGTAGAGCACTTCATCTTTGGTTTTTAAAATAATGACATCGTCGTCTTCTGGGGTTCTTTTGAAATTGCAGTAACCGCAATCGTTTTTGCAGATTTTGGTCAGCGGTATGAAGACATTTTTAGAATAAGTAATAAATTCCTCATCAAGTGTAATTTTGCTTAAAAGAGAAGTCAAATCTCCTTTCTCAGCTTTAAGAAAGGAAACAAGCTCTTCTTTAGAATAAGTGTTCATTATCTATCCCTCAGTTCTAGAAACTGTTACTTCTACATATAATGGAGGGACTTCGTTTTTGTCTTCCCAGATAGCTATTACAATATTGCATCCTGGAACTTCAAAAACTTTATATGCAGCAACAAGGCCTAATGTCTCCAGTTCCTGTTTCATTTTCATAAAACCTGAACTGTCAATAACTCCTGTTACGGTTTCTGTACTTTGAATTTGTTTATCTCCAAGCTCTAATATATCTGATATTTTATCGGCATTGGTAACTTCGCTAGCTCCAAGTTCTTTTCCAACTTCTTCCAGCTTTTTATTTAAATCGTCAATAGGAATTACCTTTCTGGATCTTCCCCTTACGATTAAAATTTTTTTATTGTCTATAGCAGGTCTTGATCCTTTGAATGCATCAAAAAAACCCATTACGGTTCCCGCTATCTTGTATAGTTGGTCCATAGTATGCACCTAATTGATATTAAGTTCTTCTTTAAGTTCTCCAAGTGTAGTTACTTTTTCTGCATATGCATTATGTCTGTGTATACTTTCCTGGTTCTCTTGACGAGCTGTTATTAATGTGTCATCTGGGAAGTCCACATATTTTTTAGCTACTCTTTCCATCATGTTTCTAACACAATCTTCTACAAATACAGGATTTGAATGCGCATTCAATACAGTTGCGTTTTCGTCAGGTCTTTTTAATAATTCACAAACTGGTGAACTCATTGATTGTTCGATAATTTCGATTATGTCGCTTCCTTTTACTTCTTTGTGTTCTGGAACTTCTATTAATAATGTTCCAACACCTCTTTGGTTGTGGGAAGCAAAACTAACGGTATCTAATACTTTTTGCACTGTTTCTTCATCTAAAAATTTAAGCAATTCTGTTTTGTTAGATTCTTTAACAGATTCTTGAGCACATGGGCAAACAGTCATACCGATTAATTCAATACCAACACTTTTTCTTATTTTTATTTCTCCATTTTTTCTTATACCGACGGCTTTAGCTATTAATTTAGCCATTTCCTGTGTTTTATTTTTTGTAACTGGAGATTCTTTCATATACATGTAGTCTGTAATCATTGAAATTTCTACACGTTTTGCGTATTCGTGCTTGGTCATCATTGTATTTACAATTTCAGCACAAATATATTCTACTTCCATACTTTTATCGTTTGTTACACTTTCCAGTACTTCGCTGATTGCTTCAGGACTTCTGGACATGTGCACTCCTTTTTGATCATTTGGCAAATCAACAAATGCATCAAAAGTTGGAACTAAAATAATTGGTCTTTTATCTTTTCTTTCAAGTTGTATTAATTTCTTAACTCCAGTAACTCCTACCCTTGTTAAACTAATTGGTATTTCAGGTGAGTCATCTTGAGTGTCGGGTAAACATATTGCCAATTTTAAAACCTCGATTTTAAATTCTTAATATATTATTTTTATTTTTAACTAATATATGTATTTTTTGAAATAACTTCATATTTGGGCTTTTTTCATGATATTTGTTAGTTTCACTTGTGTTTTATCAATTTCATTTGATTATTTGTTCTATTATTTTTTATAAAATTCTAATTTTTTATTGAAATATGGTCATTGATTTTAAAAAATATTAAATGATATTATAAAATTTTGATTTAATTTTATATATTATTGATTTTTTTATATGATTTTTTTGTCAATTTTCAATATTTTAATTATTTCTAAATTTATAATTTTATATTATTGTTTTATTCAGTAAAAAAATATTTTTTTAAATATTTTTTAATTTATTTCTTAAATAATTGTATAATATTTCATTCAATTTTAATTTAACTAAAAATATTTCAAATCAAATAGGAAGCTTTATATAGTAGTTCTTACTAAGTATTAGTAATTAGCTTTAAGTTTTGAAGTTAATTGGTATATGCTTTGATACATTGTAGGAGATGTGCAAAAACAAGAGCATTGGTGAGCACTATACTGGGAGATGAGATGGTATAGATATATGGTTGGTGTTTGTCAGTGTTTGGCAAGGTGGTTTTATCCTTTATTTGGAGATAAAAAAGGGTAATAGATATAGGTAAAGGTTAAAATCACCTCTGTTGTTTTTACTGTTTTTTTAGATGCCTTTTTTTATTAACAATTTTATTGTCAATTTTCGATTTATAATCAATTACTTTCGATATTTTTGTTTGAGGAATAATTCTTATATAATCAATTCATTTAGAAAAAATAGCTTAATAAACGATATTTATTAATATTATATTCGATATATTAATAGTGACTAATGATTTTAGTCTTTTAATTGATATTTGGAGGAATTGTGATTATAAGAAATAAAAAGTTTTTACTTTTATTGGTAATTTTTTGTTTTATTATAAGTCTATCAACAGTTTCAGCCGAATATACGGATAATGATATTCTATTGATCCAACGGATTCTATAAATGATGCAGTAGATTCAGCTACAAAAGGAGATACCATTTATTTAAATGAAGGAACATATTATGCCAATGGAATTTTGGTAAATAAGGATTTGACATTTATTGGAAATGGATCTGCTGATAAGGTCATAATTGACGGTAGCAAAAAAGGAGTCATGTTCCAAATCAGAGACAAAGCTAAAGTTACCTTTGTAAACATTACCTTTATCAACGGTCAACATGCATACGGTGAAAGCGGAGCGGTAATTGACAGTAGGGGGTGTACTCTTAACATAGATAACTGCAGATTCATAAACAATTCTGCAGGTTATAATGGAGGTGCAGTCTCCAATGCCCGTGAAGGTTCAACTGCAGGTAAGATGGTATTGACCAATTCTATTTTTATTGGAAATGATTGCGTTCATGATGGAGGTGCAGTTTCCACATATCTTTCAGAATCAGTAATTAAGAATTGTCAATTTTACAACAACACTGCTGGACGTGATGGTGGGGCCATTAGGGTAAAATTCTCTGATTATCATTTGATTGACAATTGTACTTTCATGTATAATTTAGCTTCCGGTGGAAATGGTTGGGGTGGAGCGATTTACACTTGGACCGATGTGGATTCCTACATATATAACTGCTACATTGTCTGTAATTATGCAGATGAGGCAGGTGCAGGAATTACTTCAGCATCCAGATTGGTGGCTATCAACAATACCATTGTAAACAACACAGCTGGAATAATGGGTGGTGAATATACATCTACGAAGAAGGTGAAGAAAAATACTCCACTGCAGTTTTCCACGACAATGACATCTATGGAAATGTTATATTGCGTCCACATTTGCAGGGCAATGGCGGTATGGATGTGTATATCAGCGTTGTAGTCACTGAAGGCAATCTTTTAAACTTCAATGACAACTATTGGGGAACTAACAATCCTTTAAATTCCACTGATTATCCTTATGTTTGGAAGGATCGTTTTGATACCAACGGCAAAACAGTCATTCTCAATTCCTGGCTAGTTAAAAAAGTTGAAACAAAGTTAGTTGGAGAGGATATTTCACTATTTTATAAAAATGGAACTAAATATGAAGTTATATTATTGGATAATGATGGAAATCCGATTTCTAATCAGGATATTGACATAACTATTAAAAATGTTCATTATGTTCTTGTCAGTGACAAAAACGGTTCAGTTTCACTTCCTATTAATTTAATGCCTGGAAAATATGACGTGTCTGTTACTTATAAAGGAAATGATAATTATTACAATTCTACAACTCAAAATGTTATCACGGTACTTTCCCTCAATGATGATAATTCTTCTTCCGTTGACAAGAATGATTCTGCAGATGATGGGAACACTTCTTCCGTTGACAAGAATGATTCTGCAGATGATGGGAACACTTCTTCTGTTGATAACAATGGTTCAGCAGGTAATGGTGCTGATTCTAGCATAAAGGTTCCCACTGTTGGAAACAAAAATTGGGCTGTAGGCAAAGGTGTATTTAAGAATAGTTTAAAGTTTAAGAATAATGTTAATTCAGCTTTTAAAGATATTTATGATGTCATCAAAATAATATTGGATGCCATTGATTCTGCTTATGCATCAATGTTTGCATATATTAATGAAACTTCAAAGGGCAATTCAACCAATTCGGTTCTATCATTTTTATGCTTGTTTGACTGGATTCTACATTAGTTTTTTTTTGAAGAGAATGTTTTCTCTTCCTTTTTTTAACGAACATTTAATAACGCTGTTATAATAATTTTTAAAAAATAAAACCATAATCTTTTTGATTATAGCTTCATTTTCATTATAATATGTTTGATGAACCCATGTCCTCTTTGATTACGTCAAGTACTGTTTGTGTATAGGTCCTTTCTATAATAGGGTCTTTTAAAAGTTCCTTAATAAATGAATTTAATTCATCGGTGTCTTTGAATTTAGCTATTAAAAAAGCGTCATATTCTCCTGTAACATCATATATTCCAACAACATTCTTATTGAAAAAGGTTTTTTCTTCCCAGTTTTTAAGTTTTCCACCTTTTACTCTTACTCCAATGATTGTTGTTAACACATAACCTAATTTCCTATGATCAATGACTGGTGAGAACTTCTTGATAACTCCAGATTTTACCATTTTATCAATACGGTTATGTACGGTTCCTACAGAAACATCTAAACTACGGGATATTTGCCTATATGATGTTCTTACATCTTCGTTTATTATTTTTAAAATATTGATGTCTGTTTCATCAAGTGTAATAATTTCATTATCTTTCGCCATATAAATCCCTATATAAAACTTTTATATAATTATTATTATTGTTGAAGATATATTTATAACTATACCTTTTTTTTAAATATTTGTACAATATTTTTCTAATTTTGTTAATATTTATATAATTTTTATCGACTTTTTCAAATATTATTTATTCCACATTGGGAGGTCTGAAATATGCCGCATCATGTTTTTCAAAAACATTTATATATAATGTAATATAATCTTTACATATGTAAAATTTATTTTACATATTTGAGAGGTTTGAAGTAGCCAAATTAAATTAACATTCAAAATCTTACTCTAACTTATCTTTATTTTAAATTCCTTATTTGGCTATCTTCAAATTCACCTCTTTTTTCCTCCATTTCTCATTTTTCAAAAACATTTATATATGATGTAATATAATTTTTACATATGTAATATATTTTTTACATATTGGTGATTTTATGGAAGAAAATTATATTTTAAAAACTGAAAACTTAACCAAAGAATATGGTAAAAACAAGGTTGTAGATTCTGTAAATATTAAGATTAAAAAGGGCCAGATTTATGGTCTTTTAGGGAAAAATGGGGCTGGAAAAACAACTACAATGTGCATGATTTTAAAATTGGCAAATGCTAGCTCCGGCAATATTAACTTGTTTGGCAGAACTGTAAAAAGCTCAACAGATCCAGTTTATAAAAATATAGGATCCATAATTGAAATGCCTGGTTTCTACCATAATCTGACGGGTGAGGAAAACTTAAGACTTTTTTCAAAATTGGCTGGAGGATACAGTGAAGATAATGTTAAATCAGTTTTAGAAATGGTATCGTTAACTGAAAATAAGAATAAACTATATAAAAATTATTCTCTGGGCATGAAACAAAGATTAGGTATTGCATTAGCGCTGCTTAAAAACCCTGACCTGTTGATTTTAGATGAGCCAATCAATGGATTGGATCCTGTGGGAATTCAAGAAATCAGGGAAATTTTAAGAAGCCTGGCTGATGATTATGGTATGACAATATTGATATCTAGCCACATCTTGAGTGAAATAGAGCATGTTGCTGACATGATTGGAATAATGGATAACGGAAAATTGATTGAGGAAATTTCTATCTCAAATCTTCAAAATAAAATAAGAAAACATGTTTTGTTTAGTGTAAGCGACCTTTCATTGGCTGAAAATCTTTTAGGTGAACTAGGATTGGTTGAAAACAGGGATTATGTGGTGGATTCAGATGATAACATTATTCTGTTCACCCATTTGGACTCAAGGGGTTCAATTAACACTCTTTTTGTAAATGCGGGCATTGAAGTTACAAACGTTAGCTTGGTAAAGGAAAATCTTGAGCAGTATTTTACAGATTTGATAGGTGGTGACGCCAATGCTTGATTTCATCGAAATGGAATTTTTAAAGTTAAGGAGGTCCAAATTTTTCATCATATTGATATTGGGAATTTTAACTCCTTCATTTTTAATGTTTTTGGGTTTGATGATGGGAGCAATGGGTCCAATATCAATGAAATTCTTTTTGGATCAAATTGTTAGTGTTGGGATTGTTTTATTTAATGTAATAATCTATGCGCTACTTGCAGCCTACTTGATTGTAATGGAATATAATGATCATACACTGAAATCAATTTTAACAACTCCAATTTCTAAAAACAAGTTTATATTGGGAAAATGGGTCATGGTTCTAATACTCGTATTTGCATTAACCTTAATAACCTTCATAGTTTCAGTTGTCTTGGGATATGCGGGTGGAGCTACTGACATTGACTTCAATATGTTGTTTAATTACTTCATTCAATTTGTTGGTGCAAATATTTTGCTCGCTGTTGTGATAACTCCATTCTTATTCATATCTTTAATATTTAAGAATATTGTTCCGGGAGTCATTGGGGGTGTTATTGTCGCAATCTCAAATTTCATAGTTTACAGCACTGATTACGCTCCGCTTTCACCATTTTGCAGTCCATTTTTAATTGTCTGCAATGAGTTGGCTCCTTATGGCTATGGGGTAGAGGTTCCCTTATTGATTATAGCTTTAACAGGAATTTTTGGACTGTTGCTAAGCATGATATATTTCAATAAAAGTGATGTGGCTCTATAAAATTCACATCATTTTTTTAAGTAATTATAAATATGATTGTCCTTCTAAATGTAGAATATGGATTTTAAAATGGGAAACAGGCTAATGTTCGCTTTAATGATACTTTTATTGATTGCAAACATCTTTGAAGTGTCTAAGTCAATATTTCCTGTAAGTTATATTTTGGAGATGATGCTGTTTTTCATATCATTCCTATATCTGATTTTATGCTATCAGAATAAAAATGAGGTATATTTGGCCAGGCCAGGAATGATTTTCAGCATCTTCACAATAATCATGATAATTTGGGCGATGTTCATTTAACCAAGTCAGCAATCACTTCTTTTATTTCTCCAATCGGCATATTGGTTTTTATTCCTAATGGGCTGTAATGTGTTTTAACGACATCATATCCCTTTTCCTTTATTTTTTCAATTATCAAATCAAATTTTGGTGCGCTTATCTTCAAAACCCTGCATAATGTGTGGACATCATAGAATGTTGTTTCAGCTTCCGCCTCTTCCATGCAGCTATTTAGTAATTTAAGAATTTTGTCTTTGGTGTTCAGTTCTTTGTTTTCGGCCTCTTCAATCATTTCACTTATGAATTCCTTGTCTTGAATTGGTCCGAGCCATAACGGTCCTGCATGTATCAGTTTCCCGCCGCATTCAGGACAGGTTTCATTTAGGCTGGTGGCCATTCCTTTGTTTGTTTCACGGTATAGGCATTCCTTGCAATGGCTTACATATCCAATATTCTCCAGAGATTCGTCAGTGGCTTTGGATCCTTTCAAAACTTCAATATAGAGTCTCATGTAATGTTCTGTACTGTGTGATAGCTTCACGTCAATGTACTTTTTGTATTTGGCCAGAATGAGGGCTGTATAGCCTGCCAATATTCTTATCCCATTTTCATGACAGTATTCGCTTTTGTAAGGTTTAGCATTGTACTTTCGAATACAGGGTTCCTTGTAGGTTCCACATAGTGCTGATGTATCTGTAGCGGTAACACAAAGCAATGAATTCTTACGTGCACAATATCCTGCAGAATCCAAGAAAGGAGAAGGTGTTCCAAACGGATCAATGTCAATAATATCGAATCTTCCTCTATTATTTCTTAGGAATAAACTGGCGTCGTTTTGTGAGATTGTAATGTCCTCCAAACCATTCAGCTCAACATTGATTCTTTCAAACTCGTTGGCGGTTTCGCTGATGTCATTGATGGCTACCTGATCAATGCCATCAATCTCGTTTTTATAGCGAACCCCACGTATTCCACTTCCTCCAAACAAATCACAGACATTCAGGTCTCTATTTTCCCTTTTTTGAAATACCTGGAGGGCCAAAATGGAAATGTCCCTGTTCAATTCCATTTTAGGATTATAAAAAACAGGTGCATCAGATGAAACTTTATCAAATTTTGGAAATTGTATGTCTGTAGTTCCTTCTCTAATAGTTTCAAGTTCATAATTTTCAATCTTATTTGTTTCATCCATTGCAATCACCTTTTTTTAAGTAATTAATAGTTTTGTTATAATGTTTTAAATATTATTAGATTATAATATAAATATTAGTTTAGAGATTAATTGGTGATACGATGGTAGATATTAAAGTTTCAATTGCAAAACCCATCATAGGTGAAGAAGAAATTGCAAATGTTGTAGAAGTATTAAAATCAGGAATGATAGCACAAGGTCCTAAAGTAGCTGAATTTGAAGAAAAATTTGCAGAATGGGTAGGTGCTAAGTATGCAATAGCTACTAATTCAGGAACCGCCGCATTACACGTGGCATTATTGGCTGCTGGAATCGGAGAAGGGGATGAAGTAATAACAACACCATTCACATTCATAGCAAGCGGAAACGCAATAGTATATACCGGTGCAACCCCTGTTTTTGCAGACATCGACTTGGAAACTTACGATATCGATCCGGATACAATAGAAGACCTAATCACTGACAAGACAAAGGCAATCATGCCGGTACAGCTATACGGTCAGGCTGCAGACATGGATAAAATAAGAGAAATAGCTGAAAAACATGACTTGCTGGTTATTGAGGATGCTGCACAGGCACATGGTGCAATGTACAACGATGAAATGGTTGGAAGCATGGGAGACTTGGCATGTTTCAGCTTTTACCCAACAAAAAACATGACAACAAGCGAAGGTGGAATGATCACCACCGACGATGAAGAATTGGCAGAAAAGGCTAGAGTATTCAGGGCACACGGTTCCAACATCAAATACAAGCATGATGAAATAGGATACAACTTCAGAAGCAGCGACATTGCGGCAGCAATAGGTCTTGCACAATTAGATAAAATCGACGGATTCAACGAACAAAGAATAGCTAATGCAGCATACCTTAACGAAGGATTGAAAGATGTTGATGGAGTAATAACTCCAGTATCACCAGAAAACAGAAAACATGTTTACCATCAATACACAATCCGTGTTACCAAAGGAAATAGGGATGACTGGGTTGAAATCCTGACTGAAAAAGGAATAGGAACTGGAATTCACTACCCAATACCATTGTACAACCAACCAATCTATAAAGAATTAGGATTTGAAGGTTCATCTCCAAAAGCCGAAATCGCTGCGGATACTGTGATATCCTTGCCGGTACATCCTTCATTAACTGAAGAGGATTTGGATCTTGTTATTGAAGCTGTAAAGGAAGCTTCCAGTAAAATTGAATAGTTTCATGGATTTTCATAAAATCCATTCTTTTTTTGTTTTTATCTTGTAGAATTGCTTTTTAATCTTTTGGTGATTTAAAAAAAATTACTTCAGGCTTTCAAAAGAGTCAAAAATTTTATTTGCTAAATCAAAAGCATCATTGACATTAGTAAAATTCCAATGATTATATGCATTGTTTCCTTTTTTTGGTATTTTTAAATCATAATCAGATTGTTGTCTTAATTTTTTTAGGGTTCTTAAAGAACCTGCAATATCCTGATTTAATGATTCGCAAAAGGGTCCTTTTCTTGCTATAAAATTTGGCAATTGTTTGTGGTCTTTATATGGTTTTGATTCATATCCCAAATATTGTTTTGCCTATTCTCGAACATAGAGAAAAGTGGAATAATAAATTCTACTCATAATGGTTCGAGTAACTGCAGAATTGCTTTCAACAAATTGATTTTGCATTTCCTTCAATTTTTGACCAAGTTTTTGAAAATCATTTGGTTTAAAATTGTTGAATTGTTCTAAATGCATTAGATTAACCTATCCATTAATATCGCACTATGATTTAATGCATCTTTGTATCCATTTTTATTGCAAAATTCACAAATTTCTTCTATGATTGTGTAATATAACTTCACTAAGTTTTCTGATGATAAGTGATTTTTAAATTTCAGGTAATATTCCTTGTATCTGTTGTCTTCTTCATCATCAAACATATAACATTCGCCTAATTCGGGATATTTGCCTTTTAGTTCAGTTATAATGAAGTTGTATATTTCAGCAAATGGATTCATGATTCACCTCCTTTTAGTGGATGTTTGATGTTTCGTTTTAAAAATGATATTTGTTTTTGAAGTGTGCAGTTGTGCAAACTCGCTTGGATGCTATTGTGCATTCATTGATTTAAATGGCCATATGCGGTGTTGTGTCTTAATAAACTAATTTGAAATTAAATTAATTTTTATTTATTATTTTTTAGTTTTAAGACCTATATGATACTTATTTATATATTCATAAATATTTATAGATTTGCTTGGAAATTAAAGCAATATTTCAGGATTATACAACTTTTTCTTTATTTTGCTTATGGTTTATTGTAGGTCCTGCTTTTTAAATTTGAAAGTGTTTTTATTAGTTATAAAACAAAATATAATATCAATAATAAAATTGAGATTGCAGTACAAATGGGGATTCGTATGGTCGTTTACAACAAGTTAGTTAGGGACAAAATACCGCAAATAATTTCCAATGATGATAAAATAGCTATAACCAAATTATTGGATGATGAGCAATATTTAGTGGAGCTTAATAAAAAATTACATGAGGAAATATTGGAATACTTGGAAGATGGTGATGTTGAAGAATTGGTGGATATTATTGAAGTTATTCGCGCAATTTTAAAGGCTAAAGATATTTATTTGGAAGAATTTGAACAAATGCGACAGGAAAAAGCAAATAGCAAGGGAGTTTTTAAAAATAAAATCTTTTTAGAGGAAGTGATATCTGATGATGAATCAGAATTCTATTCAGATTTTATTAAAATAATAAAGGGATGTAAATACAGCAACACTTACAAATTTGCATGGGCTAAAAGTTTGGTTGAATTGGCCAGTGAAAATGATTATCCTGAGGGTAGGATTCCATTAAATGAAATTGCCGTTAAATTCATTAAATATTATTGGAACATTTCATTAAAACACGATTTTAGGCAAGGAACAAGATCTCCTAAAATAATAGGTGAAGTTAAAGTTTTAATGGATGAATATTCAAGGTTTCATGATTTATATAGGTTTGAAGAAATCGAAAACAATCTTAAAAACAATTTACCGGCCGATTTCGAAAAATCCATTAAACAAATTGTCAACACTTTAAAAAAGGATGTGAGTTGGAGATTTTTAATTCTTAATGATTATACTTATGATAATATCTATCAATATAATAAGGGCGATAATCAGATTATTATGGATATTTCTAATTTAAATATTCTAAAAGAAAACAAAGAATTTTTAATAGATTTGATTGATTATCGTTGGGGTTTGGTTTTAGATAAATTTAATGGATTAGGTACTTCTGATATTGTTGATGATGAATTAGATTCTAATCTATTATTGAAATTCAAAAGCTATTTTTAAAAAAAGAATATTAAAGGGTTTTTAGCCCTTATTTATTTTTCCACAGTTTCTATTTTGTCAACTACTCTTTGACCTTCAGCAGCCATTTCTCCAAATGTGTTTATTGTATCTTGCATTTGGGATAGTGCTTCTCTTTTGAAGGTGCTGATTTCTTCAATTGCGGTCAATGCTTCGTTAAATGAGTTTTGAAGAACTTCTGGAGAAATCATGCTTTTTGTTGAGATTTCCTTGATTTCGTTGGTTTGCTGGCTTATCATTTTGCTGGTTGCAGTAATGACTTCTTCTGTTGTTTTGTTAACATCATTTACTAATTCAATAGCTCTTTTTTGGTCATATAATGCTTTTGCCATCATTATTCCAGTTCTAAGGGCTGTTACAGTTACTGTTCTTGCACGGGTTATTCCTCTAATGAGCTCCTTGTTGTTTCTTCTTATGATGTTTAGTGAGATTATTCCTTGCTGGTTTACTGTAATCATTGTTCCCATGTCCATTATTCTTTGTCTTAATGGGTATAGGATTTCTTCCTGGACAAACTGAATTTTTTCCTCTTCTATTCCTTGAATCTGTGCTTCCTGTATTTGTGCTTCTATTGATGCATCCATCTGTTTTGCAAGTTCGATGTCTGTCATGAGCTTTTTGGTTAGCTCTCTTAGGTTGGCTTCTTCCATGTTTAGGGTTACATTGTCGTTTTGGAGAACTTTACTGTTTTCATCAAGGGATTGGACGATGTTGTTTATGACAACTTCTGCTTTTTCATATTTTTCGAAGTATTTTCTCACTGGGTCCATGAATTTTCCAAACAGTCCATGTCTGTTGAAGTTGACTTTTGAGGGGTTTAGGTCTTTTACTTGCTTGTCTAATTCTGCTAGTTGTGATCCTATACTTCCGGCTTCATCTCCGGATTCGTTCAGGTCTTTCAAACGTCCTGTTAGTAGGTTGTTTCTTTGTGCTGATCTGTTCATTTCGGCCAATCCAAAGTCATCCAAAGGCTTTATTATGGATTCTCTTTCAGCTATGTTGTTCATATCCATGTTGAATATGGCAATTGCATTTTGGTTTGCTTGTTCATCAATTTTTTCTGTTGGTAGATTCTTTTTTTCCTCTTCCAAGCTTTTTTCAACAGTTTCTTCAATTTCGTCTATGTTTAATGAGAATTCGGCCATGTTATCTCCTCTAGTATATGTTATTATTATGTTAATATAATGTATTTAAAGTTATTGATATTTTTTCACGGAATCTATAAGGTCGTCCATGTTCTTAAACATGTCTTCCAGGTCTTTATCGTCCTTTTCATCTGAACTGGAACTGATGATGAATTCGCTGATCAATTCGTTTACCCTTTCGATGATCAGTTCAAGCTTTCCAATAATGGATTCTATTTTCTCCTTAACGTTTGCGGCATTTTCATCAAGAATGCCGTCATTTATAGCTTCAACTATTTCATTCGCATTCTCCAATTTCTTGTAGAAAAGCACTCTGCTGTCATCCAATTCATTTGCAAACTTATAATATGTCATTTGCGGAGGTTGAAAACGCTTTTCAACCAATCTGCGAGCTTCCTTCTCATTGTATTCATATTTGTCCTTCAATTCAGAAAGCCTGGCTTCATACTTGCTTTTACGTTTTACCTTTTTCAGCTTGACTTTGATTTCTTCACGCTTTATGACCATGTCTGCGACTTTAGCTCCGCAATTGGAACAGAAATCGTCATCAGGACCTAACTTAAATCCGCACCATACGCAAAAATTTGAATCTTTCATTTTCCATCTCTTAGTTGTAATTTTTCACTGAATTTATCAGATCTTCCATGTCATTAACCATTGTTTCCAGGTCTTCATCGGTTTTTCTTTCGCTGCTGTCGTTAAGTATCATTTCCATTATCAGTTCATCCATTTTTCCATTGATCATTTCAAGGATGCTGATTTTCTTTTGAAGCTCACCATCGATTTTTGGGGATTTTTCACCGCTCAAATCAATGATGTTGTTTGCGGTTTCCATCTGTGAATAGAAATTGTCATGGGAATTGCTGATGATTGTCATAAAACGCCCATGTGTAAGTTCGGAACTTTTGAAACGGTTATTGACAATGTTTCTAACCTTTTCCTCTTTCTTATCGAAGTTTTCCTTCAATTCTTTGATTTTTGGCTTGTAATCCACATATGCAGATTCTCTGACATTGTTTTTAGGTTTTTCCATTTTCGCCTTTTCCTTATATTCGGCATTGGCTGGCTCGTCCCTTTTAAGATTCTCTTCCCGGTTGTCATTTAGGTTTCCAAGTGTTTTGTAGAACCTTGAATCTGTGTAGTTGATGTGGATATAGCGGAACAGTGAAACTATTTGAAGCGCCATCCCTATATAGAAGAATGCTCCTCCAAGGGGTGTAAATACAAAAATGATGGATAAAATCCAAGGAAGTTCATAAATGGTCCCTTCATATAGGAGCTTCCTATCCTCCATTTTGCCTCCCAAATAGAGGAAGGTCATTCCATTTATACATGGAATCAATGTCACAATCAATCCCGCCAAGCTTCTTGTCTTGCTTTCTGACTTCTTGTAATTTCCATTGTTCAGTATTTTCTGGTATTTGGAATTTGCAATTATGGATCTGACGATTCCAACTATCATCATGATTATTCCAACCACGATGAATATGTAGTTTATAGGTTTAACTTCATAGACAATCAGTGATAGGATCCATGGAATCTCATAGGCCATTCCTTCCTTTATCCAGTTGCCCTTTGAAGTTTTATTTCCAATGTATATCAATCCAAAACCATTCAAATAAGGTATGAAAGCAACTAGTATCCACAAGGAACTTAAAATTTCATCCAATTTAGAACGTCTTCTTATTTTAGAATTTGCCATTATGATTTGTCTCCCAAAATAATGTTATTGTTTTATTAGTTAATAATAATATAAAGTTGTATTTATATTATGTTATTATTTCCATCCAAGAAAAACATCCTAATCCAGCATGTTTTCAACTGTCTCTATTTTAACGTCAAGGCCACGGTCATCCAGATCCCGTCTGTCATCCACCTTTATAACAGTATAAACGCGGCCAATTCCAGCTTTAAACACTGCTTCCTGAGCTTTGGCAATTGCTGAATAGAGTTCTTCCAAGGTTTCAGCTTCTATTTGGGTTCCCATGCCGGTCAATTGGTAGCTGAGACCGGAATCCTTAATTGCCTGAACGGCGGCTGCTACAAAATCCTTGCACTCGGTAGTGTCATTTCCAACAGGTAAAATTGCAAAATCTGCAGTTATCATAATTTCACATCCTTTAATTTTATATTATGTTTCAAATAAAATAAGTATGATGGCAGTTATAGACAAAGATGAATTCAATGAAAAAATTTTCACAAGAATCAATAATCTGATAAGCGAACATGGCCTTATTAAAGAAGGGGAGTTGATAGCGTTGGCATTGTCCGGGGGAAAGGACAGTGTCTTGACATTGCATGCTCTCAAGAATTATCAGGACATATTGGATTTTGATCTGGTTGCAATAGCTGTAGATGAGGGAATTGAAGGATACAGGTCCCACGGCGTTGAGGCGGCCATTTCCAATGCAGAGGATATGGGCGTAAAATTGCATTTGAAATCCTTTAAGGAAGAGGAAGGATTTGCCTTGGATGACATTTACGAAAACTTCAAAAGTGCATGCATCCCTTGCGGGGTATTCAGAAGAAACATTTTAAATAAAACAGCCTATGAGATTGGTGCAAACAAGATAGCCACAGGCCATAATCTGGATGATGAGATACAGTCATTCCTGATGAGCTTTGCAAGGGGAGATACAATCAAGTTCTCCAAATTCGGCCCGGAATTGGACGTCATCCATCCAAAGCTAGTTCCAAGAATCAAGCCATTGTGGAACACTCCTGAAAAGGAAGTTGGAATGTGGGCAGTGCTGAACGACATTGATATTCATTTGGAGGAATGCCCCTACTCAAAACTATCATTAAGGGCTAAAATCAAGGGATTTTTGAATGATGCTGAAGACAGGAATACTGGAGTAAAAAGGAACATCATGAAATCATTCCAACAGATATTGACATTTGACAATGATATCAACACCCATCTTAACGAATGCGTTATCTGCGGTGAACCAACATCTTCTGAAATCTGCAAGGCCTGTGAAATAAAAAGGGATATTGAAGGGAATTAGTTTTTTATATTTTTAATTTCAGAATATTACATGTTGTCTTATTTTTAACGGAGGATTTTATGGCTGAAGATGAAAATATTAATAAAATAGAAAAGGCTTCTGAAAGAATACTGTTCTCTCCAGATGGCTGCTGGCTCCAATCTATTTGGGATTAATCGTTGTTTTGGCAATTATCCTGTATAAGTTCATATATGCAGTAATCCTGTTCATTCCAAGTTCGGTGGAAATGGATTTTCATGAAGTGACAATGAATGTGTTGAATCTTTTGGATTTGTCATTGCTCGCTAATCTGGTCCTGATTGTTACTTTCTCAGGATACGAAAATTTCATATCCAAAATCGATATTGCGAACAAGCATATTGACCGTCCTTCTTGGATGGGAACCCTTGACTTTTCAGGATTAAAACTTAAAATAATCGGTTCTGTAGTAGTTATATCATTAATAGAACTTCTTAGGGACTTCTTGGATGTTGCATCTGTAAGCGAAACTGTAATTTTCTGGAGAATCATGTTGCATTTGACATTTCTGTTTTCAGGATTGATCTTTGCGGTTATGGAACATATTGCCGATAAAGATTAATTCACATTATTTTTTTTTATTTGGGAAATTAGCTTAATTTTATTAATTCCTAATAATTTTTATTATTATTCGATATTTATTATTTTTAAATCACTATTGCTTATTTTAAGCAATATTTACTTGTAAAATTATCAAAAAACTTATAAATAAGCTTTAACAATATTTTAATTGGCATTTGTAATGGGAAATTAATGGTCCTACTTGCGTGTGATGTTTGTCTATTCATTGAAAACATTTTTTTCTCCAACTTTTATGTTTTTCCTAAATGATTTGCATTTTGTAATGGGAAATTAATATTCATACTTGCAATAGGATGTTTAATTATTTGTTGGAAAACATTTTTTTCTCCAACTTCAATGTTTTCATAAAAGCTATAAAAAAAAGTTAAATTGCTCAAGACAATTTTTTAAGGAATTCCAAAGATAAAAAATTAATAAAAAATTAGGCATTTAATTTCTCATTATAGCAAATGCCATATAGACTATAAATATCACAAGAAGAAGGATTCCTTCCTTTTTATCAAACTTGTCCTGTGTTCTTGCAAATATGTAACAAAGAACGGTTACAAACAACATCAGAATCAAATCAATTAGGATGTTTGGTTGAAGCACAATAGGGCTGATTGTTGCACTTGCTGCAAGCACAAACACTATGTTGAACAGGTTGCTTCCGATTACGTTACCTATTACAAGCTCGTTTTCCTCCCTTTTCAAAGCGGTCAATGAAGTGGCAACTTCAGGAAGGGAAGTTCCTATTGAAACGATTGTCAAACCAACTAGGGTTTCACTCATTCCAAAGCTAATTGCAATTGAGGATGCGCTGTTCACTACCAGTTCTCCTCCGATTATAATTCCAGCAAGACCTGCTATTATGAAGAGAATGCTTTTAGGAAGTGATAACTTTGGCTTTTCAACATATTGGGCATCTTTTGATTTTTTGGATGTATATATCAAATAGACCAGGTATACAATTAGCAATATCAAAAGGATTATTCCTTCAACTCTTATTATGTTCCATCCGATTAGTATGAATGCAACAATTGCAACTGTGGCCACAATAAGAAAAGGGAAGTCCTTTTCAAGCATCTGGCGACCTATGCTCAATTCTCCTAAAGCAGCACAAAGTCCTATAATGAAAAGCAGGTTAAAAATGTTACTTCCAATAACATTACTTACTGCCATTGCATTGCTTCCTGTTATTGAAGCGGTAATTGAAACAGCCGCTTCCGGAGCACTTGTTCCCAATGCTACGATAGTTAAACCGACGATGATTGTGGGAATCTTTAAAAGGGCAGCAATGCTGCTTGATCCGCTTACAAAGTAGTCTGCACCCTTTATTAAAAATACAAATCCGAGAATGAGCAGGACAATCTGAATAATCAAGTCAAGCATTTTCATCATCCTCTTGTATTTCTTCCTTATGTTCCGGACCTAAATCGGTTACAAGGATTTTATCTATCTTATTTCCATCCATGTCGATGATTTCAAAACAGAACCTATCGTAATTGAACTTTTCACCCTCATCAGGGATTTTTCCACAGAAACTTAAAACAAATCCTGCAATTGTAGTAAAGTTGTCCTCTTTTTCATCTGGGAATTCTTTGGAATACTCAAACAGTTCCTTGAATCTGTCGATTTGATATCTTCCGTCAATCAACCATGAATCTTCAGTTTTTTGAGTAGCTACTGGATCATCGGTTTCATCAATTCCAGGAATGTCTCCGACAATTCCTTCCAGCAGGTCGTTTAATGTAATTAAACCGACTACGCTTCCGAATTCATCAACAACTAAAGACATATGAACATATTCTTTATTTTCCTTATATTCTCTAAGCAACTCTAATGATTCCAGATTTTCAGGAACTACGATAGGATTTCTTACAATTTCCTCAAGGTCCATATTTCTTTCATTAAAGAGAACTGCAAGAATGTCCTTTGCCTGAACCACTCCAATAAAATCATCCAATTCTCCTTTAGCTATTGGGAAGATTGAACGCTTACTTTCAATAATTTTTTGCTTGTTTTCCTCATCGTCATCTTCCAAGTCAATCCAGATAATCTCGTTTCTTGGAGTCATTATTGTGTCAACTTTTTGTTCATCCATTTTAAAGACACGTTTAATAATGTCCTCTTCCTCTTTCTCGATGTTTCCTTCAACCCTACTTTCCTCAACCATTAAAGCCAATTCTTCTTCTGTGATTGCTGTTTCGGGATTTTCCTTAATTCTAAGAATAGCTAAAACCGCATGTGTTGACTTTGTTAAAAAGGTAGCTATAGGTCCACATACCTTTGTAAGTATTTTCATTGCGGTAGCTACTTTGACAGATACCTTTTCGGGATTGTTCAAAGCAATTACTTTCGGAACGAGTTCCCCAATAACAAGGGAGAAGTAAGTGGTAATTACTACAACAATTAGAATACTTACCAATCCAGGGTATGGAACATAATTTTTAATAATTGCTGCTAATGGATTGGATAATGCTGCACCACCAAAAGCCCCGCTCAATACTCCAATAAGGGTAATTCCCATTTGGACTGCAGATAAAAATTGATTAGAATCATCAAGTAAATCAGAAACAATTTTTGCTTGCTTGTTGCCTTCTTTAATCATCTTTTGAAGTTTTACTTTTCTTGAAGATACAACAGCTAATTCCGCACCGGATAAAATTCCAGTTAAAATCACGAGTATTGCAATTATAATTATATAAAATATCGTCTCATACATTTTTGATCTGACCTATTATTATAAATCACTTGCTAATTTAAAATCGGTGTTTCCATAAATCTCATCTTGCATTTCCTGAACTGCTTCTGAAGCTTCTTCACGAGTAGCAACCTTTCTAAAGATTCTTCTGGATTTCACTTTCAATGTTTTTCCGCATACGCATTTGCGGGTAGCTACTCCTTCCTTTCCATATAGGACTCTTCCACAGTCACAGCGAAATATGAGATACATTGTTACACCTAAAATTTAGTATATAATATTATTGGTTCCACATATTTATACTATTTGTTATCCGCCAAATAATTTCATAAACAATGGTATAAAAACTTTTGATGGGAGTATAAAAAGTGTAGCTATGCTAACTCCAATGTTGGTTCCAATAACCACAAGCAGTATTCTAAAAATGTTGTTGTGCCAAAGGTCTTTTAAATGTTCTATGTTGCTTAAATTTTTAATGTCCCTTTGACGAACCTTTCTTAATTTGGCTTCAGTAAGGCCGGAAAACCATCCTGCAGCAAGTAACGGATGGATAATGGTTAAAGGTGCTACAAGGCCCCCAACTATTGCTGACAATAATTTTGATCCTGATAGGATTGATCCTAAAAAACCCATTATCATGCTTATCGCTAAAAATTCGATAAGATTGCCGGTTATGTTTATCCCGCTAAAAAATGCCAGAAAAAATATCACAACAAAAAGAATGGGAATCAGTGCGAGAAATATTTTAACCCAGGGGATTCCGTTTTTATCATCAGTTACCCGTAAGCTGTCTAATGTTGGCAATGTTTCGGGATTGTCAAGATATCTGTAAATTCCAGGCTTATGTCCAGCTCCAACGACGGCCACTATTTTTTCCTGTGGGAGGTTTAAAATGTTTCCAGCAAGATATGCGTCTCTTTCCTTTACTAGCACTTCGTATGCTCCAGGGGAGATTTCTTGAAACATTTCCATTATTTCATCAAGGTTTTCGGGATTTTTAAGTTCTTCAATGTCGATTTCATCTTCAAGCTCATCCTTCTTAAAGAAAGAAACAATAGAATCCCAAACAAAGCTGGCCTTTTCCTTAAATGTCATCTTATTGAGGGCTCTTTGAAGTGTGATGTTAATGTCCCTATCGATTAGGGCTATTGGAATTCCAAGATCTTCTGCAGCTTCTATTGCTCCAACCATTTCTGATCCTGGTTTTACATCCACATCTTCACCTATCTTTGATTGGAAATAGCTTAGGAAGGTACTTGCAAGAAATACTCCTATCTTGTTCTGTTTTATTATTTCAGTTACGGATATTGCATCATCTTCTTCAATACCCATCATTTCATTCTTAATGCGAGTATATCTTCCTTTATCTAATTCAATAGCCACTATATCGGGGTGCTGTTCATATATTGCATCTTTAACTTCATCAACGCTTTCTTCAGATACATGAGCAGTACCGATAATAGTTAAGTATTCTCTATTCATCAATCACACTTCTTATAAAATAATTATTATTAATTTATAATTTCTATTATAAAAGTTTAATTTTATTATCGATGTATATACCAACATTGTTGGTAATGTTCTTCAGAATACAGCAGTCAACATCCTTTTCATTGCCTATCTTTCTAAGTTTTTTCCCCGAATTTGAATTATAGATTCCTTTACATAGATTATCGTAATTTCTGCTGGCAAGGATGCTGGCTTTCGCATAATCAGTAAATTCACAGTCTTTACAAATTTCATAGATCCAATATATGATTTCTCCACTTACCAGAAAATCCTCAAGTGCAAAGTTTCCCCTATATCCGGCCATAACAACATCGATTTCATCGGAACTTAATTCAAGGGCTTTTTCAGCGACAGCCTTTGCATTAACCATTGAACCGATCAAAACGGTTGATTCCATATCCTTAAGGATTCTGGTTCCATTGCTTGTAGTCAAAATCAATGTTTTTGATTTGTCTGACGGTATTTCAAAAGATTCAACTTCCTGTGGTGAATTTCCAACATCAAATCCTTCGACTTTTATTCCGGATCTTTCCCCTGCCACAATTGAGTTGTATTTTTCACTTAATGCAATAGCTTCTTCTGGGGTAAAACAAGGAATTATTTCTTCAAAATTATTCAAAGCCAATGTTATTGTGGTGCTGGCTCTTAGGGCATCCACCATTATTGATACGTCATTGGTAGTGGTTTTTTCCAAAGATAAAGAAACTTTCATAATATTTAATATTGTACTTATTTTATAAATATAATTTATGAGAATTGTTACCACTCCAATGTGTGAAGAAATAGTGAAACTTGCAGGAATTGACGATTATGCTATAAATAAATTTCCAACATCAGACGATGGGGATTTAGCCATATTGCTGTCTGAAAGCAAAACAGATATGGATTCTATTTATTTAAAATTAAATACTTTTAACCAGATAGTGGAGTCAATAGAAAAGGTTGCAGACAGATGTGGAACAGAATGCATAATCGATTTTAATGAATGTGAAATGGCTGGCAAATACCTAAACTGCACTCCTGAAAATTCAACAAAAGTGAAGGTCTATTCTAATTTTCTTAAAGATATTGTTGAGGATATGGGATTTGAAATTTCAGAGGAAGATTATGATTATATAGTGGCTCCCGATTATTTGATTCCAAAAATTGAAGAAAATCAGGAAGTAATTATTGAAATTCCTTCCCATGGTTCTGTTTCACCTAATCCTATTAAAAGGGCCTGTCAAAGATATGCCATTCTAGAAGATTTTATTAATAAGTAAAAGTAAAAATAATTATGTATAATTTATAGTATGGGGATCAAATATGTTTGAAACATTGACTTTTACAGGTGGAGTTCATAAAAGTGAAGAAATCAAGGAACTTATTGAGGATTTAGGAGGGTTCATTCTCCAAGAAAATGTTTTACAGATGGACTTGGTCTTAAATATGGCAGTTCCTTTAGAAGATGTTGATAAAATTGAAAAGAAATCAAAGGAATTATTGGCAAAGCTTACTGTAGCTCCAATGGCAGGTAGTGAAATAGCTATTGTATCACCAACTCTTGCAAGACATCACCTTCCTCATGCTGCTTGTGACATATCTGAGTTTTTACGTGAGTATGGTGCAAAAGACAATATGATAGGTCTTGCCCGTGGAGATGGTAAAGGAACTTCAGGAATTACTGAAGAAGAAAAAAAATTAATAAACGAGCATGATGTGGCCGTTTTTGCCCTTGGAAGTTTTAAGGATTGCATTATTGAAAAATCATTCCTATATGATGACATTGATATTCCAGTTGTGGTAACTGGAGCGCCGGAAATTCCTTTAGAAGAGCTTCCTGGAGCTGACGCTTATGTTCCGGGGCTTGGTAGAATTCCAAGAAGATTAAGAAGAGGTCCTGATGTGCGTGCTTTGGAAAAGCTTGCAGAAACTGTTGAAGATATTTTGAACAACAAAAAAAGAGAAATGGTTCACGATCCGCCTTTGGTTCCTTCAATTGTTGTTAAAAACGCAATCGAAAATCAGGTTCCAGCTATTAAGGAAGTTATTTCTCCTCTCCCTGTTACCGGACAGCTTGATGGTGTTCGTATAAAATTGGATTATGACAAATATCATGAAGAAATTGAAAATGTTGTTATTGACAACAAGAAATTGTCTGAACTTGCAGAGATCAGACGTTCTGCTATGTATAATTACATTTTAGTTAAAATTTACTCTGAAAGTCAACTTGTTGAAGATATTATTGTTAAGGATGCTTTATAATGAGTTTTCCTAAAAAAAGATTCATATTTAAACTTTCTCAACAATTTTTATTTTTTATTTTTTATTTCTGCTTATTGAAGTTCACATCTTATCTATTCTATCCTTTGAATGATTTAGAATGTTTGGCCGTAAGCCTGACATTATCGGTTCTCAATGTTGTTTGCGTTTATATCGAGTTTGTAAATTCTAATGGGATTACCCGATTCATTGTTGAGGTTTTGGATTCTCTAAATTGGGTTGCACTGATGTACTTGTTTTTGGCTATAGCTATTTTATTGTTTAATTACTTTGTATGTACAACATCGTTATTTTGCAATAGGCTTTCCTTACTTTTGATTGTTGGACTTTTTATCTATGGGTATTATAATGCACATACTCCTAAAATAACTGAACGAACTTTGTATTTAAAAAATCTTCAAGAAGAAATTGATATAATTCACCTATCTGATATACATGTAGGTTCTATAAGAAGGCAAGGTTTGCTTAAAAAATTATCTAAGAAAATCAACTCAATAAATTCTGACGCAGTCATAATTTCAGGGGACCTGGCAGACGGAAGCAACAGGATTCAACCAGATGATTTTAAGGAACTTGGAAAAATAAAGTCTCCAGTAATATTCACTCCAGGAAATCATGACTATTATACTGGAATCGAAAACGTATTCCAGGCATGTGAAAATGCAGGAATAATCATATTGGATAATGAAAAAACAGAAATCAAAGGCCTCAACATATACGGCATAGGATTTGGAAGCGAAGAGCCGGATTTTGAAATCAGCAAAGAGGAAAACAATCTCCTGATTTATCATCTCCCTGCAAACTGGGATGAGTTCATAGAAAGGGGATTCAACATAATGCTGTCAGGACACACGCATGGAGGACAATTCTATCCTGCAAACCTCTGGGTAAAGGCAGTTTTTCCACTTTTAAGGGGATTATATGAAAAGGAAGGAAACTACATAAACGTAAGCGATGGGGCAGGAACCATAGGACCTCCAATAAGAATAGGAACAAAAGCGGAAATCGGAATTTTAAAATTAAGAAAAAGGGATTAAAATCTCCTTTTCATTCCATAAAAATTAATGGCATCAACCAAATCGTTAAATTGCTCAAGCTCACGTTCAATTACATTTTCATCAATCATGTCAAAACTAAGCTCTCCATCAACACTTAAGGTATCTGGACCATAACCGACGATTCTTTCCACACCATCGGAACTTAAGATTCTCTCAGCATCAAGCAAATGAACAAAGGCCCGTCCTGGAATAATAACAGACTCCTGAACCTCGCTCAAATCAATATTTTCAAGGTCCTCCTTTGTAATCAAACAGGCAATCTCTTTTTCAACAGGGATCACATTAACGCTATCCGCTCCAATTTTTTCAAATATCCTCTCAATAAATGGGGCCGCTATTTTTGATGTTATGATTGTGGCTTCCCCTGTAACCTCTTTAATGAATTGCAGGAATATCTCATTTTCATCTTTGGCTATTGCAAATGGCCCTCCAGTAGTCGGATCGCCCAAAGGTGTTCCACTGACTCTAAAACCATATTCTTTATCAATGCTTTCAACCAGCTCCTGAAAACTTTCTACACTTTGAGATTCGAAATCCTTTAAGATAGGTTCATTTCCCAAAATCAAACCTTCATTAAATGTGTTTGCAAAGCGCATTAAAATAATTCCCTTGGCTCCCCATTCTTCCAAGCTATTGCATGTTTGCCTTAAGACATCACCGTCATTGACTCCAGGCACTATAACGGAAGCAGCAGTTAAATCTATATTTTCAGCAAACATCTTACATGCATCTAAGGAAGCTTCAGGTGTTCTGTCCTTCACCCATTCTCTTCTTAGTTCTGGATTATCTGCGAATACTGTAAATGTGACTTCATCAACACCGTTGTCAATAAGCTTGCTAGCCATTGAAACGTCTTTTATTCCTTTTCCGGAAGTATAGCCCAAATGTGATTTTAAAGACATCTGATTAAGGGCTGCAGTGAGATCTTCTAGATATGGATAACAGCTTATGTCTCCTCCACCACTAATATTAGCCTTTATTTCTCCTCTGATTGGTTGCATCATTAATGTAGTTTGTATATTAGTGATGACTTCAAATGGATTTTTAAATTCACTCTGTGTTTCACTTACTCCCTTACTACATCTTTCACATCCAATTGTATTTGGAAGACAATGTGCACATCCAAATGCTTTTACGTCTTTTACCTTTCTAAAGTAACAGTATTTACAGAAACCGTCACAATCCTTTCCAGGTATTCCTCCAACATCAGCTACAATTTGCATAAAAATTAGTTTGTATATTATTATATTTAATAAAATCCCTATTTTCAAAAAATTCATGAAAAGCAGATTTATTAACTTATTTCTATAAAAATTCAATTTAATTGTCTTATAATCATGCAGTCAAATATTGTTATTTTTTTATAATGCTTCATATTAAGAAATGAATACTTACAATATAGGGTCATCATTGTTTCTAGATATAAACCATTATTTTAATTTTTAAATGATTTTTAAGTAAAAATGCCTAAAATAAATTATAATTCTAATTTTTTAAAAGTAATACTTTTTTAAGTCTTTATCTTAAATTAATCAATTTTTATTATTCTTTATAAATCTTTCTAAAAAGGATTAAGGATAATATTTATATTATATTTTAGATAAAATAAAATTTGTATACCAAATGGCTGGCTATTGCAAAAACTTGCTTTGTAGCTTACGAAGATAAATAAAAAAAATTTGTTTATTTTTGTGGTATATTAAATATTTAAACTCTATTTAATTAGGAGGGAAAAAATGGCAAAGTTTGATGATAAAGTCGATTTATACGACGAAAGAGGCAACGAAATTGCATCTGACATTCCAATCGAAGCTATCAGTCCACTCAGAAACCCTGCAATTAAAGACATCGTACAAGGTGTTAAAAGAACTGTTGCAGTAAACTTAGAAGGACTCGAAAAATCTATTAAAACAGGTGCAGTCGGTGGAGACAAATCTAGAATTTTAGGAAGAGAATTAGATCTTGATATCGTAGGCAGTGCAGAAGCAATTGCTGAAAGTATGAAAAAAATGATCCAAGTTTCTGAAGATGACGATACTAAAATTGAACCTATTTCTGGAGGAAAAAGGTTATTAGTACAAATCCCATCTACTAGAATTGAAGTAGCAGCTGAATACTCTGTTGCACCATTATCTACCGCAACTACTTTAGTACAATCTATTATTGACATCTTCGATGTAGACATATACGATGCTAACTACCTTAAAGCAGCAGTATTAGGAAGATACCCACAATCTGTAGATTACAAAGGTTCCAACATTGCTACTATGTTAGACATTCCACAAAAACTCGAAGGTGCAGGATACGCTTTAAGAGCAATTAAAGCAAACGATTTCGCTGCAGCAACTTTGAAAAACTCATTACAAGCTACTGCATTAGCATCAATCTTCGAACAAACTGCTATGTTTGAAATGGGAGATGCATTAGGTGCTTACGAAAGATTACACTTATTAGGTTTAGCTTACCAAGGTTTAAACGCAAACAACATGGTATTAGACTTAGTTAAAGAAAACGCTGATGGTACTGTAGGTTCATTAGTACAAGCTACTATCGAAAAAGCAGAAGCTGACGGAATCATCGCAAAAGAAGATGGATACATTTACAGTACTTCTGATGCTGCTAAATGGAACGCATACACCGCAGCTGGTGCTGTTGCAGCTACTATGGTTAACGTAGGTGCTGCTCGTGCTGCTCAAGGTATTCCTTCAACTTTATTATACTACAATGATAACATTGAATTCGCAACTGGTTTACCAGGTCTTGACTATGGTAGAGCAGAAGGTGTAGCTGTAGGATTCTCATTCTTTAGTCACTCCATTTACGGTGGAGGAGGTCCTGGTCTCTTTAACGGTAACCACGTAGTAACCAGACACAGTAAAGGATTCTGTATCCCTTGTGTAGCTGCTGCAATGTCATTAGACGCAGGAACACAACTCTTCTCTCCAGAAGCAACCTCTGGATTAATTAAAGAAGTATACAGTAAGATTGACGAATTTAGAGAACCTCTCGAAGCTGTTGCAACCGCAGCTGAAGAAATTAAAGGTGACATCTAATTAATTTGATTCAAATCTAATTTTTCAGAAGAAGGTTAAGAAATGGATATTGAAATATTTCCTCATAGAGTTCTTGGAAGTGACACAACAGAAAAGCTCTTGAACGACATCGAACGTCTTGAAGATGTTAAAAGAACTGTTATTCATGGACCAAGATTTCCAAAAACAGAAGAATCTTTACCTCCTCAATACAGGGAACGTAGAGTTATTACTGTAAATGGTGAACCTGTAGTTCTTAAAGTTAAAACTGGTAGGATTTTCATAGAAATTACCTTGGAGTCCACTATTGATTTAATTAGAGAAATTTGTGAGAAACATATTCCTCATGGTTTTGAAATTAATCAAAGTAGAGCTCAATACATTAGAAAAGAAAGAACTGTTTCCGATAGAATTAAATATGGGGAAGCAGATTTACCAGATGAATTAGTAGGTTTAACAGATCAATATTCAAGTTTTGATGACCACGTAAACATTTTAAGAAAAGATCAATACGATTAATATGATAGGACGCTGTACTCACGTAGTAGATTGTAGGGAAACAAGTGGTATGGGTAAAGGTGGAAGCCTAGCTCAAAGAGGCACATTCGCTGAATGTGGTTCTGATGTTTTAGCTGTCGCTATGTCTCCAGGACGTAGACATATCACTAAGCCTGTTTGTGAAATTACATTTGGTTTGCGTGAAGCAAATCTTTTAACCAGTACAATGGTATTAAATGCTGGTGCTGGTGTTCCTCATGATGCTCCTGCTTCTGGAGGTACCTTATTCGGTCTCACTGATAAAGAAGTGGAACAAATGGATAAATTCAAATTGTTGGTTATTCATTTGGGTGGAGTTAAGAATCATATTATTTACAAAGCAAGGTTAATTCTAAGAAATGTTAACAAACATTGTATTATCATCTGCGAATCACCAGTAGATTGTGAAGATTTCGCAAAAATAGGTGTTAAAACTTCTACTGTAATGCCTACTGAGGATAATATTAAAACAAAAGGTACAATTGATGATATAGTTACCGGCGTTATTCGTGGTGAAACAGTTAATCAAGAAAAGTTAGATGAAATTATTAGAAAAGTTAAATTAGCATTAGGAGATGCATAATTATGGCACAATTATATCCAGGTACATCTCAAGTTGCAGAAAACAGAAGAAACTTTACTAACCCAGAATACGAGTTAGAAAAGCTCAGAGAAATTTCTGACGAAGATGTAGTAAAAATATTAGGTCACAGAGCTCCAGGTGAAGAATACAAAAGCGTACACCCACCATTAGATGAAATGGATGAGCCAGACGACATTGTAAGAGAATTAGTAGCACCAATCGATGGTGCAAAAGCAGGAGACAGAATTAGATACATCCAATTCGTAGACTCCATGTACTTCGCTCCAGCTCAACCTTTCTTAAGAGCTAGATCATACTTATACAGATACAGAGGAATCGATACCGGTACCTTATCCGGAAGACAAGTAATCGAAGCAAGAGAAAGAGACATCGAACGTATTTCCAAAAACCTCTTAGAAACCGAATACTTCGATACCGCAAGAACCGGTATTAGAGGTGCAGGGGTACACGGTCACTCTTTAAGACTCGATGAAAACGGTTTAATGTTTGATATGCTTAGAAGACAAGTATTCAACAAATCAACCGGTAACGTAGAAATGGTAAGAGACCAAGTAGGTCTTGACTTAGACGAACCTGTTGTTTTAGGTGAACCATTAGACGAAGAAACATTAAAAGCAAAAACAACAATCTACAGATGCGACGGAGAAGCATACAAAGATGATAAAGAAGCTGTTGAAGTATGTCAAAACATACACGTAAGCAGATCCTTCGGTGCATTCAACCCAATTAAAGGATGGTAGAAAACATGGCTGATAAGAAATTTTTACATGCAATGAATGAAAAATTCAGAGAAGATCCTACTGATAAAAGGACTACTTTTTATAACATGGACGGTTGGAAACAATCCCCAAGAAAAAGTGAATTTGTAGCAGAAGCTAAAGAAATCGCTGAAAAAAGAGGAATCCCAATGTACAACCCAGACATTGGTACTCCTTTAGGTCAAAGAGCTTTAATGTCCTACCAATTATCCACTACCGATACTTTTGTTGAAGGTGACGATTTACACTTTATTAACAACGCAGCTATCCAACAAGCTTGGGACGACATCAGAAAAACCGTAATTGTAGGTTTAAACACTGCTCACAACGTTCTCGAAAAAAGATTAGGTATTGAAGTAACTCCAGAAACCATTACTGAATACTTAGAAACTGTAAACCACGCTATGCCTGGTGCAGCAGTAGTTCAAGAACACATGGTAGAAACTGACCCATTAGTAGTTTCAGACAGTTACGTAAAAGTATTTACTGGTGACGATGAATTAGCAGATGAAATTGATTCCGCATTCGTTTTAGACATCAACAAAGAGTTCAACGAAGAACAAGCTGAAGCTTTAAAAGCTGAAGTAGGTGGAAGTGTATGGCAAGCTGTAAGAATTCCTGGTATCGTAGGAAGAGTTTGTGACGGAGGTACCACCTCAAGATGGTCTGCTATGCAAATCGGTATGTCCATGATTTCCGCATACAACCAATGTGCTGGTGAAGGAGCTACTGGTGACTTCGCATACGCATCCAAACACGCAGAAGTTATTCACATGGGTACTTACTTACCTGTAAGAAGAGCAAGAGCAGAAAACGAGCTTGGTGGAGTTCCATTCGGATTCATGGCAGATATCTGTCAATCTTCCAGAGTTAACCCTGACGACCCAGTACGTACTACCTTAGATGTAGTAGCTTTAGGTGCTGCATTATACGACCAAATCTGGTTAGGTTCTTACATGTCTGGTGGTGTAGGATTCACTCAATACGCAACCGCAGCTTACACTGACGATGTATTAGATGACTTCACTTACTACGGTAAAGATTACGTAGAAGACAAATACGGTGGATTAACCGAAGCACCTAACACCATGGACACTGTTCTTGATGTAGGTACTGAAGTTACTTTCTACTCCTTAGAACAATACGAAGAATACCCAGCATTACTCGAAACTCACTTCGGTGGATCTCAAAGAGCTTCCGTTGTATCCGCAGCTGCAGGTTGTTCAACCGCATTCGCTACCGGTAACGCTCAAACTGGTTTAAGCGCATGGTACTTAGGTATGTACTTACACAAAGAACAACACTCCAGATTAGGATTCTACGGTTTCGATTTACAAGATCAATGTGGTGCAGCTAACACCTTCTCCATCAGAAACGATGAAGGTTTACCACTCGAAATGAGAGGTCCTAACTACCCTAACTACGCAATGAACGTAGGTCACCAAGGTGAATATGCAGGTATCGCACAAGCACCTCACGCAGCTCGTGGAGACGCTTGGGCTTTCAACCCATTAGTAAAAATTGCATTTGCTGACAAAAACTTAATCTTTGACTTCAGTAAACCTCGTGCAGAATTTGCTAAAGGTGCATTAAGAGAGTTCGAACCATCCGGTGAAAGAACTGCAATCACCCCAGCAAAATAGATTCAAACTTTGTAAATAGGTGATTCTTTCACCTATTTATTTTTCATAAATTAGTAACATGCATTAAAAGATTAATTAGCAAACTTTTTATATTAATATTAAGAAAAATTAATTATATCAATTTTAATTGATATTGTAAAAATATATTTTTTTACATTAATGTAATAATATTGGAGTAATATTATTATTTTCACGTTTATTAAATGGTTAATTTAATAAAAAATATGGAGGAAAAAATTTATGGACCCTGTAACATTAGGTGTTGTTGCATTAATGGGTGCAGTTGCAACTATTGGTGGGGCTGCTGAGGACCTTGAATCTGACATAGGATCTCAAAGTAACCCAAACTCACAAGTTCAACTTGCTCCACAAATGGGACATTTACACCGTATGATTAACAAAGCGGCTTCTGGTGAACCAGTCGCTTATGGTACTTGGTGTGGTATTGCGGGTGCTGTTGCATTTATTTTAATTACCTTTGGTTTAATGCCTATTGTATCTATTGCAATCGGTGCTTGTGTTGCTGCATTAGTTCACGGAATTTATACAGTAACAGCTCACTTTGGTAGGATTGTTGGTCAATCACAATTCGAACAACCATTGTTTATGGATGTTGTAACTGAGTCATTAGGACCTATCGTAGGTCACGGATTTATAACTACTTTTTGTATTGTTGGAATTTCTTACTTAATGGTTATTCCAATTAATGGAACTGCTTTACATGTATTCCCATTACCTTTATTAGCAATGCTTTGGGGTATTGCTCTCGGTGCTATCGGTTCTTCTACCGGGGATGTACACTATGGTGCAGAAAGCGAATATCAAAAGTTCCCATTCGGAGGAGGTACTCCTGTAGCTATCCAAGGGGATATTGTAACCAAAGCTCCATTAGGTGCTAAAAACTCTATTGATGTTGGTAACTTCTGTGCTAAATTTGGTGGTCCAATTACTGGATTCTGTTTCGGTCTTGTTGTATTCTTCAGTTTCTGGAACACTGTTGTATTTGGAGTATATGGTGGAATTATTTCAGGTATTATTCTTATTATTATTTTAATCATCTTAAATGATAGAGTTGAAGTATTTGCAAGAAATACCTATGGACCATATGAGGAAGATTAAGGAGGTTTCATTATGGATCCAATTACTTTAATTATATTTGTCGCAATCGGTGGAGTACTCATCGGTGCTGGTGTACACTTCATTCCTGTAGGAGGAGCTCCTGCAGCAATGGCAACAGCTACTGGTGTAGGTACTGGTACTGCTATGTTAGCAGCTGGTGCTGGTTTAACCGGTCTTATTACTGCTGCTACTATGACAGGTGAACCTTGGTATATTATTGGTATTGGTGGTGCAATCGGTGCAATGATTATGATGGGTATTACCATGCTTATTGCTAACTACATATATGTATATGGTGTAGGTGTTGTACCTGCAGCTGCAAAAGTAGAAGTTGACCCATTCACTGGCCGTAACCAAGAAAAATACAAAACTCCTGGTACTGAAGGTCACGGTGTACCATTCGCATCTTACATTAGTGGTTTAATCGGTGGTCTCTTCGGTGGTTTCGGTGGAGGTATGGTTTACTATGCTATTAATACTGCTGCTACTGAAGGTAATTTTGTAACCGACCCTATCATCACTGTAGGTTTAGCTGCAATTCTTGGTGTAACTGTTTTCTTCATCAACTCTGTAATTGCATCTTACAACATTGGTGGTACTATTGAAGGTTTCACTGATCCTAAGTTTAAAAGAATAGGTACTGGTGCAGTAGCATGTCTTATTGCTTCTATTGTATTAGGAATATTCTGTGTATTATTAACAGGAGGTATCTAAGATGTCTGTCGCTGGAAGTGGAGAAGCTCATGGTGATATTAACTCAGTACATTTACTTATTGTAGGTATCATCGGTGGACTTATCGGAATTTATTTAAGTGGTGTTGAATCAACTATCGGACCTGTAATAGCATGTCTCGGTGCTGTATGTGCTATTGTATGGGGAGCAGATGCTATTCGTAGAGTAGCAAGTTACGGTTTAGGTACTGGTGTACCATCTATTGGTTACATGAGTTTATCTATCGGTGTAATCGGTTCCTTAGCAGGTATTGGTGTTGCTTACACTATTGCAATGGACATTATTGGTCCTATTTTAGCATTAATCTTTGCAATGATTATCGGTCTTATTGTTGCAGTAATCGCTAAAAAAATCGTTGGAATGAAAATCCCAATTATGGAAAGATGTACTGTTGAAATTGCAGGTGCTGCATCCTTATCTATCTTAGCATTTTCCGCAGCTGTAACCGGAACTTATGCTATTGAAGAAATTTTAGCATCTGTTGTTGGTACTGGTTTTATTGCAGTATTCTTCATTATGAATACTATGGCTATCCAACACCCATTCAACGCATGTTTAGGTCCTAACGAAGATCAAGCAAGAACCCTTAAATGTGCATGTTCAACTGCATTCTTAGCTATGGTAATCACTGGTATCTTATCTGTTGTTGCTGGTGGTGAATACGCATGGTTTGCAATTGTAATTATTGGATTAATCGGATGGGTTATTTCATTTAGAAGTTTCGTAAAAGCTTCATTCGAAGCTGCTGCATCTGTAAAATGGGCTGGTCTTTGGCCTAAAGTAGAGGAATAAGGAGGTATAATTATGGTTGAAATGTTACCAATGGTTCAAATTGTACCTGAAATGAATTTAGCTCTTGATCCTGCAAGTGGTATTTTAGGAGCTTCTTTAGGTTCAGGCGTAGTTATATTATCTATGGATGATGTAAACGAAGCAGTCACAAAAATTGAACAAGCAGCTGATGATTTAATAGATTCATTAGATCCTTATACTAGTCCTTCAGGTTCTTACCCAGGTAGGGCAGGATCTTATGTAACTGCAGGTATGTTAACAAACACTGTATACGGATTTATATTAGCAATTATCATCATATTTGCTGCAATGCCTGTTTTAATCGGATTGGGGGTATTATAGATGGCAGATAAAAAGGCACCAGCTGAAGGCTGGCCGGTTATCAGTGGGGACTACATTGTAGGAGACCCAGAAAGTCCAGTTGCTGTAACTACCTTAGCTTCACACATTGAAGGAGAATTATCAGGTGCAGCAATTGCAGGACCATGTAAAACTGAAAACTTAGGAGTAGAAAAAGTAGTTGCAAACATCATTTCAAATCCTAACATTAGATTTTTAATTTTATCTGGTGCTGAAGTACAAGGTCACATTACTGGTCAAAGTATTGTAGCATTACATGAAAATGGATGTGACCCAGAGAAGAAAAGTATTAATGGTGCTGTAGGTGCTATTCCTTTCGTAGAAAACATTCCATTAGACGGAATAGAAAGATTCCAACAACAATTAGAAATTGTAGATATGATTGATGTTGAAGACAGTGGCGCTATTAACGCAAAAATCAGTGAATGTGTAGAAAAAGATCCAGGTGCATTCGAAGAAGAAGCAATGGTTATCTCTGTAGATGATGATGGTGACGATGAGGATTCAGGAGAAGAAATGAGAGTTGTTTCTGCTGAAACCGCTATGATCGAAGCTAGAATGAGAGATATAGACACCAAAATGAAAATGATTGGTGCTGTACAGAAAAACATGGCAGGTAACTATGCAGGTAAAGTTCAAGGTATTATGCTTGGATTAATCTTTACATTAGTAATTGGTGCTTTATTCATATTATTCTAGGGGGATTAAGTTATGGTAAGAATTTCTAATAAACCAAACATGTCAGGTATTAAAAATGTCTCTGATGATATGGAATACGGTTCTAAACTTATTGCTAGAGAAGGAAAACTTTTTGCAGGTTTAATAACTACTAGGGTAAAAGGATTCGCTATTGGAATTTTATTAGCTATTCTTTTAGTAATTATTATACCATTCATTGCAAAAGCATGTGGAGTATAGAGGTGTTATAAATGAGTGAAGATAATTCAATACCTCAAGTAATGGTATCAGCAGACGATTACAACGCTATCATCGCTAAATTAGATGATGCTGAAGAAAAAGTAGATTTTACTGCTGGTGAATACTACCAACGTTTAGGCCAACAAACTGGAAGAGATGTTGGAATTTTATATGGAATGATATTAGGTCTTATAATTTTAGCTGTAATGCTCAAATATAATTTATTACAAGCTATGTTAATGTTATTATAGGATGTACTTAAGGAGGATTTTTAATGTTTAGGTTTGATAAAGAACAAACAGTATACGATATTGCTGGTGTAAAAATTGGGGGACAACCAGGTGAATACCCAACAGTATTAGCAGGAACCATCTTTTATGGTGGACACAACATCATCAATGATGAATTAACTGGTGATTTTGACAAAGATAGAGCAGAAAAATTAATTAAAGATATGGAAGAAATGACTGATGTTACAGGTAATCCATGTATTGTACAAGTATTCGGACAAACTCCAGAAGCTCTTACTAAATACATTGAATTTGTAGGGGATATTTGTGACAAACCTTTCCTTATCGATTCTACTTCTGGTGAAGCTAGAGTAGCTGGTGCACAGTTAGCTGACGAAATTGGATTAACCGAAAGAGCTATTTACAACTCCATTAACATGGCTGCTGAACAATCTGAATTAGATGCAATTGCAGAAACCGATATTTCCGCTTCCATCGTTTTAGGATTCAACCCAATGAACGCTACCATCGATGGTAAAATCGGTATTTGGGATCACGGTGACGGTGCAGTAGACAAAGGTTTACTCGACATCGCAGCTGACTGTGGTATTGACAAATTCTTAATGGATACTGCTGTAACTCCTTTAGGACAAGGTGCAGGTATTGCTGCTAGAGCATCCTTCGCAGAAAAAGCTAAATGGGGATACCCAGTAGGTTCCGGTATTCACAACGTACCTTCCGCATGGGACTGGTTAAGAGACTACAAAAAAGAAAACAAAGAAGCTTTCACTGTATGTGATATTGGAGCAAACATTATCCAAGTTATGTGTGGAGGAGACTTCGTACTCTTTGGACCTATCGAAAACGCAACTATCGCTTTCCCTGCAGTAGCACAAACTGATATGTTTATTGCAGAAGCAGCAAAAGATATGGGAACTGAAGCAGTAGAGTTCCACCCAATGAACAATTTATTATAGATTAGTTTATTTCTAATCTACTTTTTTTACTTTTTTTTCAACTAAAATTTTTTAATAAAACTTATATTATTTTAAAAAGATATTATAAACTAACTTAATTTTTGAGGTTTATTCAATGTCTTTTTTAGATAAAATTTTTAAAAGAGGTCCTAAGCCTATTATAGCTAAATCTCATGAAAGCAAATTGGATGCTTTAAGAGCTCAAAAGGCGGGTCCTGCAAGTCCTGGTGTTGTTAAAAAGCCCGACACTTTTTATGTAACTGCATCTGTTGAACTTGGTAACACTACTACTAAATCTATTGTAACTGCTACTAATTTAAATAATAGTGAATGTTATTTGCTTAATAAAACTGTTAAGATGACAAGGGATATCAGACCACCTAAACCGTCTGAAGAGGTTTTCGGTAAAACTGTTTGGGGTATTGAACTTTCTAAAGAGGCTGTAGCCGAACTAATTAAAGATACTGTTTTGGAATCCCTTAAAAAAGCTAATGTCGATAAGGATGAGGATCTTGATTTTGTTGTAAGATCCACTGGTGTTACTGCTGGTTTTGCAACTGCTGAAGAGGCAGGTAAACTTGTTATTGCTTTGGCTGACGGTTGTTTGGATGCGGGTATTCCTCCAAGAAAGATGTCTCCTGCTATGAGTCCTTCCCAACTGCCTGAAAGACTTAGAAAACATACTCTTTTGGAAAATGTAATGTTTGATGGTGCGGTTGTAAGTGTTGTACCTCCTAAAGGTAAGGAGTCTGTTGCTAACGAAATGGAAGGTGAACTTGTTACTGCAGGTATCAAGTTAGGTGCTAAATGGACTGAAGTTGACTATAGGAATCCTTGTGTAAGTCTTGATTTCGGTTCTACCTTGGCTGGAAGGATTGTTAATGATGATGAGCCTTATGCTAGTACTGTTGGTAACTTTTTAGGTTTGGCAGGTGTTATTTCTGACTCTTTAGCTCGTGGTTCTGGTCAGGTTGACAAAAACGGTGGGGCTGCTCTTGATTTATATTCCGATAAGTTGGTTAAGAAGGCTAACACCAAAAAAGCTAAGGCTAATGCGGAGGAAGCTCATAAGCTTATTGATATCAGAAAAGTTCCTGAAGGTTACTCCCGTTTCGGTACCGTCCCTATTGATGTTGAGGCTGCAAAAGAGGCGGGTAACATTTTGATTGGTTGTGATGTTGGTACTAATGGTGATGGCATACCTGAATTGATGGAATTGGGTCAGCAATTCTATGATGCTGATGGTCTTCCAACCTTGCTTGCTACTATGGATTATGTAAGTGCCAATATAGTTTATCGTGTTTTGGATGTTGCTTTTGAGAATAATGTGATTACTGAAGGTTCTGTTTTAGGGGTTACCGGTAGGGCAGGTATTACTGGACGTAAGCCTGAATTAATTTTAGAATATTCTCAGGATAAATTTAAAGACACAGTATTTGTTGAGGATGGTCTTGCTTTGGGTTCTGCTATTATGGCTCGTTGTATGAATTCCATGGGTACTGTTAAAAACCCTGTTGGTGGACATCAAGGTGGGAAATGTATTCTTAAACAAAGAATGAAAATGCAAGGAAAAATTTAATTTTTCTCTTTTCTTTTTTTGATTTGTATGATTTATGCTATTGTCATGTCTGGAGGTAGAGGGACAAGGCTAAATTCGCCAGTTGAGAAACCTCTTTTTAATTTATGTAACAAACCTTTGATTAAACATACACTTGATAATTTAAACGCATCTAAATATATTGATAAATTATTTATTGCCACCAGTCCAAACACTCCAAAAACTAGGGAATATGTTGAAGGGTTATCTCATGATTTTTTAATATTCGATACTCCAGGAATTAGCTATCTGAATGATTTGAGTTTTATTTTGGAAAGTTTTGAAAAAAATTCCAAAAACGATTCGTTATTGTTTATTAATGCTGATTTGCCATTCATTTCTACGGATTTAATTGATTATACAATCGAAAAATATAATTCAGTTAGCGAAGATGCATTGTCTGTTTTGGTTCCTGTAGAAATTTTCAAAGAATTGGATCTCCCATATTCTTATGAGTTTGAAGGTTTGGTTCCTTCAGGACTAAATATCCTTAGAAGCGAAAACATTGTCCAGGACGAATATAAATTCACAATTCCCAAAAAAGAATTAGCTCTCAATGTAAACACATTAAAGGATGCAAAAATTGCTGAGGAAGTTCATAGAGACTTATAATTAATAAATTTAAATATGATGAAGTTAAGATAAATATAATATTATATTAATCAGGTGATTCTATGGAAAATAAAAAAGTTCCTAAAAGAGAAGAAAAGTTATGGAGTGAAATTAAAAATTATCAAGTAGCTACTAATAATGCTCGTATTTTAGGAGTGTTAGATGAGTTAATCATCAATGAAAAAACTGGTAAAATTGTAGATATTGCTATTAAGGTAGAGCCAGGACGCAATATTCATGTTAAAGGTGCTAAAAGATCAGATGATGTATTGTTAGTTCCTTTTGCTAAAGTAGAAAAAGTTGGAGAATTTATTATAGTCTCCGAATAATTTTTTTTCTTTTTTTTAAAATTTCATTTATTGATAACATTTATTAATGAGAAGTTTATATTTTAATATGGTGATAAATATGTTGCTCGAAATTAAAGATTTAGCTGTTGAAGTAGCAGGTAAACTTGTTCTTAAAGATGTTAATCTTTCCATTGCTGAAGGAGAAACACATGTTCTTTTAGGACCAAATGGAGCTGGAAAAAGTACTTTATTCTTAACAATATTGGGCTTCCCTCAATATAAGGTCGTTAACGGTTCCATTTTCTTTAAAGGAAAGGACATTACAAATTTATCTACTACTGAACGTGTTCAATTAGGTATAGGTGTTAGTTTCCAAACCCCACCTCCAATTAGGGGTGTTACTGTAAGGGATTTAATTAAGATAGAATCTCATCAGGACGTTAACGAACCTTTAAATCCAAGGATGGAAAAATTGGCTAAAAAATTAAAATTTAGCGATGAGTTTTTAGATAGGGATGTTAACTTTGGATTTTCCGGAGGGGAAGTTAAAAGATCAGAAATATTACAACTTTTAGCTCAAATGCCTGATTTTACTATGTTTGACGAACCAGATTCTGGTGTGGATATTGAAAATGTGGAATTGATTGCTGGCGAGATTGGAACTTTATTGGATAAAGGATTAAAACATGATCAAAGAAAAAGAAGCGGTCTATTGATTACTCATTTAGGTTATATCTTAAACTTTGTAACTGCTGACAAGGCTCATGTTTTGATGAATGGTGTAATTGCTTGTTCAGGTAATCCGAAAGAGATTATCGACGATATTAGAGAAAACGGTTTTAAGGGATGTGTTGAGTGTGCGCAATGTTCTTCATGATGCTGAAAAAGCTAAAGATAAAAAGGCTCCTTTGGGAGTGGATGTAACCATCGAAAATTTTACTGATGAAGATATCGATGCTAAAGAGATTTTAGATGATTTAGGTGACTTATCTAAGAAAACTAAGGATTCTCTTTTGAAAGTAGGTGTAGATGCTGAAGAGAATGGAAGGGCAGGTTCATTTATTCAAGTTGACCAAAGTAATATTTTCACTAATAATTCCATATCCAATTCTGTAGAAATCATGAATATTGGTGTAGCTTTAGAGAAATATCACTGGTTAAAAGATTATATGTGGCAAGTCGTTAAGCCTGACGCTGATAAGTATACTGCTAAGACCGCTTTACGTGAAGAAAAGGATGGTGCAAAAAGTGGTTACTTTATTAGATCACTTCCAGGTACCAAAGAGGTTTTCCCGGTTCAGGCATGCATGTTTATCAGTGATGAGGATATTATGCAGACAGCGCATAACATAATCATTGCTGAAGAGAATTCTGAGCTTCATTTGATTACCGGTTGTGCAACTGGTGATGATGTTTCATCAGCTATGCATGTAGGTGTTTCTGAGATGTATCTCAAACCAGGATCTAAAATAACATTTACCATGATTCACAATTGGGCTGAACAGGTTGAAGTTCGTCCTAGAACTGGTGTCAAGTTAGCTGAAAATGCTACTTATTTAAACAATTATATATTGACAAGTCCTGTAAGTACTTTACAATCATATCCTACTGCTTACTGTGATGGTGCTAATTCAAGAGCAATCTTCCAAAGTATTCAAGGGGGTAAAAAGGATTCCATAATTGACGTAGGTTCAAGGGCTATTTTAAATGCTCCTGGAGCTCGTTCAGAGATTATTTCTCGTGCTGTTTCACAGGATGAATCTCAAATTTACTCAAGAGGTCACTTGGCTGGAACAGTTCCTGGAGTAAGGGGACATTTGGAATGTCATGGGTTAGTGCTATCTGATGATAGTTTGATTTATGCGGTTCCTGAATTGGAAGCTAGCTCTGCAAATCTTGAAATGTCTCACGAAGCGGCTGTTGGTAAAATCGATGAAGATGAAATCAATTATTTAACAGCAAGAGGAATTTCCGAAGAGGATGCTGCTTCTATGATTGTAAGAGGATTTTTAAGCATGGATATTACTGGATTGCCTGATGAACTCGCTCAAGAGACACAATCCATGATTGATATGAGTTTAGATGGGATGTAATCCCTTTATTCTTCTTTTTTTCTTTTTTTGTTTTATTACAAACGAATTTTTATAAGCCTCAATGTTTTAGTATATAAACTTTTTGGCTTGGTATTCTAAGTAACCTTTATATTAATTATTCATATAAATAATATACAGTACGTAATGTTATGCTGAGCTAGCTCATTAAGTACATTAAATTTGATTAGGGCATTATGCAAATTTTGTCTTAAAACAACGAATTTAAAAAATTTTTTAAAAAAACAAATTATATTTTGGAAATTTTCAAAATGTAAATTATAGAGGAGGAAAAACTCTATGGCTGATGATATAAAAATTGTAATGTTTTGTTGTAACTGGTGTTCCTATGGAGGAGCGGACACAGCAGGTACTGCACGTATGCAATACCCACCGAATATTAGAGTTATTCGTGTAATGTGTTCTGGAAGAATTGACCCACAATTTATATTGAAAGCATTCCAAGAAGGTGCTGACGGTGTATTTGTAGCTGGATGTCACATGGGTGACTGCCACTACGATGCAGGTAACTATAAATTAGATCGTCGTATGAGATTAGTTTATAAATTAGTTGAAGATATGGGAATCGGTAAAGAAAGAGTCCATCACGACTGGATTTCCGCATCTGAAGGTGAAAAATTCTCTGAAGCTGTTAAAATGATGGTTAACAGAATCAAAGAATTAGGACCTGCACCATTAAAAGGTCAAATCCAAGCTGAAAACTAAATCGGAGGAGTTAATTATGGCAGATAAAGTTAAGATAGGAACTATGTGGTTAGGTGGATGTTCTGGTTGTCACTTATCTATTGCAGATTTCCACGAATCATTATTAGATGTTATGGAATTAGCTGATTTCAAATTCTCACCTGTTCTTATGGATACCAAATATGATGAAGTACCTGAATTAGATATTCTCATTGTAGAAGGTGGAATTAGAAACGATGAAAACAGAGAATTAGCTGAAATGTTAAAAGAAAAAGCTAACATGGTAATCGCTTACGGAACTTGCGCATGTTACGGTGGTATTCCAGGTCTCGGAAACTTATGGACCGTTGAAGAATTAGAACAAGAAGCTTACGTAAACTCAGTTTCCACTGTAAACCCAGAAGGTATTATTCCACACGAAGATGTACCACATCTCGAAAGCAGAGTAAGACCTTTAGATTCTGTAATGGATATCGATTTAATGATTCCAGGTTGCCCACCACGTTCTGATGTTGTTGCTCAAGCAGTATTAGCATTATTAAATGGTGAAACTATTGAATTACCAGCTACCAACCTTTGTGAAGTTTGTCCTAGAGAAAAACCACCTGAAGGTTTAGCTATGGATTTCATTAAAAGACAATTCGAACTCGGAGCTCCTGCACCAGATTTATGTTTAATTAGTCAAGGATTAATCTGTTTGGGTCCTGCTACTGTTTCATTATGTGGAGCAGAATGTCCAAGTATTGCTATCCAATGTAGAGGATGTTACGGACCTACTTCTAAAGTATTAGATCAAGGAGCAAAAATGATTAGTGCAATCGCTTCTGACTACGGTGTAGACGAAGATAAAACTGTCGACCCAGAAGCAGTAGCTGATCAATTAGATGATATTGTAGGTACTTTCTACACTTACACCTTACCTGCAGCTTTAGTACCTGTTAAAATGCAAAAAGGAGGAGAATAATTATGGTAAAACTTACTATGGAACCTGTAACCCGTATTGAAGGACACGCAAAAATTACTGTACACCTCGACGACGCTGGAGAAGTTGTTGACACAAGATTACATGTTATGGAATTCAGAGGATTCGAAAAATTCTTACAAGGTCGTCCTATTGAAGAAATTGCAAGAATCGTTCCTAGAATCTGTGGTATTTGTGATGTACAACACCACTTAGCTGCTGCAAAAGCTGCTGACCAAATCTTCGGATTCAAAGATGATGATATTTTACCTGCAGCATACAAAATGAGAGAAATTATGAACTGGGGTTCATTCATGCACTCTCACGCACTTCACTTCTACTTCTTAGCTGCACCAGATTTCATTATTCCTGACGCAAACAGAACTAACAGAAACGTTTTCCAAATCATCAAAGACCAACCTGACATTGCACTTCAAGCAATTGAAATCAGAAGAAACGGTTTAGAAATGGTTAGAAAAATCGGTGGTCGTCCAATTCACCCAACTTCATCCACCCCTGGTGGTATTTCAACCGAATTAGACGCTGAAACCCAAAAAGATTTATTAAACAGAGCTAAAAGAAACATTGAGTTAGCACAAGCTACCTTAGACTTAGCAGTACCTATTTTAGAAAGTAAAATGGATTTAGTCGAAACCTTAGGTAACTTTGGTGACACCAGACACTGTGGTCTCGTAAACAATGGTGTATGGGATGTTTACAACGGTGACGTAAGAATAAAAGACAAAGATGGTAATATCTACTGCGAATACAACAACTTAGAATACAAAGATGTTGTTGCTGAACACGTAAAACCATACTCCTGGTTAAAATTCCCTTACATTAAAGAATTAGGTTACCCAGAAGGTATCTACAGAGTAGCACCATTATCAAGGATTAACGTTTGTGACAAAATGCCAGATGCTGCACCATTAGCACAAGCTGCATTAGAAGACTTCCGTGACAGATTCGGATATGCTCAAGCTCCATTATTATTCCACTGGGCTAGACTTATCGAATTATTAGCTGCTGCTGAATGTGCTGCTGACACATTAGACCAAGACTTATCTGGTCAAAAATTCCCAGATGAATTAGAAAGAACTGCTGGTGAAGGTGCAGGTATTGTAGAAGCTGCTCGTGGTACTTTAATCCACAACTATAAAACTGATGATCAAGGTTTAGTAACCGAAGCTAACATTGTTGTAGCTACTATCCAAAACAACCCTGCTATGGAAAAAGGTATCCAAAAAGTAGCTAAAGATTACATCAAACCTGGTGTAGAAGTGGATGATAAAATCTTCAATTTAATGGAAATGGTTATTAGAGCTTACGACCCATGTTTATCCTGTGCTACCCACACCATGGATAGTCAAATGAGATTAGCTGAAGTAGAAATTGTAGACAGCGAAGGAAACATCATTAAAAAATTCTAAATAAAGGGGATTAATAATGATTGTATTTAATGAAGATGGATGTATTAAATGTGGAGCATGTCAAGGTACATGTCCAACTTCATCCATCACTGTAACTCCAACTTATATCCAACACTGTGACATGTGTGGAGAAGATCCAAAATGTGCAGAAGTTTGTCCAGAAGGAGCATTAAAAGTAGAAATGTTCACTGTTGATGAAAATGCACTTGACCAACCAAGATTAACTTTCAACTCCTCATTATGTACCAGTTGTGGTAAATGTGAAGAAGTCTGTCCACAAAAAACCTGTGTAGTTGTAGATAACCCAAACATGGAAGTAGAAGGTTTCTGTGTAATGTGTAAACAATGTGTAGAAATCTGTCCTGTTGAAGTTATCGGTATTCCAGGTATTATTGAACCTAAAGATTGCGGTATCGATCTTGAAGGTAAAGGTGTAGTTTACATCGTAAATTGTGTAGGATGTGGAACTTGTGTAGAACCTTGTCCTGTTGATGCAATTACTCTTGATAAAATCGGTGGAACCATCTCTATCGATGAATCAGTATGTATCAAATGTGGTGTATGTTCCCAAACTTGTCCTTGGAACGCTGTATTTATCTCAGAAAAATACCCAATTAAACGTGAAAAAGAAATCATTGACTTTACCTTTGATGCAAGCAGATGTATCGGATGTAACACTTGTGTAGAAGCATGTCCTGGTGACTTCATTAAGAAAGTTTCAGGTAACTTAACTATTGAGCTTCCTTCAATCTGTGCTGCTTGTGGTTTATGTGTAAAGGTATGTCCAACTGATTCTTTAGACTTAGTAGTTGAATGGGGAGAAGCACACCCTGTAAATGCAGAAGGTTTAGGTTATGACCCAGAAAAATGTGAATTTATTGGTGCTTGTGCTAATAAATGTCCAACCGAAGCTATTCGTGTTGTAACCAAAACCGGTATGGCTTGCCCATCTTTAGTACAAACTGATGAAGACCCTTCATTTGTAAACTGTATTAGATGTGGAGCTTGTGCTGCAGTATGTCCTGAAGATGCTTTAGTTGTCGGTTCTATCGAAAAAATGATTGACGGCAAACTCCAACTCAGAGACAGAATCGAGTTCAACCCTTCAAAATGTACTAAATGTGGTGACTGTGTCGTTGCATGTCCATATAACATGATTCATTTAACTGATGATGATAAATTACCAATTAAAGGATTCTGTACTTTATGTGGTCAATGTATCGAAGTATGTCCTGAACACGCATTATATGATAAATAGGTGGATTAATTCCCACCTAAATATTTTTTTTTTAAAAAAAAAGTTTTTTAATTATATTTTATTCATTACTGTTTTTCCATTTACTATTGTTAGTATTGGTTCGCCTTTGTATTTGAAACCGTCAAATGGTGAATATTCTGCTTTTGTTTTGAATTTTTCAATATTTATAGTGCCTTCTCTATTTAGATCGATAGCTGTAAAGTCTGCATCTTTTCCAATAGCTATTTCTCCTTTATTTTCAAGTCCAAATACTTTTGCAGCATTTTCTGATAGGATTTTAGGTATTAATTCTAGTTTTATGTTTCCTTTGTTAACTTCATTCAGCAATAGGGGCACTACTGTTTCAAGATTTGGTATTCCTGGTGATGAATTCCATGTTCCCTGATTCTTTTCTTCAAGTGTGTGTGGGGCATGGTCTGTTCCTATTATTGAATTTTCATCCAGATTTGCTATTTGTATGCTTTTTTCATTTTCCCTTAGTGGAGGATTGGTTTTTACTATTGTACCATATGTATTATATGAATCATTATTCAATAACAAATGGTGTGGTGTAAATTCCGTACTTATGTCTACAAAATTTTTAGCAGTTGTTGCTAAATCTAATGATTTAATTGTACTTAGATGGCAGATATGCAATCTTAAATTATTTCTATACGCAAGGTCTATTGCTTGCTTTACTGAAACGTCCTCGGCAACATCAGGTCTTCCGTAACTGTAGTCAATAGGATTGGTACTGTCTTTTAATTTTTCACTTTCAGCTCTAACAATGGCCTGGTTTTCTGCATGGACTGCAACAAGCCCATTATAATCGCTTCTTACTCTAAGTTCTCCTAAATCATGAAATATTTTTTCCAGCTCCTCATCAGTTTCCAGATCCATGAATATTTTAAATGAAGCAGGTTCAAGTCCGACTATTTTTTCCATTTCTTCATATGTATTCACTCCTGCCTGCAATTTGAAGTTCACGATACTTTTCTTTTCAGCGATAGCTAGCTTATCTTTAAAATCTTTGTATGTATTGGTTTTTGGCAATGTGTTGGGCATATCAATTACGGTTGCAAATCCTCCGTTTGCAGCACTTTCACTGCCTGTTCTAAAATCCTCTTTTTTTGTTAGGCCCGGATCTCTAAAATGCACATGCGGATCGATAAATCCGGGTAGCAAGATATTTCCTTTCAAATCAATTTTTTCTTCTCCATTCAATGGTTGTTTTGAAATTTCAGCTATTTTCCCATTTTCAATGCCTATGTTGCTTTCCCAAGGATGGTTTATCAGTTTTGCATTTTTGATTATCAAATCCATTTTTGACCCTCATTAATTCTTTATTGATGTTATGTCTTTTTTAAAAGAAAAGATTATTTATGCTTAAAATAAATTTTATTTATATGTATTTTAATGATTTTGTAAAATCCATCAATGAAAGGGACATGAGTATTTTTTCAAATGATTTTGAGAACCGAAAAAACGATTGTTTTAAAGAGGGAAATGATAATGTTAAATTGATCGCCGACTTTACTGAATATTCTCCTTTACATAACGGTCATTTTCATTGCATGAATGTTGCAAAGTCACAGTTTCCTGATGCGTTGTTTGTAGCTATTGTGCCGGGTTTATTTGAAAGAAGTGGGAGGGGCCTTCCATATATATTGCCTCGTGAAGTTAGGGCTGAAATAGCAATTTCTGTAGGTGCCGACATTGTTGTTGAAGGCCCTCCCATGGGAATAATGGGTTCAGGCCAATATTCTTTAGCTCTTTCTAAAATGTTCAAAGCCCTGAATACGGATATTATTCCCAGGGGATATAATCCAGTAGATGGCTTTGATAAAATTCTGGAAAGAATAAGTTTAGGTCATGGAATTGCTCCCAAACCCTATAAAATTGTAGATATGGAAACAAAGGAAGTTCTTCTTAAGGACAAGTTGGCTGAAGACAATTATGTCATTGTAAGTTTTTCAAAATCCCTTAGAAAAATAGGATTTGATTTTAAAGATAAGTTTTTATTCGTTGAAAGAATTTCAGGAGTTTCCGGAAGTAAAATTCGAGAAAGTGTTTCAAACAATGATTTTGAATTGGTAAGGGACATGATGCCTGCAGAAACAATAGAAATTCTAAAAAGGGAAATTGACGGCAATAGGGCACCTTTACATGATTTAAGGTATGATGAAAGAATAATTGATAATGCCAACAATTTAAGTTTTGAGCAATTGTCCAATTTAAATTTGTTCAATGATAATTTGGCTCAAAAAATTCTTGATAATCGCCCATTCAACAGCATTGATGAAATATATGATATTTTGGATCAGGGATTTTCAAGATTTTTCAAAACACGTATCCTAAGCGTATTGGAAGCGAATGTCTCCAAAGAAGATATTTCCAGCTATATTGATTATTATCCATCTGTAATCAGGGTACTGGGTTATAAAAACGAGGATGTTTTACAAAAATTCAAAGAGAAAATAAATCATAAAAATGTTGTTTTAGCTAATTTTTAAAAAAAAAGTTTTAAGAGTAAATAGTTCTTATTTACTCATCATAAATTTTATTTGCCTATTAAGTTACTAAAGAATGCGCTTGGGTTTGATAATCCGTAAATCGCATCTAGGAATGTCGGATATGATGAACTTAATAGGAATATATAAACAATGTAGAACACTACAACAATTATTAAAATTATTAATATTATAGTCAAAAGAATGTCTACTGCTCCAATCGGTTCTTTTTGCTTTTCGGTTGGAATATTACGGATTGATCTTGTTGACGGCCTCATTCCAGCATCGTTTGGTCCTTGTCTAATGGATGGTTGTCCATAGTGTTCATTTTGCTGAGGATAATGTTGTCTTGGAGGTATGTAATCTCCTTGAGGGTTGTTGTATGTGACATTATTTATATCTAAGAAACTTTCCCTTTGCAATTCTCCAGGTTGTTGTTGATATGGACTATTTGGAGCATATGGGTCATTTTGAACATATTGTTGTTCATACATGTTTTCAGTGTATTTTGATTTGTCAACAGGTTCATAAATGGTTTCTGCGTATTGTGTTCTTTCAACAGGTTCATATGGATTTTTTGTTAGGGAACCGAAGTTTTCTTCATCTTTGGCCAATTGTTCGCTTAAAGGAATATTTGGCTCGTCAAAGTATAAGTCATCTAGATAACTGTCATAATTTGGTTCGTTATGGTAACCCTGAATTTCAGGAGGTTCATAAGTGTGATCAGGATATATGAATCCGTCGTCGAAGTTGTTTTGTTGCACATTTTCTTGATATGGGTTAATTTGTGTATCTTTTGGTGCATAGTAACTTTCTTCAACCTTTGGATTTATGTCATAAGGATTACTGTTTATAGGTTCATTAAAGTCAAATTGTGTTTGTGGTTCACTATAACTTTGAGAAGCGAATTGTGGTTCGTCATATTGGGAATACATTGATTTCTGACTGTCATTTCCCAAAACATCTTCAAGAATGTTTTCTCTGTTTGGAATCTCTGATTTAAATGAAGGTGCTTGGGGTTCTTCAAAGTAATCATGTTCATTGTTTGCATATGCATTGTCCATTTCCTGTATTGTTTCTGAAATGCTTTGCTCTTTCACAATAGGTTCTGGAGTGCTTTCTTTTTTACTTCCTCCAACAATATTTTCTAAACAATCCTTACAATATGTTTGGCCAGCTAATTCAATACTACATTCGTCACAAATAGATTTTCCACATATATCACATGTTTTTGTACTTTCTCTTCCCGGATGGTTTTGACATTCCATATGTTTCACACTTCTTTTAGTTAATAAACACAAATTTTTATTTTATGATATTTTTAATTTTCAGATTATATATAATTTTTCTTTATAATCGATTTTGTTTCAAATTATATTTGTTTTTGCTGAAAAATCATCAAAAAAATTTAAAAGGACCAATATTAATCATGGCCAAGTTAATACTTTTGGGGATTTTGCTTCTTTAAGCTTATCCTTTACAAGTTGTGGCCAGTTTTCCTTATCGAATCCTTTTTGTGAGATAAATCCGAATACCCATCTTGTAATTCCAAATCCGGTACATCCTGTCCAAATTTTATGACCATGAGCTTCTTTAATTGAAAAACCTTCAATAAAGTGTGTTCCATGGACATTTGCTGAAACAACTGCCACACCTTTTTCCTGACCAGGTATCTTTAATCTCATTTCATATTTTGCAACATCAGGATATTCAATTCCTCTGTCGTCTTGTTTTCTTCCTTCAAGATAGAATGGGTCGTCTCCAATTTCAGTATACCATTCAAGTTCAAGTTCGTTTGCAAGTTCATGTGATAAATCACGGGTTGCATCCCTGATTTTTGTTACTTCCTCTGGACTTCCCATCCATACACATTCTATCCTTTGGAATTCATGAACACGGTCAAGGCCTTTTGCACCTCCACCTTCCCATCTGTAGGTCCATCCGCTTTTATCATAGAACTTGATTGGCAATTCGCTTTCGTCTATGACTTCATGTGAGAAGAATTGGTAGAATGGTTCACATTGAGCAGCTGCATTCACGTAACCTGGATCTTTAAGCCCTTCTTTTAATAAGTCTATAGGGACCTCTTTATTCACTATTAACTCGTTTTTGAATTGGGTAAATGTTTCAGGATCTCTTTTTGGAGCACTTACATAATACATTCCTTCAGGCAATCCTTCAAGATATTTCATTTTTTCCATAACGTTAATCGGGATAAGTTTTGGGAATAAACATTCTTGGAATCCTATTTTTTCAATGACTCTTTCTACAATAATTTCTTCTAAAGCACGTTCAAGGGCGGTTATTTCAGGACCGTAGAACCATTGTCCTTTTCCAGGGAATGGTTTTACCCATCCACGTTTCATTGATTCTTCAGTCATATCCCCTTCGAAATATGTTTCAAATTCTTCACTTTCAGCTATAATTTCTCCAGGAGTTGCATTTAATTTGTATGTGATGTCTAATTCCTCACCATCTTCACCAATTGCAATTTCTTCCTGTTTTTTAGCTACTTGTTTGATGATCCTGTTTACACTTTGTTTTTTAATGATTGATTCATCCAAGTCTTTAATTAAAAAGGATACTGCACCATCTTTTATTTTTATATCTTCTAATTGTGTAAACTGTTTAGCGGAATCTAAATCAAAACTATATTCTCCTTCCCCTATTGGAATTGTAACTTCATATTCATCAATATGGAGTTTTCTTACACCCAAATGATATTTTTTTCCTAACAGTTGGCTCAAAGGATTTTTGATTCTAAGCAATCCGTCGTGAGCTCTAATTTTATAACCTGATTCAATGGTAAGATTTAATTTATCTCCATCAAGTTCCCATTCTGTTATTCTTGCAGCTTCGGATTCATCTGCACTTCCAAGTCCTTTCAAAAGTATTTCGCTATTTGCCTGATTAATAAATTCGCTAATGTCTGATTCAGCGTCTTTAGCATCTTTACTAAATGTCACTGATCCGTTTAATCTAAATTTCATATTTTTGCTCCTTTTTTTTATTTTTCCGTATAAATTAATTATCGTTAGTAGAGACTATTATTTTTTCAACAACAATTTCTGATGCAATCAAATCGTCAACAGTCGATAGAAAGCTGCCAAGTGATTCGCTCGAAATGTTATATGTTATTTCATTTTCATTGTATTCCGATTCAATGAAATTTTTATTGTCGATTTCCAAACTCTTAAATACAGTTTCACAATCTCTCGAGTTGTTGTATCTTAATTTAAGCTCTCCATTAATTTTCATAATATCTCAACATTTAAAAAGTATGTTTTTCAATATATATAATTATTATTTAAATTTAGTATGGATTTATATTATCTTATTATTCTTTTAAAATTAATTTTTTTACTGTTAAATTATGGTAACATTTATTAATAATTAAAATAAAATAATTAAGTATTCTATATATTCATAAATATATAATGTTTACATAGCTAGTAAGGTCACTATTTTAAATAGCTATTTTTCAATCAAACGAGAAGTTTGTGTTATTTATTTATTGTGGAGGAATTGTAATGGTTCGTGCTTATACAAGAAGAGATTATATTAGAAAAATCCCAAATTCAAGAATTGTACAATATGATATGGGTAATTTAAGAGAAGAGTTTCCAGTTGCAGTAAGTTTAGTTGTTAAAAAACCTACTCATCTTAGACACAATTCTTTAGAAGCTGCAAGGATTGCTTCTAACAGATTAATGCAAAGAAAAGCTGGTAGATTAGGTTACCACTTGAAATTAAGAACTTACCCACACCACATTGTAAGAGAAAACCCAATGGCTACCGGTGCAGGAGCAGATAGGGTACAAAGTGGTATGAGAAACGCTTTCGGTAAACCTATTAGTGTTGAAGCTATCTTAAAAGCTGGTCAAAGAGTTATCACTATTGAGATTCAACCTAAAAACTTTGAAGATGCTAAATTAGCATTGAAAAGAGCTTCAATGAAATTCCCAGTTCCTTGTAGAATTGTGGTTGATAGAGGTCAAGAATTACTCAAATAATTCTTCTGACTTTTTTCCTTTTTTTTTTTAACTTTTTTTTCTAATTTTTTCATGTTTGTCTGTTAGTATTAGGTATCTCATTTCATCATTCGGTTGATTGATTTTTGTTAATGCTGTTTTTAAAATTCATAATCTCTAATTTTTACTTAAGATATATTAATTATGAAAAGCAAATATAAGATTATTATATTGGCATTACTTGTCTAAGATGTCAATTTTCAAAATAATTTTTTCAAACCAAGAGGTTATGACATGTATGTTGTAAAATTTGAGGATTTAAATAAATCTGATATTGGAATTGCAGGTGGAAAGGGTGCAAATTTAGGAGAACTCACCCAAGCAGGTATTCCTGTTCCACCAGGCTTTGTAGTAACTGCTGAAACTTATCAAAAGTTCATGGAAGATGGTGGAATTAATGATAAAGTTATGGAAATTTTAGCAGGAATTGATATTAACGATACTAAAGAACTTCAAGCTGCTGCTGAAGAAATCAAGTCTCTTATTATTAAAACTCCTATTCCTGATGAAATAACCACTTTCATTATTGAAGCTTACAATCAGCTCTGCCAAAGAGTTGGTGAAGAAGACACTGATGTGGCTATACGTTCTTCCGCAACTGCTGAAGATTTGCCTGAAGCTTCTTTTGCAGGTCAACAAGATACCTTCTTGCATGTTTCAGGTTATAAGGATGTAATTGAATATGTAAGAAAATGTTGGGCATCATTGTTTGAAGCAAGAGCTATCTTCTACAGGGAAGAAAATGATTTTGAACACTCAAAAGTATATATTGCTGTTGTAGTTCAAAAAATGGCTAACGCTGATAAGGCAGGTGTAATGTTCACTGTAAACCCATCTACCGGTGAGGAAATTGCTTTAATCGAAGGTTCATGGGGACTTGGTGAAGCTGTAGTTTCAGGTGATGTAACTCCTGATAATTATGCAGTTGACAAAAAGAACGATGAAATTGTTAACGTGACCGTTAGTGATAAAAAAGTAATGTACACCAACGATGAAGCAGGAACTAGTGTAAAGGTCGATGTTCCTGAAGAATTAAGAAATGAAAGGGTATTGTCTGATCAAGAACTCATTGAATTAACTGAAATGGGTAAAAGAGTTCAAGCTCATTATGGAGAACCAATGGATACTGAATGGGCATTTGAAAAAGGCATGTTATTCTTATTACAAGCAAGACCAATCACTACTCTCGACAAGGATTCACCTGCAGATGAAGGCTCTGATTCTGTTGTTGATGGTGAAGTAATAATCAAAGGTCTTGGTGCAAGTCCAGGTATTGCTTCTGGGTTAGTAAAAATTATTAGAGATATTGATGAATTAGATAAAGTTAAAGATGGAGACATTATGGTCACTACAATGACCACTCCTGATATGGTTCCAGCTATGAGAAGGGCTGCTGGAATTATTACTGATGAAGGTGGTGTAACCTGTCATGCTTCCATTATTTCTCGTGAATTAGGAATTCCTTGTGTTGTAGGAACTGGTTCAGCTACTTCAACTTTAACTGAAGACGATGGCGTAACCTTAGACGGTAAAAAAGGATTGGTATTTGAAGGTTTAACTGAAACCAAAGAAGAGGCTCCTGTTGCAGCAACCAATGTGGAAGCAGCTCCAATCATCACCGTAACTGAAGTTAAAGCAAATGTAAGTATGCCTGAAGCTGCTGCTAGGGCTGCAGCTACCGGTGCAGATGGTGTTGGTTTACTTAGAACTGAACACATGATGTTGACTAGCGGTATTCACCCTGGAAAATTCGTTGCTGAAGGTAGGGAAGATGAATTGATTGACATTATTGCAGACAATGTTAAAATCGTAGCTGATGCATTCTATCCAAAACCTGTTTGGTATAGGACTCTTGATGCTCCAACCGATGAGTTCATAACTTTAGAAGGTGGAGAGAACGAACCTGAAGAACACAACCCAATGTTAGGTTGGAGAGGTATCAGAAGAGAATTGGACCAACCTGAAATTCTTAAATGCGAATTTAAAGCTATTAAAAAATTATACGATCAAGGATACACAAACCTCGGTATCATGATTCCATTGTCACAAAGTCCTGAAGAGCTTAAAAAAGCAAAAGAGCTTTGTGCTTCTGTAGGTCTCATTCCTCACAAGGATATTGACTTTGGTATGATGGTGGAAATACCTGCTGCTGCTTTAACCATTGAAGATTATATTGCTGTAGGTATTGACTTTGTAAGTTTAGGAACCAACGATTTAACCCAATACACTTTAGCGGTTGATAGAAACAACGAATTCGTTGCTAAACATTATACCGAAGAGCATCCTGCTGTTATGATGCTAATTGAAAGAACAATTAAAAAATGTGTTGAAGCAGGAGTAAAATGTAGTATCTGTGGTCAAGCAGGTAGTGTACCTCGTATTGTTGAAAAACTTGTTGGATATGGAATTACAAGCGTTTCATCTAATGCGGATGCTGTAGCTGAAGTTAGAAAAACTGTAGCTAGAGCTGAGAAAAAATTAATTCTCGATGCTGCTCGTAAGAATCTAAATTAATTTTTTCATCTTTTTTTTATTTTTATTTTTTTCAAAAACTTTTATAAGGTTATTTTATGGAAGAAAAGCCAGTATCAAAAGATATTATTCTAAAAAATTTAGAAGATTTTCAATCTCAGGATTTAAAATATAGTGATGGTAGAATTTTAGGTTCAATGTGTACTGAAGCACATCCTTTTGCAAAAGAAATTTTTTGTAATTTTTTAGATTCAAATTTGGGAGATCCTGGTCTTTTTAAAGGAACTAAACAGATTGAAGATTCTGTTATTAAATCTATTGGTGGATTATTGTCTGCTGATGAAGTTTATGGTAATGTTGTAACTGGCGGTACTGAAGCTAATATAATGGCAATCAGGGCTGCTAGAAATCATGCAAGGAAATATAAGGGAATTAAAAAGGGCGAAATAATAGTTCCTGAATCAGCCCATTTTTCATTTAAAAAAGCCGCAGACATGATGGATCTTAAAATTGTTGAAGCTAAATTGGATGATAATTATAAGATTGACATTGAATCATTGAAAAACTCCATTTCAGATAAGACAGTTGCTATTGTGGCTATTGCCGGAACAACTGAATTGGGGCTTGTGGATCCTATTGATGAAATTTCAAAAATAGCATATGATAACAATATCTATTTTCATGTAGATGCTGCATTCGGTGGTTTTTCAATTCCGTTTTTAAAGGAAATAGGTTATGATTTTCCAGACTTCGATTTTTCACTTCCAGGGGTCTGTTCAATTACTGTTGATCCGCATAAGATGGGTTTGGCACCTATTCCTGCAGGTGGGATTTTGTTTAGAAAAAAAGAATATCTTGAAGTTATGGCTATTGATTCCCCATATCTTACTGTTAAAACACAATCAACCATTGTTGGAACAAGGTTAGGTGCGGCTTCGGCAGCTACCTATGGTATTATGAAATACTTTGGAAAAGAAGGCTATTTGGAACTGATACAAAATTTGATGAGCAACACCATATTCTTCAAGGAAGAGCTTAAAAAAATCGGTTATAATATTGTTGTTGAACCTGAATTGAATATTGTTGCCTTTAATCATCCTACAATCGGAGCTGAAGAGCTTTCTGATTTGCTTGATGAGAGAGGATGGAAAGTTTCAGTAGCTTCTTGTCCTGTAGCTATTCGCATTATTTTAATGAATCATATTAAAAAAAGTCATTTGGAAGAATTATTGGAAGATTTAAAAGATTTATATTAATCTTCTATATCTTCAACATACATAAGTGGATAATTTAATTCTTCAATAAATTCCATTCTAATGGTTGCCTTTACATTACCTACCTTTGTATATATTTTCACATCTAACATGTCGCCATTTAAGGAAGTGTAATCAAATTCAGATAATGCTTCTTCTAATCTTTCAAAGTTTATTTTTACTTCTACATCTTCAATAGCTGGTTGAAGTTTCAAAGAGTTTTTTATAGCTATTTCCAAGCTTTCTTTTGTATTGTTGTTTACAGGAGTTCCAATGAATTGATGGAATAATGCTCCCATACTTATAGCTCCTTCAAATATTGCTCTTTCTCTGGAACTTATATTTGAAAAGTATTCTTTATCAACGTCCATTTTATCGTCTCCTTATGCAAATTCACCATTCAGGAATCCTATTTTTGAGAATATAATATCTGGTGGTATTGGGAATAGGTAGAAATAGAATATTATTGCTGAAATTATAAGGACAGTAACAATTAAATAAATTCTATTGTCTTTTGAATAGAACCAACTGAATATTAATCCTCCAATAAGGAATAATGTTGCTATTATTAGGCCATAATATTCTTGAGGGTTGTCTTTAATTATCTGTTCTTGAATAGGTCCTTGTGAGCTTAATTCTCCTTCTATTATTAATCTATTAGCTGTGGATCCTATTGGATCACATGTTACCAAGAATAGTTTATGCCCTCCTTGCACAGTTGTTAGTTGGTAGTTTGCAGGCACTATCTCTTTATTTGTAACTGTGTATTTGAGTTCTCCAATTTCAGGCCATTCCACTACAAGTTCATCACCTTTATTTACCTGATCTAGCCTTAAAAATGGTGATCCCTGTAGCGTTCTATGTCCATAAAGCACAACATCTCCAGTATCTGGAGTATAAGTGTCAATCTGCCTATATACCCCTTGTGAAAGTGATATGTTATTTATTTTTTCCGATAGTCCAATTGCAGGAATTGTTATTACGGGAGAGTCAACATTACGTTCTGTTGTTATTTTCATTGAATAATAGTCAACTTCACCTAATGCATACAAACCTATTATTGCAATAACAATTATCAGAATGATTGTTGAAATTGTTGGTTTTTTCATAATATCTATATATTTAGTTCAATAATTATAATTATTTTTATTTTTCATATGTGTCTTTCAGTTCATTCACCATCCATGTTGGGGCATTGCTTGTAGGTATTGTCAAAATTATATTGTCCATGTTGTCTAAAACGTAATTCACTTTGTCATGGGGGACTTCCAATAGCAGCAGATACTGTGCATCAAGTTCTGCCAAATTTATTCCTCTTTCGCAGTTGGCTAATTTTACCCCGTAGTTTTTAAGGAGATTTAATGTTTGCCTTTCATTATATCCCCCAGCCAATGATCCCTTTATCATTTCAATTACATTTGCTGTGAATGTTTTTGTGTTTTCATTGGGATTTGTGTTGTTTCCTTTTACTAATGTCTGGGATGTTCCATATTCTGATTCTATTTCTCCACTTGCCTCACATCTCATTATTGAAACTACCGTGCATCCGCTAATTGCAAGGGAGCTGTCGTTTTCCAGATTTTGACTGTTGTTTAGGTTGTTTTGAGTATATATGTCCACTATGCTACCTACTGATATCAGTCCTGCTCCCGCCTGAAGGCGAGACAACAGTATTGGAACTGATATTGTATTCGGTTTTTTAAATTCAATATTTGACAGGATATTCGCTCCATTGTTATTTACAATGGTGAATGCATCTGAAATAGGCATTATTACTGTTTTATTGTCTTCCGTTTGATAAATGGCCATTGTTCTATTGAATTTGTCATGATTCTCATTAATGGCCTTTTTTTGAAATTCTCTCCAATCCTTTGTTGCCGGCCCCATTATGTTAATTGCATTTACTTCATGGGCACTTTTGGCTTTTTTGATTTGTTTTTCCAAGGTAAATGATTCAGTTGATGAAGCTAATGGGCCTTTATACAACGAATGGAGTTCATTCAGCTTTTCTGTTCGGGCTTCCTCCAGACTTTTTTGTGAAGGTTCATATATTAAAAAATAATAGCAGGATGTTATTAGGACAATTACAATCAGTGTTGTTATGGCTATTCCTATTTTCTTCTTTTTTTCATCTTCGCCGATGTCTGATGAGCTGCTCTTGAATATTTTTGAAAGTCTTTCATTTATTTTTTCAAAGATTTTCAAATCGTTTGTTATATTTTCCTCGTGTTCCTCTTTCAATCTTGGCCTATTCAATTCCTTTTGTTTTTGAATTTTTCTTTTTAGGCTTTCTGTGTTTTCTTCGTATTCATATGGATAAATGGAATCTTCAGGTATTTTATTGTTCATTTGATGACCTCTACTTATATAAATAAGTAGATGATTAGTGTTTATCTAAATAAATAACTTATTAAGCAATATAGGCATATAATTAATAAAAATAGTGCTGGAATATTAATATTGAATGCTATTAGTGGTAATTGCAATATCAAAAGGATAATTAGCACGGCTCCGATTCCAATTATTGTAAAATTATCTACTTTTTTGTATTTGAAATTGCTTATCATGAACAATGAAACGATTGTCATTAAGACTAATGCAATATAAATATTGAATGCTCCTGTCAGGTAATAACTAGCAAGTATTACGCTAATTCCAGGGATTGGAAATCCGATAAATCCTTTAAAATCGATATAATCGTTTATTGCATTATATCTTGTCAGTCTCAATACTCCACATGCTACCATTAGTACAGATACGATCAGTACAAGTATTTCTGGAGAATTTTGTATTGTTTTAGAGACGGAATAAAGGAATAATGCAGGGGCTACTCCAAATGATACCACGTCGGATAATGAATCAATATTTTTTCCAAATCCGTATTGGTCATTTCTATTAATTTTTCTTGCCACCCAACCATCTACAGAGTCAAACAAGAGTGAAAAAAACATAGCTGTAGCAGCATATTCAAAATAACCGTTCATTGATAATATTATGGATACAAATCCACTTATCATATTCAATAAGGATACAATATCTGATAATGCCATAAAGCTTGTTATTTTGGTGTTTTCTATTTTCATGTTTCGACCCATGGTAATACTTTTTTAGTTATTTATTATTAACTTTCTCTTGTCAATGAACTTAGTTTTTTCAATGTCTATTCTTAAGGTTTAGACAATATTTTTTTTAAAAAAATAAGACGATTGATTTGTTATAATATAATTTATGTTTGTTTAGAATATATTTATCGGCAGTTCTTATTAAACTTATTTTTTTTAATTTTTTTGCTTGTTTTTAATTTATTTTTAAACAAAGATAAAATATATATAATAATAATCAGTAATAATTAATTATTAGAACTTTAATGATGTTTTCTATAATTTTGGTTATTAACTAAAATAAGCTATAAATAGCAGTTATTTTATCATTTGTAGTAACATTGTTTGAGTATGAGATTATATATTAATATATTGTGAGTAGTTAAATGATAGAAGATAATATTCAGGCTCTTAGACGTCTTGCAAGAATTTCATCTGGAGATGATGATTTAGATGACCACATGTGGTGTATTATTGCAGGAAATGTTGAGTTGGTTGATGAAATTGCATATAAGGCTATTGCATCAAATCGTACTGTAAAAATATTATTTAGGGAGCATGTAATAATAAATGAAAATAAATTAAGCAAAAAATTTGATTTCATTATGTTATATGGAAAATCATTTAAAATTGATGAATTTAAGAAGTTTTGTGATGAAAAAGGAGGGGCATTTATCAGAATCTCCCATTCTCATCTAAAACAGGAATCCAATTTAATGGCATTCATCGCTCCTGAAAATGTTATAAAGGACACTGTCGCTTACTTGGGAAAATCTAAAATCCCACTTGATATTTTATCCGAATCTCAAACAACCGCATTTATTGATGTTGATGTAAGTGCTAATGTTAAGCTACCAAATTTCATTAAAAAGGCTTTAAAACCTATTTATAGTGCTGAAGATGTTGTATTGTCTACTGTTTTAGTATCTGCCAAAAATGATAGTGATGTTTTTAAAGTTCAGAGTGTAGCTACATCAAATAAAATTTTCGTTATAGATTTTAAAGATTTTAAAAATTTAAATATGGAGGCCACCAAATGAATATTTTCGGACGCGAGGAAGAAACTGAATTAAATAATAATCCTGAAACAAGAATTATTAGAAATAGCTTAGGAATAGATTTAGGTACTTTAAATACTGTTATTGCAAAACCAGCAGGAGACAAATTTGAATTGTATCAAATACCATCTGTTGTTGCAGTTAAAAAGGATGATCCATCAGAAGTCTTGGCTGTTGGTGAAGAAGCTAAAAAAATGCTTGGAAGAACTCCTGAAGACATTATTGCAGTTAGACCTTTGAAAAAAGGAGTAATTGAAAACGTAATGCAAGCACAAGCTTTACTTATTAAAGCAATGCAAATCGGAATTAATGAAGGAGAAACTGTGGGCAGGATTGTTATTGGTATTCCTGGAGATGCATCTGAGGTAGAAAAGAATGCTGCTGAAGAAATTGGTAGAAAAGCAGGTGCCGAATATGTTCGTGTAATTAGTGAAGGATTGGCTGCAGCTATTGGTGGAGGATTGCCTATTGCAGAGGCTCATGGAACTATGGTTGTTGATATTGGTGCTGGTTCCACAGATATTGTAATTATTTCTCTTGGTGGTATTAACGATATTGAAACCGTCAGATGTGGTGGAGATGATGTGGATAATAGGATTGTTGAATTAGTTGCTGAGAAATACGATGTAGCTATTGGTATTCATGATGCGGAAGCGGCTAAAATGGAAGTTGGTATGGTTCATTCCGGTGAACAATTCGAAAATTTAAGTTTTGAAGTCATCGGTAAGTCTCTTGAAACTAATAGGCCTAAAAAAGTAGTTATTGACTCAAATTTAGTGGCTGATGCTGCTGAACCTTATATTGAGCAAATAATTGATGGTTTAAATATTATCCTTGAAAGATTATCTCCTGAATTAATGGCTGGTGTTTACCACAATGCTATTGCTGTTGGAGGAAGTTCAGGTTTCCGTGGATTGAAAGAAAGAATTTATGAAGAAATTGGAATTCCTATTGAAATTTCCGATGATCCTATGACTGTTGTTGCAAAAGGAACAGCTATTGTTGCTGCTGAACCTTTAGCATTAGAACCTGACGTACGTATAAGAGCAATGAAATAATTATTATTTCATTTTTTACTTTTTTTTTGATATTTATGGAAATTCTTGGTGTAGATGAGGCAGGCAGGGGTTCTGTTCTCGGCCCGTTAGTTGTCGCAGGAGTAGTGGTTCCGGATAACATGTTAACCGTTCTTGAAAGAATGGGTGTTAAAGATTCTAAAAGGTTAACTCCCAATAGGAGATATGTTTTAGCTCGCAAACTTAAAAAAATGTTTCCATATGAGATAGTTGTTTTATCAGCTCGTGATATTGACAATTTAAGGGCAGAAGGCGTTAATCTTAATGAAATAGAAAAAAATGCGATGGCCGAGATTGTTTCAAGAATCAAACCTGAAAAGGCTATTGTTGATGCGGTGGATGTTAAGCCTGAACGTTTTCAAAACTTTTTGTGTGAGATGACTGGATGTGATGTTTTGGCAGAGCATAAGGCTGATGACAATTACATTCAGGTTAGTGCAGCATCTATCATTGCAAAGCAAACCCGTGATGAATACATTCAGGAAATCAATAAGGATTATAGGAAACTTGGGGGAATCGGTTCAGGATATCCTAGTGACCCAACAACCAAGAAGTTTTTAACCAATTTTACTTATGATGAAATGCCGGATTTTGTTAGAAGGTCATGGGCAACTGTTAAAAAAATGAAATAAAATCGATTTTTTCTCTTTTTTTTATAAATATTTAAGTATTTGAATTAATAAAATATTTTTATAGAGTTTTTTTAATTTATTAATTTTGAGGTTAATAATGATATTTGAATATTTTGCTCAATTTTTCGAAATGTTAATGGAAATATTCAGTCAGGGTGGTATAATTACCTATGTCATATTGTTTATAGGTATTTATGGTATTATCATTGCGGCTAGAAAAATCCATTATCTTAAAAAAATTAGTAAAGTTGATGCAACAGAGATTTTTGGTGTTGTAACTGCTTCTATGGAAAGAGGCGGAGCTGTTGAAGCGTTAAAACAATTAAATACTTATAAAAATCCAATTTCAAGAATTATATCTGAGACATTAAAAATTGGTTATAAAAATAAGATTGAAGTTGAAGAAAGTATTGAACAGATTTTTATTGTTGAAGTCAGTAAAATGACAAAAAATATCAATACTCTTAAAACCATTATTGAATTAGCTCCATTTTTAGGTCTTATCGGTACAGTTATTGGAATTTGGATGACTTTTAAAACATTGGGAGTAGGTGCGGATGCAACTGCAATGGCACAAGGTATTTATGTTGCTCTTATTACCACAATTATGGGATTGACCGTAGCTATTATTTTATTGCCAATTTTCACTTATATTCAAGGTTTAATTGACAATGAAATGGATAAAATTGAACTTGCTACAAAAATGACCAATTGGGGTTATGGAATTGCTAAGGTAAGAGTAGATGCAAATGTAGAATGTGCATTGGAAGCTTTGCAAAGAGCTGAAGGTGTTGTAAATACTAGAGCTATTTCAGATCCTTATGCTAACATTAAAGTTTCATTCAAACCAAGTATGTTGGATAAGAGTATTTCCAATGTTATTCTAGAGAAATGTAATGTTAATTCTGAAATAATTGAGAGTAAATTGAAACAGTAGGGGTTTTTATGGCAATTGATGTTAAATCATACAAAAAGAGAGTTTCAAGTCAAAAGCCAAACTTCAATTTGGTTCCATTTATCGATATTTTATTTACTCTTATGATTTTTTTAGTTGTTACAAGCAGTTTTGCACCTGCTAGCGATGTGGCAGCAACAGATCAGGATGGAGGCACTGGAAAACCAAACATGACTGACAGTAGTGGTGTAAAAGAGTATTATGTAGTTCCTGTAGCTAATTTGCATAAGGTTACAGTAAACGGTGAAGATATGTCTAGCATGATTAAGAATAATGCTATTGGTGTGCTGGCATCGGTCATGGATAAGGGTGAAGTTAATATTAAGCCTGGAGAAATCATTATCACAACTCCTGATGGTATCTCACCTCAGGAAGCTGTTCATGTTCCTAATTAATTAATGATGGGGATTTTATAAAATGAAATATACTGGGAGAATTTTATCAATTGGGATGAATGTTGATGGTAAACCTTTTGTAGCCTACAGGGTTTCAAGTAGGTCATTTCCAAATAGACAATGCCTTACTTTTGAAAATAGGGCAGCAATCGTTCCTAAAGAAGGTTTTGAAAAAGATATTTTTGAAAATACTTATATCACTTACAACTGTATTAGGATTGTAAATGGTGTAGCTATTGTATCTAATGGTTCACATACAGATGTGATTGCGGATAAGATACATGTTGGAATGAATATTAAAGATGCTATTGCATATTCTTTATTGACTATGGATTATGAGAAAGACGATTATCATACTCCAAGAATTGCAGGTGCTGTAACTTCCACCAATAATAAAGAGGAATATCAATGTTATATTGGAATTGCTAATGATGAAAAGTTATTGGTTGACAGGGTTCCGTATGGTGAGGCTGCTTTTATTTCAACTTATGGTTCACAGGATTATGATCATGTTGATTTTGAAGCTAAGGATTCCAAAGAAGCGGCTCAATACATATTCGATCAAGGTATCTTTGCAAATTATAAGAAACCAGTTACATCTGGTGCAGCTATTTTTGATGGAGAATGGACTATCGAGTCCCTTAATCCATAATTTTTTTTATTTTTTTTATTTTTAGTGTTGATTTTTATGACTATTGAATTAATTGGTCTTACTGAAATTCCTTTAGTTAAAAAGGATGATAATATTTCTGATTTAATTGAAGATTCTTTAAATAAACAGGATATTGATTTGGTGCATGGAGATATTCTATTAATAGCTGAAACTTTAATTTCTAAAGCTGAAGGTAATTTTATAGATTTGAATGAATTGGTTCCTTCAGATGAAGCGATTGAACTTGCTAAAAAATGTGGTAAGGATGTTCAACTTGTTGAAAGCATTCTTCAGGCTTCCAATGAGGTTGTCAAGGTCGGTCCTGATTTTATAATCACTGAAACAAAACATGGTTTTGTCTGTGCTAATGCAGGAATTGACGAGTCCAATGTTGATGATGATTTGGCTACTCCTATGCCGGACGATCCTGACAAATCAGCTCGTGAAATTAGAGAATCTCTGGAAGAAAAATATTCTACCGAAATTGCAGTTATCGTTACAGATACTCAGGGCAGGGCATTTAGGGTAGGTGCAATAGGCACTGCAATCGGTTGTAGTGGAATTTCTCCATTGTGGCGTAGAGTTGGAGATACTGATCTTTATGGTCGTGAACTTGAAACTACTGAAATAGCTACTGCCGATGAACTTGCGGCGGCTGCTTCTTTGATTATGGGTCAGGCTAATGAGGGTATTCCTGTTGTATTGTTGAGAGGTTTTGATAGTTTTGATTTACTTCGGGATGTTGATTCTGACATTTCCAAGCTATTGAGACCAAAGAAATTTGATGCATTTAGAAATTAGGTTGTTATTATGATTACTGTTTTATCTGGAGGTACTGGAACTCCTAAACTATTGCAAGGTATTAAAGAACTCGTTGATAATGATGAATTGAATATTATTGTTAATACATTGGAAAACGAGTATTTTTCTGGCGTTTATGTTTCTGCCGATATTGATACTGTACTGTATACTATGGCCGATATGATTAATGAGGAATTTTGGTATGGTGTTAGGGATGACACTTTCATAACTCATGAACGACTTAATGAAATTGGCACTCCAGAGTTGCTTAGAATAGGGGATATTGATAGAGCCACTAAAATACAGAAGACTCTATTGTTGGAAAACCATCCTTTGGATGAAGTTGTTAAAATCCAAGCAAGGAATATGGGTATTAAAGCTAATATTATGCCAATGAGTAATGAAAATTCTGATATTAAGATAGTAACCGATATCGGCGAATTGGAATTTCATGATTTTTTAATCAAGCATCAAAGCGAACCTGAAGTTTTAGATGTGGTTTTCAGTGAAGTTGCACCTGCTCCTGGAATTATTGAAGTAATCAAGAATTCCAAGGCGGTTATTATAGGTCCTTCAAATCCTATAACCTCAATTTTGCCAATTTTATCTTTGGATGGTGTTAGGGAAGCTCTTAAAGAAACGCATGTTGTTGCAGTTTCTCCTATAATCGGCAACGATTCTGTTTCAGGACCTGCAAGTAAGTTTATGAAAGCTTTGGGCATTCCAGTATCATCTGTTGGTGTTGCGTCACTATATAAGGATTTTTTAAATAATTTTGTAATTGATGATAAGGACAGCGATTTAAAAGAAGAAATAGAAAATTTCATTGATGAAGTTACTGTTACAAATACAATAATGAAAAATTTAGATGATAAGAAAAAGCTTTCTGAATTAATTTTAAATAATATATAAACTATATTTTTATATGTGTATTTTAATTTGGTGACATAATATGATACAAATGACTTTAATTCAAATTGATAACTATGGTCCATGGACTGTTACTCCAAGACCAAGAACTGAATCTGATCTTCAGATTTTACAAGCAGAACTTTATGCAGACATTCAAAGACAGGTTGCTGCTAGAAAAGGATTAGTATTTTATACAAGATTTGATAATTTACTTGCAATTACCAATGGTCTTAGCGTAGAGGATCATTTGAGAATACAAAGGTCCATTAGGAATAGATATCCAATTACTATTAGTATGGGAATTGGAGCTGCAGAAACTCCTCATGAAGCTCAAAAATTGGCTACTATTGCACTTCAGGAAAAAGGAGGAGCTCAATCCAGTGATAGGAAAGAAATCTTGGCAGTGGACAGCATTATTGAAGATCCTGAAGATTCATTTGTTCAAGTAGCTCATATTGATATTAACAGTGTTACAGAAACATTGACAGATATTGAATCTGCATTTGACACTAGTTTCATGGTTAATAAAACACAACATTACTTAATGACCAAATTAGTTAAAAAAGGCGCTTTATTATTCTTCATTGGTGGAGATAATTTTATGTCACCATGTAATGGATTATCAGAACAAGATATTGAAGATATCTTGGTTGAAATCGATGAGGAAATTGGAATCGGCCTTAAAGCAGGTATTGGAAGATCCGACAATGCCGAAGATTCTGCTTATATGGCTGATATTGGTCTTGAAGAAATCCGTGACAAAAACAATGAAATGTGGACTTGTGTTATCGATAAATTATAGGGGGAATTCTTATTAAAGTAGTTGCTCCAATGGCAGGGATTACTGATGCTGCTTTTCTAAATAAGGTAATTCCTTTTGGTTTTGATGTAGCTACTTTAGGAGGTTTCAATTTGGATGAGCCTACAATTGAAGCTTCTGGAAAAATCCTTGAAAGGGGAAGAAAGGAATTTCATTTCCCTAAAAATCTAATTTTTACTCATATTGCTAATGAGGCATCATCGATTAAGGATAAGAATGATGATGTTAAGGTTTCAGTTAATGTGCGTTCTACAACTCCCAATCCCATTATCAGATTAGATGAAATTGAAGATCTTGATATTATTGAGATAAATTGCCATTGCAGGCAACCTGAATTTCTGGAAATTGGCTGTGGTCAGAACATGCTTCAAAGAAATGATTTGGGGGAATTCATTTCAGAAGTTGTTGACAATGTTTCTAAGGAGGTTTCTGTTAAGATTCGGGCCAATGTTGTTGATGATTTGGCTGTCTGCAGAATTATCCAGGATTCCGGGGCGGATTATTTGCATGTGGATGCTATGAAGCCAGGTGTTTTTGATGCTGATTATGAACTTTTAACAAGATTATGTTCCAATTTGGATATTCCGGTCATTGGCAATAATTCAATTGATAGTGAAGAAAAAATAATTAAAATGTTAAATACAGGTATTTCTGGTTTTTCTATTGCAAGAGCGGTTATTTCAGGTAAACTGGACTTTAACATATCTGATTTTTAATTTGACTTATGATTAGCTTGATTTAGTTTATAAAAAGTCTAATAACAATGTTATATAATCTTCATTATTAGAAAGTATTATTAATGGATGTTTCTATAAATATATAGTAATTTATAATAAAGGTGATTTAATGGAATTCATAACTCTTAAAAATATTACAAAGAATTTTGGTGGAGTTGATGTTCTTAAAAATATTAATCTAGAAATCGAGGAAGGCCAAACATTAGGTATTTTGGGCCGTAGTGGTAGTGGAAAATCAGTTTTAATTAACATGCTTAGAGGTACATTGGACTATAAGCCTGATGAAGGTCAAGTAATTCTCAATCTTGCAGTATGTCCAGAATGTTTAGCAGTAGAATCCCCATCTCATGTTGGTGAAAAATGTGCTTGTGGCGGAACTTATGAGTCTCAAGTAGTGGACTTCTACAATTGTGATAGAAAACTATTCGCAAGCATAAAAAGAAGAATAGCTATCATGTTACAACGTAACTTTGCATTGTACGATGAGGAAACCGTAATCGAAAATGTAATGAGGGCTATGGGTGACGAAGGGGAATATGAAGAGAAACTCTACAGGGCTTTAGAACTTTTAGAAATGGTTCAAATGAATCATAGGATTACCCACATTGCTCGTGATTTAAGTGGAGGAGAAAAACAAAGGGTAGTTCTTGCAAGGCAATTGGCAAAAGCACCAATGTTGTTCCTAGCAGACGAACCTACAGGAACTTTGGATCCTCAAACTGCAAAAAAATTACACAATACATTAATCGAAGGGGTTAAAGATGAAGGAATTACAATGTTAATCACTTCTCATTGGCCTGAAGTTATGGTGGAGCTTGCAGATAAGGTAATTTGGTTAGATGAAGGTAAAATGATAGAGGAAGGTCCTGCTGATGAGGTAGTGGAAAACTTCATGAAAACAGTGCCTGTAACCGAAAAGGCTGAAAACCCTGAAATTGGTGAAGTTGAAATCAAAATCGATGACGTTAAAAAACATTACTTCTCAATTGAAAGAGGGGTTGTAAAAGCAGTAGATGGAATCGATTTGGAAATCCACAAGGGCGAAATCTTCGGTATAGTAGGTTTAAGTGGTGCTGGTAAAACCACTTTAAGTAGGATGCTTATAGGCCTTACAGAACCAAGTAGCGGCGAAATCGTAATTAAACTTGGTGACGAATGGATTGACATGACAAAAGTAGGTCCACTTAACAGAGGCCGTATCATGCCTTATTTAGGTTTATTACATCAAGAATATTCTTTATATCCTCACAGAACAATCATTGGAAATTTAACTGATGCTATTAGTCTTGATTTGCCTGCAGAATTTGCAAAGATTAAAGCTATTCATGTATTGACTGCTGTTGGATTTACTAATGATGCAGCTGCAGCATTGCTTGACAAATATCCTGACGAATTAAGTGTAGGGGAAAAACACAGGGTTGCTTTAGCACAAGTATTAATTAAAGAACCTAAAATCATTATTTTAGATGAACCGACAGGTACTATGGATCCAGTTACCAGAGTTATAGTATCAGATTCTATTTTAAGAGCACGTGAAGAATTAGATCAAACCTTTATTATTATTTCTCACGATATGGAATTCGTTCTTGATGTTTGTGATAGGGCAGCTATTATGAGAGGCGGAAAAGTATTGAACATTAGCAGTCCTGAAGAAATCGTTGAAATTTTAACTGCTGATGAAAAAGAAGGAATGTTCGGAAACAATTAAATTCCTTCAAATTTTCTTTTTCTTTTTTTATTTTTTATTTTTGTATCCTTTGCTCTTTTTTGTGTTAATATCATTAGCTTTAAATAAAAAAAACATTAATATATTAAAAAGTCAATAAATATTAATATTCTAAATTATTAGTTAATTATAGTTTTAAGTATAAATGGAGGAGAGTATTTGTCAAAACCAGATAATAATCAACAAGAATATAGAAGAGTAAGAACTCCAAAAAAGGGTGAGATTCCTGGAGTTGTTGAACAAATCATGGGACATGGAAAACTTAAGGTTAGATGTGCTGACGGAAATATAAGAATGACTAGAATCCCTGGAAAAATGAAAAAACGTATTTGGATTCGTGAAGGTGATGTAATCCTTGTAAAACCATGGGATTTCCAATCTGATGAAAAGGCAGATGTAATTTGGAGATACACAAAAACAGAATCTAACTGGCTTGAAAGAAAAGGTTACTTAAAAATGTAATCTAAATTTCTTTTTTTTATTTATACTGATTTTAATGGATCCTAAAATAGCTAAAGCAGATAAAAAAATTCAGGACATGAATGAGCGCAAAAGAAAAAAGGACAGCTCAGACAGGAAAGTAGGCAGCGAAATATTTGACAAGTCTACTTTGGAAACTCTTTATAAGCTAGCTAATCAGGGATATATTGATGTTCTTAATGGAGCAATTAGTACTGGAAAGGAAGCTAATGTTCTAAAAGGCATAGAAAAAAACGATAATATTGTGGCTGTTAAGATTTACAGAATAGCTACTTCTGATTTTAAAAAGATGAACTATTATATTGATGGGGATCCAAGATTCAATGTTAAGACAAAAAATAAACGTCAAATAATTTATAATTGGGTTAGTAAGGAGCTTAAGAACCTTACCAGACTGTATAATGCTGGTGTCAACGTTCCAAAACCAATTACTCATTCCAATAATGTTCTCATAATGGAGTTCATTGGTGATGATGAGGGCAATCCTTCAAACACAGTTAAAAATCAACCACCAAAAGATCCTGAAAGCTTCTTTAACCAACTGCTTGTCGAATTAAAACTTTTTGTAAATGATGCCAAATTGGTTCATGGTGATTTGTCTAATTTCAACATTCTCAATCACAACGAAAAACCTGTAATCATCGATGTTTCACAGTCTGTGGTTTTAGACAATCCTATTGCAAAGGAGCTATTCGAAAGGGATGTCAATACTCTTGTAAATGAATATAAGAGACTTGGTGTTGAAACAAGCTTCGATGAAGTTTATGAATATGTAAATCCTCATTTTTCATAGCTACTTTTTATTCAAATAAACTTTTACAATATGATTCACTAATTTTTTCATGGATGACCATTCTGGTTTGCTTATCTGATTTTTAAAAATGGAATCAATAATTTTCTCAGCGGTTTTTTCAGTAACCAATCCATTTTGGTATTGGTCTAGAACATGCAGAATCAGGGAAACGTATCCAACAAGCTCTGAATCTCTATTGGCTTTTCTCAATTCAATTAAGAACTCTTCCTTGTCGGGAATGTCATTATAGAACTCATTTATGTCAACATCGTATCTGGATAATCTGATAAGTGCATTGGATTGGTATGTGGGGGTTAGCCAAATCTGTTTCACCAATGATTCCTTAATCGATTTTATCACTGATTTGGCAATTAGCTCTCCGAGTTTTGAATGTTTGCCTGCATTTGATAAATGATTTTCCGAATTTGGTTCTGAAAAGATAGCTATTCCGTCAGTTCCAGTCCCTGTTGCAACCTTTGACGAATATCTGCTTGGGACAATCAGTTCCCTTAAAGCTACAGTTTTTGCTTCTGTTGCGGTCATCTCTGCCTGCAATAGGCAGGATTCATTTAATCTTGCATTTATGAGTATTATGGTATTTATCGTACCAATTTCCAAGTCAAATTCTCCATTTTCCTCGTAATAGCCTGCCGGATCTCCTGCTGCAACTGCATTTACATTGGTTCCGGCGGTTGAAATGGCAACGACTTCCAGTTTTCTAAATCTTTCAACAGCAATTCCGGCATTTTTCATTTTAGCCGATGTTATTAGTCCGCTTATGTTTTCCTCATTTAAATTAAACTCATCGGCCAGATTTTTAGTTAATCTGTTGAGGTAAACATTGATGTCAACTTCCCCACTTTCATTTTCATCAATATTTTTTTGGGAAAGCTGATGGTTAAAAACAGCCTGGAAATCTTCACTATAGCCTCCGTTTACCAGAGAGGTTATAATTCCATTTCTTTTATTTCTAAATTTAATTAAAATGGTATTGTCGGTTGAATAAATTTTGTCTCCATCGTTGAATTTTCTTGTTAGTTTAAATTTATTCATAATACCATTTTAGTTTTTTAATTTATTTAATTGGTTTGCAAAAACTTGGTTTTTGCACGTAGGAATATTTTCTTAAACCATTTGTAGAATATTACCAATAATACAGCGTTAGCAATCGCATGCAATAAATCGAAGAATGCGCTGGCTGCGAATAATGCGATAACTGAAGTTGCAGTTGGCACTATGTAGAATATTCCTGAAATGTCAGTTATCCATCCATATAGGAATCCCCATGCAAACCCGAATGCTGCTCTTGCAATTGTATTGTCCAATTTTGTAGTTATTAGTCCTGCAGTATAACCCATCAATCCCCATCCAATCATTTGGAATAGGGACCAATATCCGAGTCCTGTGAAAAGATCACTAACCAGTGCTGCGAGAGCCCCTACAAGGAATCCTTCGTTACGGCCATAGACAATACCTACCATTATCACAATGAACGAACAGGCCTGAACTCCAGGAACTGCAATGAATGCCAGACGACCTATTGTGGCAATAGCTACCAGAATAGCTATTAAGACAATTGATTCAACGCTTGGCTTTGATTTTTCATACATCTTAAATGCAACATATACGAATCCTAATATTATCGCTGCGGACAAGATTAGGGTTGTCATCATAATTGTATCCATAGTTATCACTCTCTATATTTTTTTATAAGTCCCATTTTTTGCGAACATCAGGTATTGTAACGCATTTTGGGCAGTAATTTTTCACCATTCTGTTGATGAATGTTGTGTAAAAGTTATTTTCTCTAAATATCGCTTTTGGGAATGTATCTATTTGAATGTCTTTGTCAAATAGCATCAAACAGCGTTCACAGTTATTTGCAACAAATGGCAAATCATGACTTGTCATTACTATTGTCATTCCATCTTTTCTAATCTCTTCGAAGATTTTTGCCAACTTTAAACTTGAAATCGGGTCCAATGCTTTCGTAGGTTCATCCAAAATTAGGATGTCAGTATCCTGAAGCATTGTTTTCATTATGACTATTTTCTGCTGTTCCCCACCACTACAATCATAGGGGTTGCGACTTAGCAGATTCCCTATTCCAAATAAATTTATTAGCTTTTCAAAGTTTAAACTGGAATTGTCATAGGTAATCTCATTCAATTCATTGTCTGTAATTAAGTCATAATCGTCAAGTTCCATGAGTTGTTCCCTATATTCGTCTGGAATATTGATTGAAGATATTAGCTCTTCTTTTACGGTATCCTTTGAAAAGTGAATCATTGGGTTTTGATAAACGAAACCGATTTTAAGGCCTTTTTTATATTTTATTTTTCCCTTGATTGGGTCTAATAGTCCGGCCATCAATTCTAATAATGTTGACTTTCCAGAGCCGTTTCCTCCGATTATGCTGATGTAATCGTTTTCATAAATTTCCAGATTTATGTTTTTAAGAACAAGGTTGTGTTTTTCGTATGCGAAGTACAGGCCATCTGCTTTTATAACATATGGTTTTTCTTTATCTACATCCATATTCCCATAATCATTTTCCAAATTTATTCCATTATCCTTCATTTTCATTAATTGGTCATGTATTAAATTGAGACATTTCCTACCTTCACGGATGGTTAATGGAACCTCGATTTCATTTAAAATAGGGTATTTTTTAGATAATAGGTTATATAATCTGCTTACTGATGGAAGGTAGTGAATAAATGTTTCGTCACTGAAGCTTTCTTTAGCTATTTCATATGGATTTCCGGAATATTCAATGGTTCCATCCTTCATAAAAACAAGTCTGTTGATGGATGAAAAGACATGGTCTGCCTTATGCTCGCTTAAAATAATTGAAATGGAAAACTCCTCGTTTAAACGATTTAAAATTGATATGAAATCATGGGTGGCTATTGGATCCAGCTGTGAAGTGGGTTCATCTAACAACAACACTTTAGGTCTTAATGTTAAAAGGGAACAGAGGTTTACAAGTTGCTTCTGCCCTCCGGAAAGTTCATTGACATTTTTATGCAAAATGTCATTAATTCCAAAGAAAGTAACGATTTCACTGACTCTATTGCGTATTTCGTCAGTTGGAAGTCCAATATTCTCAAGTGGAAATGCTATTTCCTGAATTACCGTGTCCATTACAAGCTGGCTGTCAGGATTTTGGAACAGATAGCCGATATCGCATGCGGAAGTCAATTCATCAAGATTGGAAATTTCAGTTCCATCATATTTTATTGTTCCACTTTTTTCACCGTTTGGAATCAATTCCTTTTTTAAGTTGCTTAATAATGTGGTTTTTCCGCATCCTGAAGGTCCGCATAACAGGATAAAGTCACCTTCCTCAACTTCTAAATTAATATTTTTTAGGCATTTTTTCGCTTTGCCCTCTTCATCGATATAAGAAAAATCAAAATCTTTAATTTCTATCTGTGCCATATCCACACCTCCTCAAGCTCTAAATAAATTAAAGGTAATAAAAATACTATGAATGCAAAATAGTAGATATTTAGTGGAAAATCATTCCATGAAAAGTTCATTTTTGGATAGATTGAAATATATCCGTTTCCATAAATTAGTCCATAAATCAGGACAGTTAATGTTATGGCCATTAACAAAATAAAACAATAATCTGCTTTGTTCATTGTATATTTCAGGTAACTGGTTCTTTTTGAACTTAGATAGCCTCTGGCTTTCATGGATTTTGCTGTAAGCATTGCCTCTTCTAGAGACCAGGCTACAGTCACTCCCATAATGTTTCCAACTTTTTTTATTCTTTCTTTTAATTTGTCGAATTTGGAATTTTCTCCTGTTTTGTCTTTTTCTTCTAATTTCATTAAATTGCTGACTTCTACTGTTCTTTTTTCAAGAAGCGGGATGAATCTTAATGCCATCACTAAAATCATTGAGATTATTGGAAATTTTTTAGATAAAATATAGAGCATTTCCTGGTATGAAACCATCTGGTTGTAGGAATTCAGTGTTAGCAATATAAGGAAAAATGATCCAGCCATTATGAATCCGTATGAAACTGCTTCAATTGTAATAAAATAGCTTCCCCAAATATAAATTCTATTGTCTCCAGTGTAATTGAATAAAAAATTCAGGACCACTATAAAAATTCCGATGGGAATGAATATTTTTATCTGATTTAATATGTCTTTTTTCCCACCTTGGAGATAGATTAGTAATAATATCATTAAAATAAACGTTATCATATAATAAGGATTTGTAAAAACAAACGAAAACACGGCTAATAATACATAATATGCTATTAAAATTCCAGGATGTATTTCCGTCAATTCCATTTTCTCATCTCCTAGTGTCTTTATTATTAAAAGTATTATTCAACATATTTAAAGTTTTCTTTAAAAAAATTAAAATCAATTTGTAAATTTTCATGTATTTCTAAAGGTTTGTCGATAAAATGAGGATGGGTGTGGATGTGTGGAAAACTTTATAACAATTAATATTAATATAAAGATTGAAAAATAAAAGTAGAGGTGGAAAAATGCCCGAAACAGATTATGTAAAAATTCCTCAAAAAAGGATTGGAGCATTAATAGGTAAAAATGGAGAAGTTAAAAAAGCTATTGAAGATGCAACAGGAACCTATATTGACATTGACAGTGAAGACGGAATAGTTGACATTTCTCCAAAAAAAGATATGGAAGATCCATTAGGTGTTTGGAATGCTAATCATATTGTAAAGGCGATTGCCAGAGGATTTAATCCTGACGTTGCAATAAAATTAGTGGATGATGACATCTATCTTGAAATTATTCAATTGCCTTTGCTTGTTGGCAAATCCAAAAATGCCCTTGCAAGATATAAAGGCAGGATAATCGGAAAAGATGGTAAAACACGTGAGATTATTATGGATATGGCAGAAGTTGATATGGCAGTATATGGTAAAACCGTTTCCTTCATCGGAAAAATAGAAAATATCATGATTGCTAAAGAGGCTGTTGAAATGATAATCAATGGTTCTAGACATAAATCAGTTTATAGCTTTTTAGAACAAAAACAACACGAGCTTAAAGTAAAAGAATTTAAAACAATCGTAGGAATCGACGAAGATAAGATTGAATATCGTGACGATTTCTTGGAAGATGAAAAAGAGTCTGATTAATCAGATTCTTTTTTTTGGATTTTTTGTCTACTTTTTACACATATTTTGTAGTTTTTAAAATTAAAATGAAAACATTTATATACTTGGTTGTTCATCTTTAATTTGAGGTGAAAAATATGCATGGATTATTATATAATGTAAAAAGTGACATAGAAAAATACGATGGGGCTGACATTCAGCTAAGATTAAAAATATTCTTTAACGATCCGGATAAAGAATGGGATGACAACATCGCAAATGCTTTCTTCGAGAATGACTACAAAAGAGGTTCTCCTGAAGATGTAAAAGGAGAATGTGATTGTGTAGATTCTGCTATCTACAATGAGTTCTACGCAAACCTTCAAAAATTAGCTGACTCTGGAATTATCTATTCCCAAGCTGCTGATTTAGATGTTGGTGGAATCATCAGATATACTGAAGAAGGTGTAATTGTAACCTGTGAAGCAGAAATTACAGATTAAATTTGTAGCATTTTTCTAAAATGTTACATTTTTTCTTTTTTAAAATCAATCTCTTATATTTATTAAATTTAGTTTGTATAAAAAACATTTGTGTATAATATTTACATGAACTGTAGTTATTACATGGATATGTAATTTTTTTTTATTGTTGTTTTTTCTTAATTTTTTTTCGATAAAAATTTATATACTTTGATAGACATATATACATATGTTAAAATAAGTATAGTATTTTCTCACATTTTTTTATTTTGAGTTTTCAATATTACTTTTTAAATGCTCTCAGATTTTATTTAAATACTATATTTTAAAGACTTTAATTATATTATCTTAAAAATTATTAGGGGGAAGATTTTGTCTCAACAAGCGCATGAACTCTTTGACAATTTTCAACAATTGACTCCATCAGAGTTTTTTAGAAAAAACAAACAAATGTTAGGATTTACAGGTAAGATTAGATCATTAACTATTGTTTTCCACGAATTGATTACAAATAGTTTTGATGCTGCTGAAGAAGCAGGAATATTGCCTGAATTAAATATCGAACTAAAAAGAGTAGATAAAGATCATTATATTCTCAGACATTCTGATAATGGTCCTGGAATTCCTGAAGACTATGTGATGCAGGTATATTGTAGTATGTTTGCAGGTTCTAAATTCAGAAACATCCAATCCAGAGGACAACAAGGTTTAGGTTGTAGTGGTTGTGTACTTCTTTCACAGATGACAACAGGTGAACCTGCAAGGGTTATCTCTTGTTATGAGGAAGGGGATGAACTTAAAGGAGTTAAAATGAAGTTCAAAATGGATGTAAAACAGAATAAAGGTTTATTAATGGAAAAAGAGTACATTAAACCGGAACACACTGGCGTTTGCATCGAACTTCACTTTAAGGATGTTTCATATTCAATGGCTGAACAAGGAGCTTTTGAATACATTAGAAGAACAATGATTGGAAACCCTCATGCAAAAATTACTTTTAAAGACCCAACAGGACATAAGTATATCTTCAAAAGAGCAGCGGATATTGTCCCAATTTTGCCAAAAGAAGTTTTACCTCATCCAAAAGGGGTAAGTGCTGATGATATATTGTTCATGGCAAAGCATACTGACAAAAGAAGATATAAAAGCATGTTGACCAGTTCCCTTTCAAGAATGTCCAACAAAAGAATAAAAGAAATTGAGGAACTTACTGGCGTAGATATGAATAAGCGTCCTAAAAACATGAAATGGGCTGAAGCAGAAGCTATTGTAAATGCTTTCAGTGAAATGAAATTTATGGCTCCACCAACTGACGGATTGATACCAATCGGTTCTGAACAAATAGAAAAGGGTATGAAACAAATTCTAAAGCCGGAATTTGTAGCAACCCTTACAAGAAAACCTGTAACATATAGGGGAGGTGTATCCTTCATTATTGAAGCAGGAATTGCATATGGTGGGGATGCTGGAAGAATTGTAAACGATCAAAAGAAATCTGAAATTATGAGGTTTGCAAACAGGGTTCCACTAACTTTCGATCAAGGAAGCTGTGCAATTACTGAAGCTTTAAAAAGTATTGATTGGAAACGTTACGGTCTTAAAGACTTAGACAGCACTCCAATGACTTTGTTCATCAATATTATTTCAACACAAGTCCCATATCTTTCCACTGGAAAGCAAAGTGTTTCTCCAGAACCTGAGATTGTTCAGGAAATCAGACAAGCTACAATGAAATTGGCTCGTCAACTTCAAAAGCATTTAAGAAGGAAAAAGGCAGCTAAAGAAAAAGAAATGCGTTCAAAAGTATTTGAAGATTATGTTCCAATTATTATCGAAGAGGCTGCAAAACTTGGTGAAGTTAGTTTACCACCACAACAGGACATTCAGGATGTTTTATCCAAGGTAACTAAAAGGTCTCTTGCTGAATTGCTTGGTGAGAAAGTTGAAGATGATGATGAAGAACTTATTGAAGAAGATGCATTGATCATGGAAGAATTGGATGAATATGGTTATGCGGTTGATGATGAAAATAGTTCTTTAAATAAATCAATGGAAGAAGAGGAATTTGAATAGGGGGAATTAAATGGCAGATGAAAAAACACAGGAAAAGTCTCATAAAGAGATGAGAAAAGAATATACTTACAACAAATTGAAAAATTTAGGTGAGGATATTGTAGAAGAAATAGCTAAAAAGCAAGTCCCTGCCGTTAAAGTTCCATCAAGAGGAACTTCCAACATTGTTTATGATGATGCTAAAAGATATTACGTTCTTGGAGACAGATATGGTAAAAGGTCTCTTGGTAATGTAAAACAAATCAGAAAATTAGGCCAGATGGTTTATGTGGCTAATTTCTGTAAGGATTTAGTTCAAAGAGAAAAAACCGCAACTATCAGGGAAATGTATTATGTTTCTGAAGGTTGGGGAATAAGTTTCAAAACACAACAGGAATCCAACATTGTTGGTGAGGACCTTGAAGTAACTCTCGGTACTACTCGTGAGGATTTGGGTTTAATGCCTGAGGAAGATGGGGCTTCTGTTTATGGTGACATTACATTAAAAGACAGTGATGTTGAAATTAATGCATTAAAGGCAGGAAAATCAGGTTATACAATTTCACCAACCATTGATCAGGTTGAATTTTTAGATCATAATGTTGAACGTGTTATTGCTGTAGAAACTATGGGAATGTTCCATAGGATGGTTCAGGAAAAAGCTTATGATAGGTTTAATACTTTGATTGTAGGTTTAAAAGGGCAAGCGGCACGTGCTACAAGAAGATTTATCAAAAGGGTTAATGAAGAATTTAATTTGCCAGTTTATATCTGTAACGACGGAGACCCATGGGGATTCCACATTGCACAGGTTATTATTTCTGGAAGTGCTAAATTAGCTCACGTAAATCATGATTTAGCTACTCCTGATGCTAGATTTATGGGAGTAACTGCAAGTGATATTGTCAATTACGATTTACCAACCGATAAACTTAAAGATGTTGACGTAATGAGATTAAAAGAACTTGCAAAAGACCCAAGGTATAAAAATGATTTCTGGCAAAGTGAAATTAAGAAAATGCTTAAGATTGGTAAAAAGGCAGAACAGCAATCATTTTCCAAATATGGTCTTGAGTATGTAGTAGATACCTACTTCCCGGAAAAATTGGAAGCTATGGAAAACTAATTTCCTTGCTTTTTTCTATTTTTTTTTATTTTTTTAATACAATATTATTATTTTATTTTCATTTTTCCTTTGATTTGTTCATTTTTAATAATTTTGTTCAATTATTTATTATTTATTTATAAATGCCGTTTTTCAAAACTGGATTTTTTTTAAACCAATATACATAAATATTTAATAAAAGAAATATTTATTCATCTGAATTTATTTTAGATATATCAAAAATTTTGAGTGTGTTTATGAACAAAAAAATTAAATATATTTTTCTTGGTTTCATAATTTGTACAATAGCTGTTGTTTGCTTAAATGCAAATCTATTAACATCTGAAGATAATGGGGGAACTTTAATCGTAGGTTTTGATTCAGAATTTCCACCATATGGTTTTATAGATGATAATGGAGAATATGCTGGTTTTGATTTAGATTTAGCTCAAGAAGTTTGTGATAGAAACAATTGGACATTAATTAAACAGCCAATTGATTGGGATGCAAAGGATACTGAGTTAAATTCTGGTACCATCGATTGTATTTGGAGTGGTTTTACCATTAATGGTAGGGAATCTCAATACACTTGGTCTGATCCTTATATTGACAACAAGCAGGTGATTGTCGTTAAGAAAGATTCTGGAATTAATACGCTTGGTGATTTAAGCGGTAAGATTGTAGAAACACAAAGGGATTCATCTGCTCTTGCAGCTTTAGAAGGCGATCAAAAACCATTGGCAGATACATTTGAAAAATTAACACAAATTGCGGACTACAATACTGGATTTATGGATTTGGATTCAGGTGCGTGTGATGCAGTTGCAATGGATTTAGGTGTAGCGCAATATAATATTAACTCCAAAGAAGATGGGAATAAATATATTATTTTAGATGAGGAAATCTCATCAGAGCAGTATGCTATTGGATTTATGAAAGGAAATGTAGAACTTAGAGATCAAGTTCAAAAAACATTGGATGAAATGTTTAAAGATGGAACAGTAGCAAAAATAGCTGAAAAATATTCAGATTATGGTGTTCCAGGATCTCTTGTAAAGAAATGAAATTAAATAGACGGGCGATTAAATCATGTTATTAGAGACAATTATTATTGAACTATGTGAAGGTATGCTTACCACCATAGAAATATTCTTATTAACACTTTTATTTGCTATTCCTCTTGGATTATTGATTTGTGCAGGTAGGAGAAGCAAATTTAGACCATTAAGTGACATAATGAAATTCTTTATTTCTATTATGAGAGGTACACCTTTAATGCTACAACTGATTATTATATTCTTTGGGCCGTTTTTCATATTCGGATTCCATTTATCTTCAACATATAGGTTTGTAGCAATTATCATTGCATTCTCCTTAAACTATTCAGCTTACTTTGCTGAGATTTTCAGGGGAGGTATCGAGTCAATTCCTAAAGGTCAGTATGAGGCTGCAAAAATTTTGGGTTATAGTAAATTCCAAACATTTTACCATATAATCTTACCTCAAATGTTTAAAATTACTATGCCTTCAATTACTAATGAAACAATTACACTTGTAAAGGATACTTCTTTAGCATTCGTATTAGCAATTCCTGAAATGTTTACAGTAGCTAAACAGATTGCTGCTGCTAATGCTTCAATTATGGCTTTACTTATTGCAGGTGTATTCTATTATGTATTCAATATTGTTGTTGCAGCTATTATGAGTTATATTGAAAAACAAATGGATTATTATTAGATTGGGTGATTCTATGAAATTATTAGAAATTAAAAATCTTAAAAAATCTTTTGGTGACAATACAGTATTGAAAGATATTTCTTTTGATGTGGATGAGGGGGAAGTATTATCCATCATAGGACCATCCGGTTCTGGGAAATCTACTATTCTTAGATGTGCAACAGGCCTTGAAACTCATGATTCTGGTGAAATAAACTTTAATGGGACTTTTGGTTTGGTATTTCAAAACTTTAACTTATTCCCTCATCAAAGTGTAATGGAAAATATTGTTAATGCTCCTATTAAGGTTCAAAAAAGGAATAAGGAGGAAGTTTACAAGCAAGCTAGGGATTTGCTTAAGAAAATGAACTTGTCAGATAAGGAGGATGCTTATCCAAGTTCCCTTTCTGGAGGTCAACAACAAAGGGTATCTATTGCAAGGGCTTTAGCTATGAATCCTGATATTTTGTTCTTTGATGAACCGACATCAGCTTTGGATCCTGAGCTTACTGGTGAGATTCTTAAGGTAATTAAGGATTTGGCTTCTGAAAATATGACCATGGTTATTGTAACTCATGAAATGAATTTTGCAAGAAGTGTTTCTGACAAGATTATTTTCATGGAAGGGGGAGTCATAGCTGAGGAAGGAACTCCTGATGAAGTATTCAGTGCAGACAATAAGCGTATGCAGGAATTCTTAGGTCATCTGGCTGGTGATTTTTAAAAAGATTAATTTAATCTTTTTTTCTTTTTTTTTAAATGCTATAAATAGATAGTTTTATATTAAGATATCTAGAAAAATATTTATGTTAATTACATTTTGGCATGTGATTAATCGGGTCTTTTAAATAATGATATAAAAAATATTCAATTTTTAGTTTATCTTTTATGTTATTTTTTATGGGCTTATATTATTATATTTGGGGTGAAATAACAATTGAAACTTTATAAACTAATGCTTATTAGTTTATTAGTATTATTATGTTTTTCATCTGCAGTTAGTGCAAGTGATTTAAATTCAACTAATCTTGGTGCAAATGATGCATCACGTCCAGAGGCTACTTTTGCAGATTTACAAACAGCTATTGATAATGCTGATGCTGGAAGTTCTATATATTTGAATGGTACTCATTATAAGGGAGAACAGGTCATTACCGTCAATAAGAACCTTATTATTTATGGACATTCAAAAGGAAGCTCAGTAAGCTCCATAATCGATGGTCAGGAGAAGACAAATCTTTTTGTAGTGAATGGTGCTGTTAAGGTATACTTTGTCAATATTGAATTTGTAAATGGAATACCTCCAAGAGATAATACTCAGGGAGGTGCGATATATGCTGCAAATGGTAATTCTCTTGTTTCAGTACAATATTGTAATTTTGTCAACAACCATGTGAATTCAGGAAATAGTATGGGTGGAGCTATATGTTCTGCAGGTTCACTTTCCGCTCACTATTGTGATTTTATAAATTGTACTGCATGGCAAGGTGGAGCAATCTCCACTGCTGGTAGTGGTAAACTAACTACAGTCACAAATTCTTACTTTAGTGGCTGTGAGGCTTATGCTATGGGTGGTACTATTGCAGCTAATGGAATATATTTGGTCAATTCAACTATTGTAAATGGTAAATGTGGCCATTATGGTGCAGCTGTATATGCAAATTATCTTTATGGATTGGATAACTGTTTATTCATGAATAACACAGCGACAAGCTATGGTGGAGCAATCTATTTCAAGGGATTTAACAATGCTCTCTATCCATTTAGAAATTGCGCATTCATAAATAACTCCGGTTATTGGGGTGGTGCAATATATGGATATTTAAGTAATTCAAATTCCTTTGAATTCGATAACTTCCTTTTTGTTAACAATAGCGCATGTTCAGTAGTTGACTCCGTACCTTATTCTATGGATGGTGGGGCAATTTTCATAATGACTCCATCCAGGAATGTACAAGGAACCATAACCAATTCATTATTCTTTACCAATAATGCGAGAAACGGTGGTGCAATATCTGAAGGTACAACTTCCAATTCAGGCTCCGTTACTCTAAATATTGTTAATTGTACATTCATTAGAAACGATGCAATTGGAAATGGTGGGGCTATAAATTTAGGCAGTCGTGCTAACACCAATATAGAAAATTCCGTTTTCTATAACAACACAGCTAATAACACATCCAATGTTTATGCCGTCGCACAAACAGTTGCTGATGGTAATTGGTGGGGTAACAATAGCGTAAATGGTGTGGAAGGATTTGAAGTATCTAATTGGTTAATAGTGGCTCTTTCAAATGAGAAAAATCAAATTACTTTGGAATTTAAAGTAAAGGATGAAAACGGCGAATATGATTACAATAGTGAGTTGCCTGCAAGAGGGTTTATTCTTTCCACCAACAAAGGAAGCTTAAACGTAACCGAAGGCGCAATTCAAAATAATGTAACCACCACCTTATCAACAGAAGGGGCAGGAAATTACACAGTTACAGCCAAAGTAGATAATCAAATTCTCTATGTATCATCATATGTTCCAAAAGTTGAACTAACATCAAATTCACCTGTTAATTTAGGTGAAGACATCATTTTAACTTCAACAACAACCTATGAAGAAAATCCAGTAACTGGTCAAATTGAATTTTATGACGGTGAAGGAAATTTAATTGGTACTGTAAATACAGATGATGTTGGAAAAGCTTCAATGACATTAAAGAATTATGAAATTGGAATTTATTCTAATTATTCTGCTAAATTTATGGGAAATGACATTTATCTTTCATCTGAAAGTAATAAAGTCAATTTTACAGTTGAAAAAGCAGATTCTAATCTTGAAATTGCCTTGGATGATGTGGTTTACAATAAGAACATAACTGGTAATGTAACTCTAACAAGCAGGGGTAATCCTATTGATGGAACTGTTAATGTTGTAATTAACGGTAAGACTTATCCTATTGAAGTGGTTAATGGCTTCGCTTCATTTAATATTGCAAATGAGTTATCAGCTGGTAAAAATAATATATCCGCATCTTTTAATGGTGATGGTGTTTATAATTCTGCTAATGTTAACAAAACTATTGATGTTTTAAAGGCTAATTTGACTGTTGTTATAATTTGTGATAATATGACTTATGGTGAAGCAGCCAATATTGAAATTTCAGCTTTTGATGGTAAGGAATATCTTAACGGAACTGCAACAATTGGAATTAACGAAAATGAATATTCTGTTGATGTTGTGGATGGTAAAGGTTCATTAGAGGTTCCTGGAATTTTATCTGCTGGAAATTATGGGATTAATGTGCTTTTCCATGAGGTAAATGGTAATTATGATGATTGCGAAAACACTACATCATTTACCATTAATAAGGCAGACAGTGAATTGTCTCTTGCTTTTGATAATATCACAACTAAAGAGAACATAACTGGTGAAATTAGTCTCAAAGGTATTGGTGCTGGTTTGAATGGTAATGTAACAGTTAATATTGATGGTCATGATTATTCTATTGTGATTGTTAATGGAACTGGTAATATCAATCTTCCTAATGATTTGGCTTCAGGAGAATATGTGGCTGTAGCTAAGTTTGATGGTAATGGAGATTATCTTCCTTCAAACAGCAGTAAAGTCAATTTTACAGTTGAAAAAGCAGATTCTAATCTTGAAATTAGCTTGGATGATGTGGTTTACAATAAGAACATAACTGGTAATGTAACTCTAACAAGCAGGGGTAATCCTATTGATGGAACTGTTAATGTTGTAATTAACGGTAAGACTTATCCTATTGGAGTGGTTAATGGCTTCGCTTCATTTAATATTGCAAATGAGTTATCAGCTGGTGAAAACACCATCAAAGTATCATTTGATGGATCTGATGATTACAAACCATATTCTATCAATAAAACTATTGATGTTTTAAAAGCTAATGCTACTGTTTCAGTTACTGCAAATGATATTAGGTATGGTGAAACACCTAGTTTAAGTGTTTCAGCTTATGGTGAGAAAAATGGTCTTAATGGAACTGCAAACATTAACATAAATGGAAATAGTCATACTATGGATATTTTAAATGGTGAGGGATTTTTAGAATTGCCTGAATTTTTATCTGTTGGAAATCACACAATTAATGTGAAATTCCATGAAAATGGAGGTAATTATGAGGATATTGAAAATAATGCATCAATCACTGTAAAAGAAATTGAAATAACTATTGATTCATTAAATGTTACATATGGTGATTATGGTGAAATCACTATCAAAACAAATGCTGAAGTTCCAATTAACGTTACTGTAACTTTAAATAAAATTAGTGATTCTAAAATGTTATCTACTACATTAAGGCCTGGTGAAAGTCAAACTATTGAAGTAAATGGTAAAATTGATTTGGATATGGGTATTTTGGATGCTGGTACATATAGAGTTACTGTATCTGAAGTTGACGGTGATGTTATAAATTCAACTGTTTTCACTGTAAGTAAAGCAAACACAAAAGATGAGTTAAATGTAAATAATTTGACTTTTGGTGATGATATAACTGGTGATATCTTAATTACTGGTGACCATGATGAAGGTATTAACTGTACAGCTACAGTATCAATTGACGATAAGGATTATAATTTGACTTTAATTGATGGGAAAGGCTCATTCTGTATTCCAAATGATTTGGCTGCAGGTGAACATTTACTTTCACTATCTTTCAATGGGAACAAAAACTATAATCCATTATCAAATCAAACTTCATTTGTAATTGAAAAGGCAAATCCTGAAATGGATATTGTACCAACAGTTAAAGGAGATTCCTTAGAATTAGCTGTTAAAATGCCTGAAGATGTAAATAAGAACATCGTTATTAATGTTGATGGTGTTAACCATACAGTTGCTATTAAAAATGGTGAGGGAAAACTTACAATACCTCATATTTCCTCTGGAAAGCATAATACTACAATAACTTTCCCTGGAAATGAGAATTATACTAGTAAACAAATAAGTTTAAACTTTACAATCCCGAAAAACGGAACTGATGATCAGAGCAATGGCACTTATAAGGGTGACAATGCAGGTAAACAGATAGAAACACTCAAAGAAAACTTGGCTGTTGAAAGAACTGGTAATCCTATAGCATTACTTTTATTAGTGTTATTTGTTTTACCAATAAGAAGAATGTTCAAAAAATAACATTCTTTAACTTTTTTTTTTATTTTAACTTATTTCATTATTCTAGATTAAAAGGATAATCTTTTATAAAATAACATCATATAATTACTATTAAAAATAACGGAGATGTTATAATGGCAAATGAAAAAGAAAAAACTTTAAAAGTTGTTGGAATGCATTGTCCATCATGTGTAGCTGCTGTAGAATTATCCATAACTGATATTGATGGTGTAGATGAAGCAAAAGCAAATTTGGACACAGGTGATGTAGAAGTTAAGTACAATGCAGATAAAGTCAATGATGAAGATTTAATCGAAGCTGTTGAAGAAGCAGGTTTTAAAGTAGAATAAATTTTTCAATTCTACTTTCTTTTTTTTTAAATATCAAATTTTATATAATTTAAACAATAGAAATTATTTTATAAAAAATTTTTTTTAGGGAAGTTAATATGAAATCTGTAGCTATTAATGGATATGGAACCATCGGAAAAAGAGTAGCTGATGCAGTAGCTGCTCAGGATGACATGAAAGTTATTGGTGTTAGTAAAACAAGACCTAACTATGAAGCTAGAAGTGCTGTTGAAGAAAAAGGTTATGATTTATACATCGGAATCCCAGAACGTGAACAACAATTTAAGGATGCTGGAATCGAAATTGCAGGAACTGTGGAAGACATGATTCAGGAAGCAGATATTGTTGTTGATTGTACTCCTGGAAATATCGGTCCTAAAAACCTTGAAATGTATAAGGAAGCAGGTGTAAAAGCTATTTATCAAGGTGGAGAAGACCATGATTTAACAGGTCTTTCATTTAATTCATTTGCAAATTATGATGACTCTTACGGTGCAGATTACACTAGAGTTGTTTCATGTAACACTACTGGTTTAACCCGTACATTACACACTCTTGATCCTATTGTAGATATCAAAAAGGTTAGAGCTGTAATGGTAAGAAGAGGATCCGACCCTGGTGAAGTAAAAAAAGGTCCTATTAATGCTATAGTTCCAAATCCTCCTAAAGTACCATCACACCACGGTCCTGACGTAAAAACCGTAATGGGGGACATTGATGTTACTACAATGGCTTTACTTGTTCCAACCACATTAATGCACCAACATAATTTGATGGTTGAGATTAACAATGAAGTAACTAACGATGAGGTTATTGACGCTTTGGAAAAACGTTCCAGAGTAATGGTTGTTGACGCTGCTGCCGGTTTAGGTTCTACTGCAGAACTCATGGAATATGCAAAGGAACTTGGAAGAAATAGAAATGATCTATATGAGATTCCTGTTTGGAGAGAATCAATAAATGTTGTAGGAAATGAACTTTTCTATATGCAGGCTGTTCACCAAGAATCAGATGTTGTTCCTGAAAGTGTTGATGCAATCCGCGCAATGCTTGAAATGGAAAGCGACAATGAAAAGTCAATAGCTAAAACTAATAAAGCAATGGGAATTTTATAAATTCCTTTATTACTCTTTTTTTTTGATACAATGAAATCAAAGGTACTATTTGGGCCTTCTGGAAAACCTGTTAATTATTCTGGCCCTGTTTATAAAGCAACTAAATATATTAAGGATGAGGGTCTTGACTCTTTTGAATATGGGGCTGTTCATGGCGTAAGGATCAGCGAAAAATCAGCAAACGTACTGAAGGAAGGTTCTAATGACAATGATATTCTAGTTTCAATGCACGGTCCTTATTATATCAATTTATGTTCTACAAGTGAAGAGACAATGGAAAAAAGCATTGGGCATCTATTTAAGGCAGCACAGGCGGGTGAATGGATGGGTGCTTATAGAATTGTTTTCCATCCTGGTTTTTACAGCAAAAGGGATCCGAAAATAGCTATGAGTGAAGCTAAAAAAACCATTAATAAACTTCTGAACAAGTGTGAAGAGGAAGGAATTGAAGATTTTACTTTTTCTCCGGAAACAACCGGAAAACGTACACAATTGGGAAATGTTCATGAAATTGTTGAGCTATGTTCCGAATTTGAACATTTTGAACCAACTGTAGATTTCGCTCATGTTCATGCTCGTGGAAGGGGTTGCTTGAACACTAAGGATGATTATAACTGTATTTTTTCAGCCATTGAGGATAATTTGGACATTGACATGTTGCACTGTCATTTCACTACAATTGAATATGGGGATGGGGGTGAAATCAAACACCATACATTGGCTGAAGGTGATGAATTCGGGCCTGACATTAAAGATTTGCTAGAAATTCTGATTGACAACGGTTGGAATGCAAATATAATTTGTGAAACCCCTAATCGTGATGAAGATGCAATTCTAATGAAAGAAACCTATCTTTCAATGCTTTAACTTAAATACTATGAGTTATAAAATTATAGCTACATTGATAAAGGGTGATTTGATTGAAAAGTAATCCAAAACAAGTCGAAAGCAAAAGTTCCGTTAACGTTAAGGTAGTTAAAAACTCTGAAAATACTAAATATGCGGAATTGGTTGTTATTAAAGCTGTTGGATATCCGTTCGATTTCAGTTTGATGGAAAACGATTTGGAGATACTTGATAAAGACCTTTTTGAACAGTATGCTCGTGAACAGTGGATGGGGCTTGTTGTAAGGGAAGGCTCTTATCTTTTTGATCAGAAAATCATTCCTGATTTTGGATTTCAGATATTGACTGCAGAACCTAATGACTCCACCATTTCTGAAAATACTAAAATAGAATTGGTTGAAGAGTCTATTTCTAAAAATAATGAGATAAAATCAGTCAAGTCCAATATAATGCTTGCTGATGTTGTCGGTCAGCAAAATGCTAAAAACAAAACCAAAGTTTTAGTTAAATACATTCAGGACCCTGAAAAATTCGGTGATTGGGCTCCTAAAAACATTTTATTTTATGGCCTTCCAGGGACTGGCAAAACCATGCTTGTAAAGGCATTATCCAATGAGCTTGATGTTCCATTGTATTTAATCAAGGCCACTTCTTTAATAGGCGATCATGTTGGGGATGGTGCATCTAAAATAGAGGAACTTTTTGACAAAGCTCAGAAGGATACTCCAGCAATAATTTTTATCGATGAGATTGATGCAATAGCTCTTCACAGGTCTTTCCAGTCTTTAAGAGGGGATGTTACTGAAATTGTAAATGCGCTTTTAACAGAAATGGATGGAATTAATAGGAACGATGCTATTGTAACAATTGGAGCTACTAACAATCCGACTTCCTTGGATTCTGCCGTTAGAAGTAGGTTTGAAGAGGAAATAGAATTCACTCTTCCAAATGACGATGAGAGAAGAGCAATATTTGAAAATAATCTTAAAACATATCCTCTTGAATATGATCTTGATATGGAAAAACTAGTTAAATTGTCTAAAAACATGTCTGGAAGGGACATTAAGGAAAAAATACTTAAAACAGCCCTTCATCATTCAATATCTATTGATAAGGATGTTGTGGAAATGTCAGATATTGAATATGCATTTAAATCAGGCAAAGTTAAAAATTCAGAAGTAAAGGGAATGTTCGAATAGTTTTATTTAAAAATGTATTCTGCCATTTCTATAACCTTTTCTTCATCATTCTTTGCGGCTTCTTTTAGGTTTTTGTTTATATCATAAAAAATTTTATTCACTATTGATTTTGTCAAATTATCTAAGATTTTCACACTGCCATCTACATCAGATAGTTTTACTATAGCTTTTTGTGTTTCACGTTGTCTTATATCTTCCATAGATGAACGTAAATGGCCAAGTATGTCATCTATTTCCATTATTTTAAATGATTCTTTAAGCAAATCAAACTCTTCACCTATGATTATTTCGGCCTCTATTGATTCGCTTTTTCTTTGGTTTTTATTGAACTCTGCAAGTTCACGCAAATCATCTATATTACATAAGTTAACACCCAAATCTTCCACATCACTGCTGATATCACGAGGATTTGCAATATCTACCATAAAAAGTCCTTCAAAATCATTTCCTATCTCCAAAAGTCTTTTTTTAGTAATTATTGGATGTGGCGCACCAGTTGCACTTATCACAACATCTGCTGTTTTCAGATATTTATTCAAATCATCAAAGAATATTGCTTCCCCATTTAAATCTTTAGCTAATTGAACTGCTGTATAATATGTTCTGTTCGCTACAAAAATGGCTTCCAGATTCTTTTCAGCCAATGATTTGGCAACAAGACTGCCCATTTTTCCAGCACCGATAACCAAAACTACCTTGTTTTCAAGAGTTTCAAAGTGTTTTTCAGCCAGATCAACAGCTACGGACCCGATTGAGACGGAACCTTTGTTGATGTTGGTTTTATTACGCACCACTTGTCCCACATGGATGGCCTTTGTAAAAATAGTGTCTAAAATTTTTCCACAGTGGCGTTCTTTTTTAGCAATGTTTAAAGAATCTTTAATTTGGCCTAAAATCTGGTCCTCTCCAACAATCATTGATTCCAAACCTGAGGCCATTCTAAATAAGTGATTTATAGCTACATCACCATGTTCTATTATTATGGACTTGTTTTCATGATCAAGAAGCGGTTCATCGATTACACAATTGTCATTATGAATATAATATTCCTTTCTATTGCATGTGGATATTTCAATGTATTCATCAATAGAATACTTTTCTTTAAGCCTTTCAAAAATCTCATCGATTTGTTTTGAAACATGTTCCATTGTTTCAATGTCTGCAACTGTATAATCCACTCTTATATTAATAATCACAAAAACAGCCTCCTAAATATGGGCAATTAATTTATTAATGTATATTTTTGATTCTTCAATTTTTCTTTGTTTAATTAAGTCTTCAAGGTTCGGATTTTCAAATATTTCATATAAATATTGCTTTCGAACCTTCTGGTCATCAATGTTCTTTTTAAGTATCTTTCGAGCATAATCCTGAAGTTCGATTTTTATAATGTCCTCTTCAGTAATGATGCTTTGAATTTTTTTACGGAGATATTTTGAAATCAAGGGGCTTTTTGCTCCTGTAAAAATAGAAATTTCAATATCCCCTACATAAAAGCTATTCGGAACAATAATATTTCCTTTGTCTGGAAAATCTGCCCGGTTTAGCAGCTTATCCTTTGATATTTCAGATACATATTCGCAAAGTTCTTCATCGCCACTAGCTATTATGACAATGTCTGCCCATTCAACCAATTCGTTAACTTCATCAGTGCTTTTCAAAAGAGCTCCTTTTTCTTTTAATCCTTCATCCAAATGGTTTCCAGCCAGACAAACATTCGCCCCATGGTCAAGAAATTTATTTGCTCTTCTAGTAGCCACTTCTCCAGTACCTAGAATAAAAACATTATGATTTTCAGTTTTAAGATAAATTGAAGTCCAATTCATTTTAATCAGAATCTTCTAATGATTTGACTTTTAATAATTTTACAGCTTTTCTTAAATCGTTATTGCAATCTTCCAATACCTTCAATGCTTCAGTTTTTGAAATATCGAAATTTTGAGAAAGAGCTATTGCATTTTCATCAAGAGTACTTCCTTCCTCACCAACCAATGCCTCTGAAAGTTGTTTTTTCAAGTCCAAATATTCATCTGGAGTCATATTGATATTTCTTAAGGTCATGTCACGTAATGGGCATGGTTTAGAAGGTTTACAACACCATACGAGAGATCCAAAACAGGTTCCAGGACCTTCACCTAATCTAGTTTCCTTCGCAAATTTGTTTTTAATGTCAATATATTCTTGTGGAGTTAAATTTACTTCCTCTAATGCAAACATGATTGGACATGGCTTTACCGGCGGACAGCAAAATGCTAATCCTCTTTTATCTCCGCCTCTACAAATGTGTGATGGTGCATCATCCCAACTCATATTCATCCTCCGTAAAAATTTTATATTATAAATAAATATGTTGGAAGTTATTATTTAAATTTTGGGTAGGTTTTTATTTAATTCTTATTAAGATTAATTATCCTATTTTATTGTAAGTTAACAGCACATTTTGCTTTTTATTTCTGTATAATTCTAAATAGAAATCTTTAAAGTAATAGTTCCATATAATATATCTTAATCAAATATGAGTTGATGAAAGTGGGAACAGAATTTTTAAAAATTAAAGAATCTGAAGAAGCTACTGAAATTATCCAAAACCTTTTTGACGAATGTTACCGTGCGGAAGGTGAAGAAATTCCTGTAGCTGATGCTTATGGTAGAATTCTTTTTGAGGATGTTTTAAGCCCAATGGATTTCCCTCCATTTGATAAGGCGTTAAAAGATGGTTTTGCAGTAAAGGCAGAAGATACTTTTGGTGCAAATGATGAAAATCCAAACACTTTGGAAGTTATAGATTTTCTTGAAGCCGGTTCAACAACAGATAAGGTAGTTGAAAGCGGAAAGGCTATTGAAATAAGTACTGGTGCTGCAATGCCTGAAGGTGCAGATGCTGTTGTTATGGTGGAATACTGTGATAAGGGTGAAAAATCTGTAGATATCTTAAAAAGTGCAACACCAACATTGGATGTAGCTAAAAAAGGATCTGACATTGGTCAGGGAGAATTGCTCATGGAAAAAGGTTCAGTTTTAACTCCAGGTAAAATAGGAGTGTTGCTTTCTCAAGGATTTAAAACTGTCAACGTATTTAAAAAACCTTCTGTTGGAGTAATATCTACTGGAAATGAATTAATTGATCAGGAAGATGAATTAACCTACGGAAAAATCTTTGACGTTAATGGAAACATGATTAAAAATGATGTAATTTCCTGCGGTGGAGATGCCAAATTTTTAGGAATAGTCAAGGACAACTATGACCAACTTAAGCAAAAGATTCAGGAATCTTTAAAAGAGGCAGATATTTTAATCTGCTCAGGCGGAACCTCTGCCGGTCTTGGAGATGTAATAAAGCACGTATTGGATGAATTGGGTGAAGTATATATTCATGGAATATCTGTGCAGCCAGGAAAACCAACAATTGTAGGGGTTGTAGATGATAAAATAATAATTGGGCTTCCGGGAAATCCTGTTTCTGCATTAATGATATTTAATGTATTTGTAGCTCCAGCTATTACAAAATTGTCTGGAATCGACTATAATTTTGCAGAACATTCAATTAATGGAATTTTGCAAAAAAGAATTCATTCTCCTGTTGGAAGGATGCAATATCAATTGGTAAAAATTGATGGGGATAAGGTATATCCTATTTTTAAAGATTCTGGAGCAATATTTTCACTTTCAACAGCTGATGGTTATGTTAAAGTCCTTAAGTCAGTAGAACTTGTTGATGAAGGGGAAGAAGTAGAAGTATTCTTGTTTAATAAATTGATATAGTGTGATAAAATGCAATGCGAGGAAAAACACATACCTGATCAAAAACTAGCAGTAATTAATTATAAAGGACCAATTGAAGATATGGATGTTCTTGTAGCTAAGCTAATGGGCTGGGTTGAAGAAGAAGAGATTGATGTTAAAGGCGAACCGTTCATTATTTATTATTCTCCAAGACATGAAGTTGGAAATGGTGAAGATGTCGTATTCGATGTTGGAATTGTCTTGGGTGATGATGAAGATCCTGAAAAGACAGATTTAATCAGAATCGTTGATTTATTTGAACATAATGTTTTGGCAGGAATTCATGAGGGAGACACCAGCTCAATAATGGATACCTATGAAAAAATTGTTGACTATTCCGTTAACAATGGATATGAGATAATCGGATCACCAACTGAAATTTTGATTAAAAGCAAATATAATGCGGATGATGTAGATAATTATATAACTGAGATTCAAGTTCCTATTATTAAGATATAATTATTTGGTGATAGTATGGCTAAAAAGGAAAGTGATTTTGATAAAAAATTCAAAAGATTATCTAGAAAAAACGACCTTGATGTGTTCAAGAGCAACATGGGATTTGAAGCTGAACTGAAAAATTTGGATAATGAAATTGAAAACATATCTAAAGCTAAAATCAAGGATTTTGATATTGAAAAGGAACCACTTTCAGAATATTTGAGTATCGACGGCAACAGTGACTTTGTAGAAAGATGTAGGAAGAAATTAGATAGTTTATAATTTCTTCACTTTTTTTTTAATTTTAAATTCAATTTTGTCCAATAACTCTTAAATTATGGACTAATACTTTAGGAATGATATATGGTCCATATTGTTTGATATCGGATTCTACTTTTTGGCAATCTTTTAGCAATTCAAAAATGTTTCCTGAAATCATTGCCTTTTTAATAGGGGTTGTTATTTCTCCATTTTCTATTTTGAATGCATTATTTGCCTCCACTGAGAAATCTCCAGTAATCGGATTGGCAGTATGTGCTCCTAAAACGCTTGATACAAGAACTCCTTTTTGAATTTCATTAATTCCAACACTTTCTTTAAAATTAAAAATCAAATTGCTCGGTGCAACGGATGGTGTTGAGGCATAACTTCTGCTTCCATTACTTGTACTTTTCGTATTCGCTTTATTCGCATTTGTTATGTCATATAAAAATGAATTCAAAACACCGTTTTCAAGGAGTGTGGTGTTTTCACTTACTGTTCCTTCACCATCAAAAGGCCTGGAATATATTCCGCCATCATATGCCCCATCATCTATTAGTGTTAATGCTTCTGTAGTGATTTGTGTACCTTCTTTTCCTTTAAGTATTGATCTTCCGCGCTCCACGTTTTCAGAGGAAAATGCTGAGATGAATGTTGAAAGGAGGCCTGTAGCGGCATGATAATCAAGAACAACATTATAATCATCGGTTTCAATATTATTTCCTCCTAAAGAATTCAATGCAAGATTGCAAACGTTTTCACTTAATTCGTCACCCTTTATGTTGTCGTAATTGGTGGATACTACTGAATCGTAAGATGTGGAAATGTCTGTTCCTTTTATAACATTTACGGATAATCCTATGGAGAACAGTGTCTTTTGTAAACTTGAATTTACTCCATTTGAATTAATTATGACTCTTTCAATTTCATTAGCTGAAAAACCAGATGAAGTAACTTCACATCCCCTTTCCTCTGACTGTTGGATGACATTGTTCAAATTGTCAATAGCTGTTTCAATGTCCAGGCTTTCAAATGTTTTATCATAAATGTTCTTGACGTTTATCTGTTTTTCAGGCATTGCAAACTTAATGTTTTTGTCTTCTTTATTTAATTTAGTGTTTGATAAAGCTTGTTCTGCAGTTTCCTTAATTTTTGAGAAGTCTGAAGTGAATGCAAATCCCACTTTGTTGTCTTTTATTACTCTGATTCCAATACCTTCACTTATCTCTTCTTTTGCAAAATTAAGTCTGTTCTTTTCGGATTCAAGTTCAATCTCTTTTCCCTGAACCATGTATATCTCATATTCTTCAGCTATTTTTGAGACCTCATTTACTACATCGTCACCTTTATCGATTAACATAAATTATTCATCTCCGAGCACGAATTTTTCAATAGCTTCTGCTACACCGTCACCATATGGTTTTTCACAAACATAATCACTTTCTTCCTTAAGCCCTTCATCGGCGTTTGCAACTGCAACTTTAAGGCCTGCATATTTTAAAAAGTCAATATCGTTTTGACTGTCTCCCATTGCCATAACATTGTCAATGTTTATGCCTGTCTGTTCACATAAGATCTTGAGGGATGATCCTTTGCTTACTCTTTTGTCGGTTAGGTGAAGTGCAAATCCACTATCATAAATTTCTACTTTGTCAGCATCTTCAAATCCAATCAATGCTTTTTCTAAGTCTTCTTTTTCCATAAATTTGTAGTAAGCCACTTCTGTTTCACGATAATCATTATCCTGTGCACTGATTTTTGCAAGTTTTGGTATTTTTTCAAGCAAATATTCGTTAGCTTTATTTACATATGTTTTCTCTGTTAAGATTTGGACTCTTGTATCGTTAAGGCCTTCTTTGAATATGACTCCTCCGTTTTCACAAACAACCCCTCCTGTAGCTCCTATAAGGGTGGCTGTTGCATATCCGAAAGTTACCAAATTGCCGGTAACTATTATTGTTGGCACTCCAATCTCTTCAGCTTTTCTAATGGCTTGCATGGCTGAATTGCAAAGTCTTCTTTTTGAGTCTGTTATTGTTCCGTCTATATCTACTGCGATTGCTTCAATTTTCATATCTATCACCTTTTTGCATATCTGTGTGCTATGTTACATGTTCCTTCTTTACTTACCATACATGCTCCTATTGGATGAAGAGGGTTGCATGTTTTTCCAAATAGTTTACAATCTTCCGGTCTTGCCATTCCTCTTAGAATAGGGCCGCAAATGCATCCTTTTGGAGCTTCTGTAACTTCTTTCACTTCAATATCATATTTTTCCCGTGCATTAAATTCTGAAAATTCGTCTTTTATCTCAAGGACAGAATTTGGAATTTGTGGGAATCCTCTCCATTCTCTGCTTTCCACATTAAATACCTGTTCCATCATTTCCTGTGCAATTTCATTACCTTCTTCACGAACTGCACGATTGTATTCATTTTCCATTTTTGGGGAATCATTTTTTATCTGTCTTAAAATCATGTAAACTGACATTAAAATATCTAATGGGTTAAAACCAGCTACAGATTGTGGTATTTTATATTCGGTTGAGAAATAATCAAATGGTTTGGTTCCAATAATTGTACAAACATGGCCAGGTTCAATCAAAGCGTTTACATTTGTCTGTCCGGAATTTATCAGATAATCAATTGCTGGAGGTATTAGCCTATGGCAGGAAAGTACTGAAAAGTTTTCAGGAGGTGTAGCTAATAGTTCTGCCGCTGTTGTCGGTGCTGTTGTTTCGAATCCTGCAGCAATAAAAACAACATCGTTATCCTCTTTTTCAGCTATTTCAATAGCTTTATTAATTCCATATACTACCCTAACATCTCCACCTTCAGCTTTTGCTTCAGCTAATGATCCATTTGACCCCGGTACTCTAAGCATATCTCCAAATGTTGTTACTGTAACTCCTTTATCAATTAATTCAAGTGCTTCATCGATTTCACGTGAAGGAACAACACAAACAGGACATCCTGGCCCTGCAACAATTTCCACTTCTTCAGGAAGCAGTGTTCTTATTCCGTTTTCCATTATTGTATGTTCATGGGAACCACAAACATGCATTATTTTTACGGGAGTTTTTATTTCGTTTATTTTTTTTATTAGGGTTTTTGAAAGATTTTTCATTATTAAACACCAGAGTATTTTAGTAAAGCTAATATTATATTAGTCTAATATATATTAATGTTAATTAATATTATTTGTTATATTCGTGGGATAGTATGTTTAATAATAATAAAATTTTAGCAGTCATTCCCGCAATGAGTGGTGAGGAAAAGATTCCTCGTAAAAATACTCGTTTATTGGGAGAAAAACCACTTATTGCCCATACTATTGATACCTTGAAGGAATCGGAGTATGTGGATGATATTGTTGTGCTAACGGAAGATGTAGATATTGCAAGAATTTCTGAATTATATGGTGTGACTCCATTTAGAGGCTCATCAGGAGAAGAAGAGGCTTCATTCGAATCTCAGATTTTGGAAGCAATGATTCAAAGAGAAAAAGCTGCTTTTGATGAATATGATATCATACTTATTGTTCAGCCAAACGCTCCTCTTTTAAGTGTAAATTCCCTTAACGTGATCATTGAAAAATTCGATAATCCAAACATCGACAGTATAATTTCAGTTAAGGAAGACAGGCATTTGAGATGGGGATTCGACGCTGAAAACAAGAGGTTTTTCCCTATCTATTCTAATAGGGATGACGTTAATAGATTGCCTCCACAATATATTGAAACCGGAACAATATTGGCTACCCGCAGACATTTTGTAAATGGGGAATCAGTTTTAGGTCTCAATATAGATCTTGTTGAATTGTCCAAAAAGGAGAGTATTGTTGTTGATACATTTGAAGATTTGTGGTTGGCTGAAAAGTATTATAATAAGAAAAGAGTTGTCATTGTCGTAAATGCTTTTGATGAAATAGGTTTGAATCATATTAGGCGATCTCTTGCAATCGCTTCAAAATTAGTTGTCCACGATGTTATTTTTGTATCAAATGTTAATTATCCTATGGGAATCGAAGCCATTAAAGAAAACAACTATCCTATTGTAACCTATGACGATTCCGATGAAATTTTTGATGTTATTGACAAGTTGAACCCGGATTTTGTAATTAATGATATCTTAGATACAAAATCAGAATATATTTCAAAATTAAGGGAAAGTGGCTATTTTGTTATTAATTTTGAAGATTTGGGTCCTGGAGTCGAATATGCAAATCTTGTTTTCAATTCTTTATCCGATTATGGATTGGATCTTCCAAACGTTTATACTGGCCATGAATATTACATTTTGGATGATGAGTTCTATTTCCAACCAACTAAGGAAATCAAGGAAAATGTAAACAGGGTTCTCATTATGTTTTTAGGTAATGACCCTCATAATCTCACTGAAAAGGCAATGCAGGCCATTTTATCTTCAGGTTATTCAGGTTCTGTTGATGTTTTATTGGGTGTAGGTTATCCTAATAAAAAAGAGTTTGAAGAAAAATATGAAATATTCAATAACGTAGCCATTTATGAGGATGTTAGAAGTATGAGTGAATTGATTCATAAAGCAGATATTGTCATCACTTCTGCAGGAAGAGCAATGTATGAGATTTGCCATATTGGTGTTCCATGCATCGTTATTTGTGAGGATAACAGGCAATTAACCAATTCATTTGCAAATGATAAAAACGGCTTTATAAATATGGGTCTTGCGGATGATGTGACCTTAGAGGATATTCGCGACAAGTTTTCTTATTTGGAAGATAATTTTGAGTTAAGAACCTCTATGAATAAGAAAATGCTAGATGTTGATTTGAAAAATGGATTCAACAACATATTGTCTGTTGTAAAAGAAAATAGTGATGATTTTGACTTTTAAGAGGATTTATATCTTCTTATAACTTTTTTTTTAAGCTTTAAATTTTAAAATAAAAAAATAGAAAAATTAAGATTCGTTTGAACAATCTGCAGCATATTTACTAAGCAATACTGCACATTTATCAATTGTCTCTGAATCTAATTTTACTGAACCATATTCGATTTTATGTAATAATTCGTCTATAAATAGGTCTTCATCAGTTAAAGGCATATTTATGACCACTACATTCTCATTTACAAATCCTACAAGAGGTTCTACAAAACAATTTCTTATTTCATTGTCACTTAAGAAATTAATCAGGTTTTCACCAAGTCTCAATGATTCTTGCTTGATTTTGTTGTCTTGTGGGAATTTTGTTTGTTTTGTAGTGTATCTGAATAATCTCATGTTATTTGGACGTATGATTTCTTCAATTCTTTCTTCTTTTTCAACCTCTTCATTTGGAGCTTTTTCTATAGCCGCATTGTTTTTTGGGTTGTATTTTTGTGAAAGAATTTCATAGATTCCACTAGGCCCTATAACTAAATGATTTATTCCTTTGTTGGATCCAGGTATTTTTACATCATAGAATACATAGTATTCTTCTGGAAGAGTTAATAAGTGTTCTCTAACGATTTTACTTCTTTTTTTAACTTCAACTTCATCTTTTTTACGGTATAATCCATAACAGATGAGTATTACTCCAACAAATAATGCAAAAATTCCAATTCCACTATTTATGAGAAGTATTTCTCCAATACTTAATATAAATATGGTTGCCCCAATAATTATTGCAAGATTTTTAGGGCTTTTTAGACTTTCGTTTTCAGATTTTATGCTATTGTCAAATGCTATTTGCTTTTCTTTTTTGTCATAAAGGGATTTGCTTGAATATGATCTGTATGATCCGTTTGGAACTGAATCATAGTCGTCAATTCCATAATACTGGGAAACCCCTTTGAAAAATTCGTCTTTGAGGAATTCTTTTAAAACGTTATAGTCGTTGGTTTTAGGAACTAAAAATTCTTTTTCAAATCTACGGCGTGTAGCGTTTGGAATTTTTGTTCTTGCAGTTTTTTTGACAACGTCCTCTTTTTTAGATTCTTCAGCAACAAGCATTTGCTCTTCATTGGCTATGCTATGTAAGCCTTTTTCTGAAAATAAGTTTTCAAATCTGCTTGAGAATGATTTCACGGAATTTATTGGACTTTTTGTTGTTGTTTGGGTATCTTCACTTGCATTAGGATTGTTCTGAATATTGGAAATGATTCTATTTTGAGTTAATTGATTTTCTCTTTCTTTCACGATTTTATCAATGTCTTCATTCATTTCTTCATCAACATATCTTAGAGATCCACCGCAACTTTCACATTCATAGTCTAAAATGTTGTCTGATGGGTTGAGGGCATATTTTAACCCGCAATCAACACAGTAAGTTATGTTTGAATTATTTGGAATGTAATTGTCGTTTTCATTTGAAATAGAACCTTCACACAATTCTAATTCTCCTGTGCAAGAAGTACATTCAAAGGCGCTAATGTCATCATTGTCATCAAGCTGATATTTAGCACCACATTTCTTACAACATACAACTTTCATAATATCCTCATTTTATTTTATGTATAATATTTTATCTATTTTTTTTAATTATATATGTTTTTATTTTATCATGACGGATTTTTCTTATATAAATAAACCCCATCAATGTTTTTTATTTCACTGTAATTTTCAAGATTGTCAAGCTTGTTGTTACTTATGTAATATGTAATGTTGAACTCTTCCAGCCTGTCCAGATCACTGTTTTTAATGGCGAATATTCTTTGCTCCAGATACCACTTGTATGGTCTGATGGTGTTTGACGCTACATTCTTATCTTTATAGTCAGGCAGTTCCTGTACAATATAATCCCCCATCTCCTGAGGAGCTTTAAACACATCAGTTTCTTCAACACCCAATGTGAATGTGAACGCTGAAAACAGCAAAATAACAGTTAAAACTATAGGGATTATGAATTTGTTGATTTTAACTTTTTCCTGTATTTTATAAATTCCATAAACTATGAAATATGCAACTGTGGGAAGGCATGGGATAAAATATCTGTTGACTTTAAAGTTGATTATGCTGAAGAACAGCAGGTTTATCAATAGCCAGGATAAAAGCATTAAACTTAGGTCATATTTTGAACTTCTGAATATTTTGCGGGCGAATATCATTGTTATGAATGTGAAGAAAATTGTCAGTGATGTTTCCAATTTCATAAAGAAGATGAATGTTATAATTCCACAAACGATTGTCCCAACAAGATATTTCTTTGAAAATTTTCCTTTAATGTTGTCTTTTAAGGCAATCAGGCCTCCAACTATTAGGATTATTCCATAAGCTATTGAAATTATGGTGGGATTGTTCAATTGGGGATTTCCTTTAAAGAATTCCACATCGAAAAATGTGACGTTTGAACTTCCGAGGAAATTGAAGAAGTTTGCAATATAATAGAAGACATTGAGATTGTATGCAGGATTTGCTTTGCTTCCTTGCTCTCCACCAAGAAAACCCAATCCGGTCGTAAGCATGGTAAGCTCTCCGGTTTTAATGAAAATGATGGCCATTACAACTGCAGACATTATTCCTATTGAAACAACTGGAATCACCAAATATTTTAGTTCATTCCAAGGAGCCTCGTATTTCTTTCTATAGATGAAATAAAGGAGCAATACAGGCAATATCAAAACCACGGTATATCTTACAAGGAATGCTAGCAGGAACATTACTATTGTCCAAAGATAGTATTTTGGATTTTTATCGATTGCTATTATTCCAAATAGGACAGTCCAAATGGTCAGGCTTACTGCAGGAATGTCCAATGAGCCGTTAGCTAGCCAAATCAAATTTAGGGAGAATGTTGAATAGATTACAACTCCTAAAAAGCTCAACACTTTATTGAATTTTAGTCTGAAAAGGAGATAAAGCCCTACATTTCCAATTATTGCTAAAATTCCTGTTACGATAAATATGCTTACTTGATTCTTAAGCCCAACGTCAAAAAGGAACGATGTTAAAATGCAGGTCAATGGGGTCAGCCACATGTCTTTGTTTGCATTTACGTTTTTCCCTGCATAGAACAGGGCATTGACCAAATAAACATACACATCAGAACAAAAAATACCGATGTTCATTGAAAAAATAAGATAGTAAAGAGTTAATATGGAACTTATAGCTATTATGAGCCCCAAATATTGTTTGTCTCTTTTTCCTAGGTTTAATTCTTTTAAAATCATTAATGTTATTTTAGTTGGTTATGTTAATTAAATTTTTATAAATATGATCCGAATACGAAGGACACAAAGGCAATTAGCATTCCTATCTTTAGGTATTTTGACACCTTATGGCAGTTTTCAGGTGTCTGGCTTTTCAAAATCAAAACAGCAGAATATAAAAAGATTATGACTGCAATTGTGATTATTACAAGGTACAATGCATTAAATATGTGGTTTATGTAGAGTATTGGACAGAGGGCGCAGGTTATTATAATTAAAATGGCTGTAAGTATTGCTGATGGTTTTTCACAGAACAATATTGGGAATGTTTTTGCACCTTCTTTTTTATCTCCTTCCATATCTTCGATGTCCTTTGTAATCTCACGTGCCAGTGTCATTGCACATGCGAAAAATCCAAGATAATATGAAATCATTATTATGTGGGGATTGTTTATTGTATATCCTCCAAAGACGAAACTTAACCCGGTTATAAACCCTACAACGAAGTTTCCAAGTAAGGGGGTTGTTTTAAATTTCCAAGCATATAAATAAAGAACTATGATTGCGAATATTACAATTATAAGTGGGATTAGGTTTCTTGTAAGGATATAGCTGATTATTTCAGTTATGATTGCTCCTGCAAATAACAGATATGCGTAATTTCTTCCGGCTTTAAGTGAAATCTGTCCTGACGGCAGCACTCTGTCTGGACGATTTATTAAATCAATATTGTAGTCATAATAATCGTTTATAACATTCCCGGCACTGATTGCAAAGAATACTACAATTATAGCTAAAATTACCGGTAAGCTAAAATCCAAATCAATCAAAGCAACCAAAACTATTGTTATTAGTGCCATAAGCACATTTCCTGGCCTTATAATTTTTATATATGGGTTCATAGGATGTTCCTCATTTATTTTCAGATAACAATATATTGTTTTTTTAATATTATATAATTTAAGATAATTTTATTAAGTAATTCAAAGATATTATAAATGTTATTTAGATAATTAGTTTTACTAGTGGGTGTTAATTTGGAGAAAATAAAAATAGCAATTGTTGGGATTGGTAACTGTGCAAGTTCATTAATTCAAGGAATTCATTATTATGATGGAAAAAAGCCGGAAGAGGCAATTGGATTGATGCATTGGGATATTGGGGGATATTCTCCTAGCGATATTGAAGTTGTAGCTGCTTTTGATGTTGATGAAAGGAAAGTGGGCAAAACCGTAGATGAGGCAATATTCGCTAAGCCTAACTGTACTACAGTTTTTCAAGAGGATATTCCAAAATATGAAACTGAAGTTAAGATGGGGCATGTTTTGGATGGCGTTGCCGATCACATGTCTGATTATGATGACGAATACACTTTTGTTGTAAGTGACAATGATCCTGTCGATATTGTCAAGGAACTTAAGGAAAGCGGTGCTGAAATCTTGGTTAGCTATTTGCCTGTAGGTTCTGAAAGGGCGGCCAGATTTTATGCTCAATGCGCTTTGGATGCTGGAATTGCTTATATAAATTGTATGCCTGTTTTTATTGTAAGCGATCCTGTATGGAGTGCTAAATTTAAAGAAAAAGGAATTCCTATTGTTGGTGATGATATTAAAGCACAGATAGGAGCTACAATTACTCATAGAACTTTAGCTAACCTCTTTAAGGATAGGGGAGTTAAGTTGGATAGAACATACCAAATCAATACAGGAGGAAATACCGACTTTTTAAACATGCTTAACAGGGATAGGCTTGATTCTAAAAAAGAGTCAAAAACAGAAGCTGTTCAGGCTGTTGTAGGGGAAAGGATGGACGACAGGAACATTCATATTGGTCCAAGTGACTATGTTCCATGGCAAGATGACAACAAGCTATGTTTCCTGAGAATGGAAGGCCGTACATTTGGTGACGTTCCAATGAATATAGAGCTTAGGTTAAGCGTTGAAGATTCTCCAAACTCTGCAGGATGCGTTATTGATGCTATAAGATGTTGTAAGTTGGGACTTGAGAGGGGCATTGGTGGTCAATTGACATCTATCTCTTCATATACAATGAAACATCCTCCGGTTCAGTTCAGTGATGACGAAGCTTATGAGAATGTTGAAAAATTCATTAGAGGGGAATTGGAAAGATAATATATTCGGTTTTTTAGGTAAAATATTTTAATACTAACTGACATATATTATAGTTGATTAAGAATTTTTATAATTTATTTATACTTTTTAATAAACCTAATGAGAGGTGTATTTTTTTATGAAAAAAGTGAGATTTACAGAAACAGCCCTTAGGGACGCACATCAATCTCTCTTAGCTACAAGAATGAGAACAAGAGATATGGTTCCAGTAGCTGAAGAATTAGATAAAGTAGGTTACTACTCAATTGAAGCATGGGGTGGAGCTACTTTTGATACATGTATTAGATATTTAAATGAGGATCCTTGGGAAAGGTTAAGGCAATTAAAATCAGAAATTACTAAGACTCCAATTCAAATGCTTTTAAGAGGTCAAAATTTAGTGGGATATAAACATTATCCTGACGACATCGTAACTAAATTCGTTGAAAAATCCTATGAAAACGGTGTAGACATATTTAGGGTCTTTGATGCTTTAAATGATATACGTAATATGGAAACAACTATCAAGGCTGCTAAGGAACAAGGGGCACAAGTTCAAGGAACAATAAGTTATACTATTAGTCCTGTACACAGTTTGGATGATTTTGTTGAACTTGCAAAAGAACTTGAAGCATTGGATTGTGATTCAGTAGCTATCAAGGACATGGCAGGATTATTAAAACCTTCAGATGCTTATGATTTGGTATCCAGATTAAAAGAGGAAACAGATTTGCTTGTAGATTTACATTGTCATTGTACCAGTGGAATAACTCCTATAAGTTACTATGCTGCTTGTGAAGCGGGCGTAGATATTTTGGACACTGCAATTTCTCCACTTTCATGGGGAACAAGCCAACCACCAACTGAAAGTATGGTTGCTGCACTTCAGGGAACTCCATATGACACTGGTCTTGACTTAAACCTTTTAAACCATATTAAAAAGTATTTCGAACAAATCAAGGAAAAATACTTGGCTTTGCTTGATCCTATATCTGAAAAAATCGATACTGATGTTTTATTATATCAAATTCCAGGTGGAATGCTTTCCAACTTAATTTCACAACTTAAGGAACAAAATGCTCTTGATCGTTACAACGACGTATTGGAAGAAATGCCTCGTGTAAGGGAAGATATGGGATATCCTCCTCTTGTAACTCCAACCAGTCAGATTGTTGGAATTCAAGCAGTAATGAACGTTCTTGGTGGGGAAAGGTACAAAACCGTATCCAACGAAGTTAAAGAATATATGAAAGGTAATTACGGAAAACCTCCTGCAGAGGTTAACAAGGAAATAGCTGAGAAAATAATCGGTGATGAGGAAGTTATTACATGCAGGCCTGCAGATTTGCTCGAACCTGAATTCGACAAGTACAAGTCTGAAGGTACTGATGCAGGATTTATTAAATCCGATGAAGACGTATTGACTTATGCATTATATCCAGCTATCGCTCCTAAATTCTTGAAAGGGGAAGCTACAGAAGAAGAGCTTAAATCCGTATCTCTTCCAGAAGAAGGAAACGAAATAGCCATTCCAACACAATATAATGTCGAAGTCGATGGTGACGTTTTCGAAGTAAAAATAATGCCTACAGGATTTTTAGAAATTGAAGAAACAGGCGACAAGACATTTGAACCTGTAGAAGGCGGAATCTACTCCTCAATGCAAGGAATGGTTATCAAACTCAATGTAAACGTAGGAGATAGGGTCACTGAAGGTTCAACCATTGCCGTTATTGAAGCTATGAAAATGGAAAACGATATACAGTCAGAAGTTGACGGTATTGTTAAGGACATTTTCGTAGAACCTGGTGACGCTGTAAGCGCAGGCGATATTTTAATGGTTATTGAATAAATAACCATTTAACCTCTCATTTTTAAATCAAATAAATTTTTACAGATTTCCTTTCCGCTACTTGTTTTGAAGATTTTTTTATAAACATTTTCAATGGTCTTTATTTGTGAATTTTCTTCTTCTAAATTGACTAGAAAATCTGCTTCTATAAGAATCTGATAGTAGATTCCATCAATTTCATTATATGTGTGATGATGTGCTATTAAAAAAAGTATTCTATCTATATCTGACACATCATAATCCAATTTTTTAAGTATTTCTAGGGCAACTTTCGGCCCTTCCCTTTCCTGAAGCTTTCCTCCGCATGACTCATATTTCTCTTCGCAAACCTTGATTCCGATGTCATGAAGAATTGCAGCACTTTCAAGGACAAACAGGTCTTGTGGATCGATTTTTTCTAAAATGCCTATTGTTCTTGCATAGTCATGGACCTTTATTAGATGGGCAATGCGCCTCTTGTCTCCGTAATTGTATTTTATCGCTTCATTAAGTAATTTAGCTATTGTATATTGTTTCATCTTTAATTCCTGCTTGTTTAAATGCTCTTTTACGTCTCATGCAAGATTCACAGACACCACAATGGTTTTCTTCCCCCATATAGCATGAATAGCTCAATTTCATTGGCGCATTCACAGATTCGCCTAATTCCACAATCTCGTCCTTGTCCAAATCGATTGCAGGGGCCTTCACCTCAATATTGTCTGGTGATCCAATCTGAATCAGTTTATTGAAAGCTTCTAGGAATTCCTTTGAATTGTCTGGAAATGTGGCTGCTTCTTCCTTATCCCATCCTACAATGATAATTTCTGCGCCGATGCTTTCTGCAAGAGCTGTTGCAATAGCGGTGAAAACTGTGTTTCTTGCAGGAACCCAAACGCTGCTTGCAGTCTGTGAACAGATTTCCAAATCATCCAGCTCATCTTCATTAAGCTCAGGAACTTCGTTGTCACTTGTAAGTGAGGAATTGCTGATTTCACCTAACCATTTCAAATCAATTATGGTATGTTCAAAGCCCATTTTCTCACAAATCTCTTTTGCAGCTTTTATTTCTCTATCTACGCTTCTTTGACCATAGTCGAATGTTATTGCATGAATATCGTAATCCTTTGCATAAACTGATGTGGCCACTGTTGAATCCAATCCTCCGGAAAGGACAGATATTGCTTTTTTACTCATCTAATTCACCTATTCTGTTTATAATGTCTTTCAATGGGATTCCGGTTTGGAGGGCTATTTTTTTAGCGTCCTCAAACTCTATTCTACTGGAAATAACATTTCCATTCACATAGCCCACTTTGTATGTCACTTCAAAGATTTCATCGTCAATTTCAACTTCTTTTTTAATAAACTCTCTTTTTGCAAGGCCTCTATGGAGATTTGGGACTATTCTAATTCCCAATGTTCCGACTTCCCTAAAAATAATGTCTATTAATTGTTCTGTTGATTCCTTTTTGGCTATTACTTTTAAGATATGCCCCGGACGATTTTTTTTCATCAGAATGGGGACTAGTGAAACGTCTCTTGCGCCTTTTTCCAAAAGCAGGTCAAAAAGATATCCGAGCTCTTCACCTGTTAAATGATCGATATTTGTCTCAATCACATTGATTTCATCGCTGTTAGTAACTTTTTCACTTTGTATTACTCTTAAGACGTTCGGAAAATCAAACTCCTTTTTTCCAGCTCCATATCCTATCTTTAAAGGAGTTATTTGAGGAATGAAATCTCTAATTTCATCTACAAGTTCCATATAGATTGCACAGCCTGTTGGTGTTGCAAGTTCACTGTCAACAGGCCCTCCAACACATTTTCCTTCCTTAAGTATCTCCACTACTGCAGGTGCAGGAACAGGAAGTATTCCATGGGCAGTTTTCACTCTCCCACCACCTACAGATATTGGAAGTCCTATTATTTTATCCTCATTTAATTTTAGGGAATAGTATGCACTTACAGCACCGATTACATCTGCTACCGCATCGCTTTGACCCACTTCATGGAAATGGACCTTTTCCAGACTGCTTCCATGAACTTTGGCTTCTGCCTTAGCTATTCTTGTAAATATGCTTATGGATGTCTCCTTTATTTGCTCATCTAAATCCAATGTCTGTATTTTTGCTATAAACTCGTCGAAGTGCATCACGTCTCCCTTGTCAATGATTTCCACATTGCAGTAGGTAGACGCAATTCCTTTTTTGTTTATTTTTTCAAATGAAACTTTAACCTCTCCAAATTCATTAGCTGACTTTTCCATAATTTCCTTTATGTAATTTTCATCTGCTCCCAGGTCGATAAGAGCTCCAATTATCATGTTTCCAGCTATTCCGCTTGTTTGAGGGTCAATAATGAGTGTCATAATAACAACTTTCCATTTTTTTATATATTTGCATGAATTTTTGTTTTTAATGTTATTAGTTTTTTTGTAATGTTTGTCTGGGAGCATAAAGTGTGAATAATTCATTTTCAACATAGAAAGGGTTATGGATAATTGGCAAAAGATATAATCTTTAAAAAAATAAAAATTAAATGTGGTTATTTGATGATTATTGAAAACAAAATCGATGAAGTAAAAGAAATACTTAAGGATAAGGAAGTTGCTATTGCCTTTTCGGGAGGAGCAGACAGTACGTTAATGGCTTATTTGGCAAAAGACGTGTGTAAAAGAGTTTTGGCCATTACTATTGATAATAATATTTTACCTCCTTCTTTCATTGAAAATACTGAGAAATTTTGCCGGAGTTTAAATATTCCTCAGGAAATTATTTTTGAGGATTTTTATAATCATGAGGATATAATATCCAATAACCATGACAGATGTTTTTTATGCAGAAAAGAGATGTACAGGCATATTTTTTCCGTTGCTAATGATAATGGATTCTCAACAATTGTAGATGGAACCAATATTTCTGATTTGGTAATTGACCGTCCTGGAATTTTAATAAATTATGAAAATGATGTTTTAAGTCCATTTGTTAAAGCAAGATTAACTTCAAAAGAAATACATGAATATTTGAATAGGAATAACATTCCTTATTCCAGCTCTACAACTTGTTTGGCTACCAGGATTCCATTTGATGATAGATTTACAAAAGATGCATATGAAAGAATTTCCGATTCGGAGGAGTTCGTTTATAATAATTCTGACTGTAAGATTGTTAAGGTTCGTGAAAATTCATCCACAGCAACCGTTGAAGTGGATTCAATTGAAAATTTAATAGATAATGATAAATTAGGTTTAATAACCACTTATTTGAAAGGCAAAGGATATGAAAAGGTCTTATTGAATTTAACAGAAATTGAATCCGATGAGGATATTCATATTGAATTTTCAAACAATGAATTCAGCTATATGCTGCCTTATGGGATTGATCTTGAAAAAACATTCATTGATGATGAAAATATTGATGTTTATGAAAACGGTTTGATAGTTGGTAGAAATTTTGAGAGCTATGATTCCGCATTAAATTCATTTATGGATATTCTTCCGATGATTAGAAGGCAAATTTAGCTATTTTTTAATTTCAAATTTTCTTTTAATAGAAAGATTTATAAATGAAATAAGTCAATATAACTATTGTTATTATTACAATTGTTATATTATTGGTATTTTAAAAGGTGAATTATATGGTTAATATTCCAGAATTAAAAAGAGGTATTTTAAATGACATAACTGAAGCCATAGGAAACACTCCTATTGTAAGGTTAAACAATTTAACTGAAGGATTAGATGCGGAAGTCGATGTAAAATTAGAATCATTCAATCCAACAAACAGTGTAAAGGATCGTGTTGGTGTTTCTTTAATTGAAGATGCAGAAGAAAAAGGATTGATTGATAAGGATACTGTAATCATCGAACCAACAAGCGGAAACACAGGTATTGGATTAGGTTTTGTTACAGCTGCAAAAGGTTATAAATTGATTTTAACCATGCCTGAAACAATGTCTATCGAAAGAAGAAAACTTTTAGGAATTTTTGGTGCAGAAATAGTTTTGACTCCAGGTTCTGAAGGAATGGGTGGAGCAATTGCCAAGGCAAAAGAACTTGAATCCGAAATCGAAAATTCAATCATATTGCAGCAATTTGAAAATCCGGCAAACCCTAAAATTCATAGGGAAACCACTGCACAGGAAATTCTCAGGGACACTGAAGGGGATGTTGACATTATTGTAAGTGCGGTAGGTACTGGCGGAACCTTAAATGGAATTGCAGAAGTATTGAAAGAAGAAATTCCGGATGTCAAAATCGTAGCTGTCGAACCGGAATCCTCTCAAACATTAGGAAAAGGAGTTAAAGGACCTCATAAAATCCAAGGTATCGGAGCAGGTTTCGTACCTCCGGTTCTTAACACAGAATTGATTGATGAAATCATTCCAGTTAAAGACGAGGATGCTGGTGAAACTTTCTTAAAATTGGCTAAAGAAGAAGGAATCTTTGCAGGAATCTCTTCTGGTGCAGCTACTTGGGCAGCATTAGAACTAGCTAAAAGGCCTGAAAACAAAGGTAAAAGAATAATTGCTATTTTGGCAGATGCAGGTGACAGGTATTTGTCTGTTGACTGGTTATTTGAATAAAATAAATTCAAATTTTATCTTTCTTTTTTTAAATTATTCAAAACCAATATTTTTCCCTAATTAATTCTATATATGATGAATTATAGAATTATTCATATTAATTTTAAGGGAATGGTTTTTTATGAGTAAGTCAACATTAAACATTGTTGAAAAGGAAAATGGGGTTTGCATCAACAATCCTGATTTCTTTTTAACATTCAGCGATTTTTTAGTAAGTGACGGTATTGATATTGTTGAAAATATCGATATCATTAAAGGAGATTATGATTTTGAGTCTTTAGCGGAAACTGCAGAGGATTTCAACGAAAATGAGGAATCCTACATTGCACAAAACGCGGATTCAATCGATTATTTTGAAAACATCTATGATGATGTGGAAATATTCACATTTGTTTCAAATGATGTGGAAATCGAAGACTTTACAGATATGTTAAAGGTGGCCAATTCCAAAAAGGGATTCTTCGACGCTGAAATCAACATTGGAAACGTCATTTATATCAATAAAATATTGTCTCCAAAAATTCTCATGAAGATATATAAGGCAGCCATTGTTGCTAAAACAAGCTATTTCGATAGCTTACGTTTACCATTCCATATTTCAAACATTCTAAACAATCATGACTTTTTAGCCATTGTTGCAAACGTTCCTCCAGATAGCTTTGAACAGGAAAACATTTTTGAAGACAGCGTGGATATCATCAACAACGAATATGACGATGATTTTGACCTTGATGAATTCATAACTTCAATAAAGGAAAAGGTTGAAATTGCATGTGAAGACGCCTTCAAAAAAATTGAATTGGACTTTGGAATTCTTGACTATTTGGTTTCCGAAGGAATTTTAATCGGAGATTTGATTGATGCCGGAATGGCGCTTCTTGCAGGGGTGGAAGAAACAGACGAGCTTCGTGAAAAACTTGAAAAGCAAATTCTCAAATCTTTAACAGACATTAATGTAATTGCACTTTTAATGGCGGCCATCAGGACCGAAGACGATTTGTCCAAAGGAAGAATTCGTGAAATTGATGTAAGTGACGATCCAGCATATCTCTACACTGATGAGGTATTGGGCCTTGCCATTTCAAACCAGATTGCCGGAACAAAGGCAACATTCAATTTTAAAAGATATGATGAGGCAAAACCGGGAATCATTTCAGGTTTAGGGCCGATGGTTGATGATATATTTGCAGGCCTTATTGCAGGGTGCATGTCAAAAATATTTGAGGAATAGAAATGGAAGATGATTATTTTAAGGATGAAAAATTCTCTCCATTCAAGTCCATTTTAGGGCTTGTAACATTCTCAACAATTCTGCCGATCAATGTTTTCACATCTATTGAATACATGACAAAAATGACCTGGTTTTGGCCAATTATCCATTTTTTCATTGGGGCGTTGGCTGCAGGAGTTGCTTTTATTTGTCAGGACTTTTTGCATTTCAACCCATTGCTTGTGGCTGTCATAACCTATGCATTCTTAATGTTAATAACCGGATTTAACCATATTGATGGCGTGATGGATATGGCTGACGGAGTGATGGTTCATGGGGATGCTAAAAAGAAGATATCAGTCATGAAGGACTCAATGGTTGGTGCTGGAGGAATAATGGCTGCCATTCTTATTGCATTGATAACAATTGCAGGCATTTGCAATGTTCTTGATTATAGGTTCATAAATGGAATCATAATCTGTGAAATGGTTGCAAAAACTTCCCTTCTCACAACAGCTTTAACCTCAAAACCGATTGATGGTATCGGGTCATACTTTATAAGGTCAACCAATATTGTAAATTATGCGGTCTCTACAATTATTGTAGCTGTCTTATGCTTCCTATTGGGGAATATTGTGGGGATATTTGGACTTATTGGTGCAATGTTTGCCGGAGCAGTAGTAAGTTTGATAGCTAAGAAAAACTTTGGAGTAGCTAATGGGGATGTTTTAGGAACATCAAATGAAATCGGAAGGGCTGTGGCACTTTTATTCATGATTATAATGTTATTTTATTAAGTGGTTATTATGAATGTAAATGTTTTAAGATTGGATCATAGATTAAGAAGAGATACACGTATTACAACTCATGTATGTTTAACAGCAAGGGCATTTGGAGCAAGCAAGATCTATTTGGCTGGCGAAAGGGACAATAAGCTCATGGATAATGTTCGTGACATCGTTAATCGTTGGGGTGGTGATTTTGAAGTTGAGTATGCTGATAGTCACAAGAAAATCATCAACGATTGGAAGGACAATGGTGGCAAGGTAGTTCATTTAACAATGTACGGTACCCAGGCTCATGAGGCAGCTCCTGAAATCAGGGAATCTGGAGAGGATATTCTGATTGTTGTGGGGGGATCTAAAGTTCCAACCGATGTTTATAAAAGTGCCGATTGGAACGTTTCAGTTACTACACAGCCTCATTCTGAAGTGTCCTCATTAGGTGTTTTCCAACATTTGTTGATGGATGGAAAAGAGTTTGAATTGGAATTTGAAGATCCCGTATTTGAAGTAATTCCAACAGCTCATGGAAAGAATGTAAATATCCATAATGAAAATAAGAAGTAGCTAGTTCAAAAAGTCTTCAAGTCTTTTAATGGCTTTTAACTTTTCATCTTTTTTTATTTTGGCTTCTTCTACAGCTTCCTTTATTGTATTTATTGAATTGTCATAGACTTCCCTGTCTACTGGATATGGAAATCCGTCTTTTCCTCCATGGGTGAAGCTATATTTTACCGGATCTTCCCAGCTTGCAGGCTCCCCATATACCAAATCTGAGATTAGGGCCAGCGCTCTTATTTTTTTAGGTCCTATTCCTTGAAGCAATATTAGCTCTTCATAGTTTTCAGGCTGTATTTCCCATGCTGCCCTTAAGACTTCATATTCCTTATCTGACAAATCACTATCAAGCACAGGGTGGTGTTTCGGCATTGTAAAATCGGTTAACAACATTTGATTGTCCTTTCTTTTAAAGAATTGTCTTAAATGGGCGGGATTATCGTTGATTAGGTCAACACTTATTTTTTGAGCTTCTTTACTTTCCTTATCTGCCATATTCAATGCTTTATTGTTTTTCATATCGCAAGAAATTCCTGAATGCGGGTCCTCTAAAAATTCATCAAACCCGTCGCTCATCCAATGATATCTGCGAGCATATTTATTTTCGGCGTTCAATCCCTGCTGAACCACGGCCCAATCTCCTTTTTCTGTTACGAAGAAGTTGTGTTGATATAGGGTGTAGCTATCTTGAATGCAGGAGTTGTCAATTTTGGCAGTCAATTTGCTTGCATTCACCATTTCTTCAATTTTTGAATCTTTAAATCCGAATATTTCTCCGGCACGTTTGATTCCTGCAGGTGTTTTTCTGGATTTTCCACCCTTACCTCCACTTAAATAAATGCCGTGCTTTTCACTATCTAGTGAATGTTTTAAGGCACCTAATGTTGTTGTTGTGGTTCCTGATGAATGCCAATCAAAACCTAAAACGCAGGAAAATGCCTGGAACCAATAGGGATTTGATATTCTATGTAGGAATTCTTTCTGACCGTATTCCTCAACAATAACTTCAGTTATGGCTCCTGACAAATCCACCATTCTTGTAAATAGCCATTTTGGCGGGTGGCCTCCGTGAAGGGGTAAATTGACAACTCCTGTTCTTGACATGATTATTATATTAATAAAAAATCTTTTTTATATAATTTCTGAGAGCATATGAAATCTATTTTCATAATTTAATTTTGCTATTAACAGTTATTTTTTAAATTCAAGCTAAAGTTTACCTTATTTTAAATAATTGGAATTATTTAAAAGAAAATTTATAAAAATAATAAAAATAATCATTTATTATGAGTGTCAGAGCTTATATCTTAAGAAAAGTTAATGTAAAATTTAAGGACGATGAGATTATATTTGAGAGAATTTTGGATAGGTATCCATTGTTTAATGTATGGCATCATCCAAAGATTTTCGAATTATTTGAAGATTATGGCTGCGATTTTTCCAATCAGGATGCAATTGGAGAAATAATGCTGACCAAAAAAGGTTGGAAGGAATTTGTAAAGAAATTTAAAAAAGATGATTGGAGTGATGAGGAATTAAAAATTTTAGAAACCATTAATCGGGAATTGGAAATAGATGAGGATATCTGGTGTGAGTGTTTTTAATACTATTAAACAAAACATTAATAAATGTTTAAAAATAAAATTACTAATTGTTATAATATTAACATAATTTACTTTATTAACATTTATAAGGAGAGATTATTTATGGCAATTAATAACGGTGATTTTGTAAGATTAAATTTTACTGGAAAAGTTAAAGAAACCGATGATGTATTTGACACTACTTATGAGGATGTAGCTAAAGATGCTGAAATTTACATGGAAGACAGAACCTACAAACCAATTCCAATTGTTGTAGGTGGAAACCATTTATTACCTGTTATTGAAGAATCAATCGAAGGACTTGAAGCTGGAGAAACCAAAACCATCGAAGTAGAAAGTAAAGATGCATTTGGTGAAAGATCCTCAGAATTAATCCAATTAATTCCAATGAGAGAATTCAAAAAACAAGGTATGACTCCTGTTCCAGGTATGCCAATCAGCGCTGGTGACAGAACTGGAAGAATATTGACCGTAAACGGTGGAAGAGTAAAAGTTGACTTCAACCATGAATTAGCAGGAAAAGACTTAGTTTACGATATTGAAGTAATTGAAATTCTTGAAGATGATGAAGACAAAATCAAAAGCATGATTGAGCTTCACTACGGTTCTCCAAACATGGACATCGACAAAACCGAAATCGACATTGACGGAGATACTGTAAACATTACTTTAGATGAAATTACCAAATTCGATCAAAAATCCTACATGGATGTAACCTTTGCAAGATTCAGAATAGCAAAAGACATCTGGGATAACATGGACTTTGAAAAAGTTAACTTCGTTGACTCTTTCGAGAAAAAAACTACTGAAGAAGACGCAGAAGAAGATGAAGAATAATTCTTCTTCTAAATACTTTTTTTATTAGCAACAGCCACAATTCCTGGAATATTTTCCACTTTTAACCTGAACATGGCTTCAATGCCCTCATTTTCAAATAAAACACATTCTTTTTCTAAAACATTGCTTGTTAAAAGTGCAGCTACTGGGGGAGTTATTACAAAAATAGAACCGTTTTTATAAAGAGCTTCCTTTGTTTCATCGCTTAAGGAACCCTTGCCGATATGTATTTTAACACCATTCTCACTGAGGAAGGGGATGGTACCTTCAATTTCCTCTTTGTTGCTTGTAGTAGGAGCGATTCCTGCATCGCTAACTGCAGTATGCATTATTGCAATTCCATTCAAATCAAATGGCACATCGTTCTCCTTTATCAGTTCAACTAGCTGAGGCAATGCCGCATCACGTCCAGTATAGATTTCTCCGCTTATTAGAATTTTATCTCCAACATTTAAATTAGCTAGCTCCTCACTGGCTATAGGTGTTGTTACTTTTTTCATGATTATTAGTTTGGCCATTTTATAAAAAGTAGTTTTTTATTAGGTTGTCTATTTTTTTAGACAACTATTTAAATTGTGCAAAATAGATTGTCAGCAATTAATAAATGTATTGGAATTAGAGGATTGTATTTTCAAATAAAACTCCAATAATTTAGAAAGAGGATGACATTATTAAAATTTCCTTGCTTACATTTTGCTCATATAGCAAATATTATTAAGTTGTTATAATATAATACTTAATTAAGGTAAAATGCTTTGCGGTGATAATAATTAGTTTCTGGGACAATATTAAAAACAAATTAAATACCAAAAATCCTGCTTTAGAACTTCAAAAAAAGATAATCAATGATCTTGATGAAGGAAAATCTTTCCATGATGCTATAGGGGATGATAAGGAGATTGTTGTTCAATGGTATGTTAAGGGTCGCAGAGGCAATGAACTTTATGCTAATTTTTATAATCAATTGAAGACCTTGGCTAGTGAGGATTTGATGATTGAGGATTTGACCACAATCGTAGATTCGGTCAAAGAGTCTGGACAGTTTCTAAACACCATGCAGAATTTCGTACTGTTCAACGATCCTTTAGAAATCAATGAATGGTATCTAAAAGGCCGTGACGGCGATGCTGCATATAGTTGGTTTTATAATTCAATAAAGCAATATGCATTTCAGGATGTCATAAGATATGATGAAAAACTATTGTTTGGATTATTGGATGATGGTGTTGACTTGGATGTTGCTTTAAACTCATCAAAAATATTTTCAAGCAAGAGGGAATTCAAGGAAAACGAATATCCATTAATAAAATCATTTGTTGAGAAACATTCGAAAGAGACCATTGTTTTTGGCCTTAAGGAAGGAAAACAGTTTTCAGATTTGATTGAAAGTGAGGACATCTACAATACTCCTGAAGAGATTATCTCATGGTATGAGCAAGGAAGAAATGGGGAACTGGAACATGTGGAATTTTACAGGCAGGCATTGCCTTTTGTTGTAAAGCAGGACTATAATAAGGTCAGCGAAGCAATCAACGAAGGAGTTCCAATTGAAGAGCTCTTAAGTTTAACAAGCGTAATATCTTCCAATCAGGAATTCAACGACTATTTGCCGCTCCATGGGTCTGGTTTTGAAAGTTTTATAGAACAGGACATGCAGAAAGCCATTTTAAACAGCTGTCTCTCAGGAGCTTCATTTGGAGATGCAATCAAAAGTCACGTTTTAAAATACAATCCAAAAGACTTTGAAATATGGTATAGGTTGGGAAGAGGAGGGGACTCCCAATATAAGGATTTCTTCGATAACATATCTCCATTCGTATTAAAGGATGATTGTGAAACAATATTTGCAGCAGTTGAGCAGGGCAAAACATTAATTGAAGCAATTGAGGACTCCGAAATATTAAATTCAAAGGAATTCATGGAAAAATTATATTCGATGGATGAATTTGAGAGTGGGGATATAGCCGCTCTTGTAAACAGGACAATAGAACTGCTTATTTCAAATACCAATTACTCTTTAATAGGTTTCGATTTCAATGCTGAGAATGAAAATGTCAATCAATGGATTGAGCTGGGCAAACTTGGTATTTATCCGTTCAAGGAGTTTTATGACGAATATTTGATTTACATAACTCAATCAAAGGTAATCGAAGCACTTAACAGGGACGAATTGTTCATTAATGCAGTAAATACGGAAGATTTGCCATATAAGGCAGAAGAAATAATCGACTGGTTCCTAAAAGGCAAAAATGGGGAAAGATATGTGGAGTTCTATGAAAAATGCGCTCCATTCACAATTAATGAAACAAAACAGAACATTATTGATCATTTGGAAATGTATCATTCTTTTAATCAGGCCATTAAACAACATGGCAAGTTTCACGGTGAGAATGAAATTAGGGAATGGTTTAACAAAGGCAAAAACGGGGAAGAGCATGTAGAATTTTATGAGACATGTATGGAAATAATGAATCAATTCAAAGGCTCAATCAATTCCCTGGCCGATTTGCTGACACCAAAATACGAGAAAAAACTGAAATCTGCCGTATTGACTGTAGAGGAGTATGATGAGATAATTGAAGAGATATATCGGATGGGAGAATCTCTTGTCAAGTTTGATGAAGACGATTCCACATTTGACAAGGTTTCAAAAATCGTAAATGCTTATGCTCCATGGTCTTACAAGTCAAAGGGGGGAGAATCAGGTTTTTACATGTCTAATTTTATCAAATTGGATGATAGGCTCTTGGTTTCACAAAAAATAGCTACACTGATTCACGAACTGACACATCATTTAGTGTCGGAAATTCTCGAAATAGCATTGTGTTATATGTTGGATGTTGAAAAAACTCAGGCAATCGAAGGTTTCGTTGCGTTTTTCCTGATGGATCCGTTAACCAAAATCATGAATGAATACTGTGCCAGCACTGTTGAAGGAAGGTTCATTCTTCACGGATTCCAAAATTACGGAGCATATGACATTGCCATGGAAGAATGCAGTGCTGACGGTTCTATTAAGGAACTGTACACTTACATGGGCAATACTCTTGCAGATGATATTATTTCTCTGTTGGAACGCTTCATTGATGAGGATTTGAGAAACGATATCAAAAACCAGTTCATTGACGACAGATTCCCTCCAAGGTATGATGGAATATATTATGAATGTTCACATACGGTTCCAAAGGATGTTACAATAGGATTGCTTTCTGAAGCGATTGTGGATTACTATAATTTGGCCAAGAATTCCGATGCTCACAAGCATAATTTGAAAGTGGCTTATGATAGCTTTGACAAGTCTTATCAATGATTTTTTTCACTTTCTTTTTTTTCCTTGAAATTTAAACAATCTATAAAAGGCTGTTTTTAATAACCTTTTTAAATGTTGTAAAACATATATATAAATCAATAATTTATTAAGGAGATTATGGATGATTTATATTGATGAAAATTTATGTAAAGGTTGTCATCTTTGCGTATACATGTGTTATCAAAATGTTTATGCAATATCTTCAGATGCTAATAAAAAAGGTGTTTTGCTTCCATATGTGAAGTTTGAAGAAAGATGTACTGATTGCGGAGTCTGTGAAGTTGTTTGTCCAGATCAAGCTATTACTGTTAATGTTAATAAAAATTGGTGGGTTGGAGAAGATACCAAATTCAATCCAAAATTTTCAACAGGTAAAAAAGATTAGAGGTGTGGTTTATGGCTGAAGAATTTTTTATTCAAGGAAATGAAGCATGTGCAAAAGGTGCTCTAAAAGCAGGTTGTAGATTATTTGCAGGTTATCCAATTACACCTTCTACTGAAGTGGCTGAAACTTTGGCTCGTGAACTTCCAAAAGTTGGAGGTTCCTTTATTCAAATGGAAGATGAGATTGCTTCTGCGGGAGCTATTATTGGTGGTTCCTGGGGTGGAAGCAAATCAATGACAGCTACATCAGGTCCAGGTTTATCATTGATGCAGGAAAATATTGGTTATGCATTTATCTCAGAAACTCCAATCGTTATTGTTGATGTTCAGAGAGGTTCTCCTTCAACAGGTCAACCTACAATGGCCGCTCAAGGAGATATGATGCAAGCTCGCTGGGGTTCTCATGGGGATTATGAACCAATAGCTTTGTCTCCTTCCAGTGTTCAGGAATACTTTGATTTTACAATAAAGGCTTTTAATTTGGCTGAAGAGTATAGGACTCCTGTTTTCATAATGGCTGATGAAGTTGTAGGACACATGAGAGAAAAAATCATCGTTGAGGATGATATTGAGATTGTTCCAAGAACAGAACCTGAAAAGTCTGACGATTATTTGCCGTACAAGCATGTTGAGGACGGTACAACACCAATGCCTGCATTTGGTCAAGGATTTGACATTCACGTAACCGGTCTTACTCATGACGAAAGAGGATATCCGGATACCAATGACCCTGAAACTCATGAAAGACTCGTAAAACGTCTTTGTAATAAGATTTTAAACAATAAGGATAAAATCTGTGAAGTCGTATCTGAAGATTGTGGTGATGCGGATATTGTTGTGGTGTCTTATGGTGCTCCAGTAAGATCAATGATTACTGCTGTTAAAAAGGCACAGGAAGAAGGCAAAAAGGTTGGATATATTAAAATCAATACTCCATGGCCGTTCCCAGACACTCAAATTGCAGAATTAACTAAAAATGCAAGTGACGTTATTGTTGTTGAAATGAATTTGGGTCAAATGTATTATGAAGTTGATAGAGTTGTTAAATGTCATGCTAATACTCATTTAATCGGTATAATCGGAGGATTATTACCTACTCCTGAAGAAATATTAGCTAAAATTGAAGAAATAGGAGGAAACTAAAATGGCGGAAAATAGTCCTAATAAATTTATACCTTATTTAAGAGAAGACAGACTTCCTCATATCTTTTGTCCAGGTTGTGGGAATGGAAGTATTATGAATGCATTCCTTAAAGGTATGGAAAAGGCTGAAATGGATTTTGACAATATAGCTATGGTTTCAGGTATTGGTTGTTCTTCAAGAATTCCTGGTTATATGGAATGCGATTCATTGCACACCACACACGGAAGAGCATTAAGCTTTGCAACAGGTCTAAAGGTTTCCAATCCTGATTTGGACATTGTTGTATTTACCGGGGATGGGGATGCCGCTTCCATTGGTGGAAATCATTTAATTCATGCGGCTCGTAAAAACATTAATTTAACTGTAATCTGTATTAACAATAATATTTATGGAATGACTGGTGGTCAGATTAGTCCAACTTCCCCTAAAGGAAGTGTAGGAACCACAGCACCTTATGGAACTGAAGATTATCCATTTAAATTAGCAGAGCTTGTAGCTGCTGCAGGTGCAACTTATTCTGCAAGATGGACTACAATCCAGGTTGATAATTTGGTAGGTTCCATTAAAAAAGCCCTTAAAAATCCAGGTTTTAGTTTTGTTGAAGTTGTATCACAATGTCCAACTTACTATGGCCGTAAAAATAAAGCACGTACTCCAACAGCTATGGCGGTTAATATGAAAATAAATACAATCTTCAAATCCCAGGCTGATAGGATGCGTGAAAAAGACTTAGAAGGTAAAATTGTAGTTGGTGAATTTGCAGATAAACAGAGACCTGAATATACTGACAATATTCAAAAGTTAAGCGAAGAAAAATTCGGTGAAAAGACCCTTCGTTATTCTGCATATATGGATGATTTATAAGAGGGAGATATTATGAGAAAAGAAATTAGAATTGGTGGATTTGGAGGTCAAGGAGTAATCATGGCTGGTATTATCATTGGTAAGGCAGCATCACTTTTTGATGATAATGAAGCAGTTCAAACTCAATCTTACGGTCCTGAAGCTCGTGGAGGAGCTTCCAAATGTGAAGTTGTTATCAGTGACGAAAAAATCGATTATCCAAAAGTACAAAGTCCAGATATCTTGGTTGCAATGTCAAATGAGGCTTTAATCAAATATATAGTTGATTTAAAAGATAACGGAACTTTGATTGTTGATCCTGGAACAACCGATGTTGAAGACGTACGCGAATACATTGACGCTCATAATATTAAAGTTTATGAAGCTCCTGCAACTAAAACTGCAGTAGATGATATTGGTCTTAAAATCGTAGCCAATATTGTTATGGTAGGAGCAATTACAAAAATAACCGAAATCATATCTCCTGAAGCAGCTAAAGAAGCAATTTTAGACAGTGTTCCTCGTGGAACTGAAGATAAAAACATTGCTGCATTTGAAGCAGGATATGATTTGGTGTGATGAGGTAATATAATGAAGTTTTTTGAACATGTAGGGAAGAAAATATTTAAAAAAGAAGGAATTAATATTTTGGAAGGACATGTTGCATATTCTCCAGAAGAGGCTACCTCAATCGTATCTGAAATGGATGAACCAGTAGCTATTAAAGCTCAAGTTCTTGTTGGAGGACGTGGAAAAGCAGGTGGAGTTAAATTTGCAGATGATCCGGGTGAAGCTTATAAAGCAGCTGATGAAATTCTTGGAATGACAATTAAGGGCGAAAAAGTAGCTCACCTTTTAATTGAAGAAAAAGCAGACATCTTAAATGAATTTTTCATAAGTGTTTCCATTGATAGGGCCGCAAAAAGACCTGTAATCATGGCTAGTGCTGAAGGTGGGGTCGAAATTGAAAATTTAGCTAAAACCAATCCTGAAAAAATTATCAAATATCGTCCTAATCCTTTAATTGAATTTTTACCGTATGAGGCTCGTGAAATAGCTCGTAAAATGGGTGTAAGTTCTGAGTTAATTTCACCAATTGGTGATGTTATTTGGAAACTTTACAACATATTCGAGAAATACGATGCGGAAATCGCTGAAATCAATCCGTTGGTATTAACTCCTGACGGACTAATAGCTGCTGATGCAAAACTCGAAATCGAAAATGATGCTTTATTTAGACATCAGGACTTAGTCGAACTCTTAAAATATAAGAAAAAAGGAGTGGACTTTGTAAAGCTTGATGGTGATATTGCAGTTATTGGAAATGGTGCAGGATTGACCCTTACCGGAATGGACATGATCAAACTCAATGGTGGAGAACCTGCTACATTTTTGGATATTGGTGGTGGAGCATCCGATCAAACTATTTTGCAAGCTTTAAACATTGTTTTAAACTATGATCCGGTTAAAGTAGTATTTTTAAATGTTTTAGGTGGTATTACTAAAGCCGATGATGTTGCAAGAGGAGTAATAAAAGCTTTAGAAAAATCCAAACGCAATGTAGATATTGTTATTAGATTAACAGGAACTAATGAGGAAGAAGGTCAAAAACTTTTAGAAGAAGCAGGAATTCCTTATGAAGTGTCTATGGAAGAAGCTGCTAAAAAGGCTGTTGAATTATGTAACAGCTTAAAATAAATTCTTTCCTCTTTTTCTCTTATTTTTTTGGTGATTTTTATGAAATTTTATGCCATTAATGGCAGTAAACGTGATGATGGAAATACTTCACAGCTACTTAAAAAGGCTCTTGAAGGTGTTAAGAAAGTAATTCCTGATGCTGAAGTTGAATATATTAATCTCTATGAAGTTCCATTTAATGGATGTAAAAGCTGTTTTGCATGTAAAAAATTAAACGGAAAACATTATGGGAAATGCGTTTATAAGGATGATTTTAAGCCGATTTTAGAAAAAATAGTTCAAGCCGATGGCCTTATTTTTGGTTCTCCAGTATACTTTGGTGATGTTACTGGAAATATGAGATGTCTTTTAGAGAGATTATGCTTCCCATTTTTGGTTTATGATAAGGAAACCGATAGTTTGGCTCCAAAAAGAATGCCTACTGCTTTCATATATACCATGAATGTAAATGAAGAGTTGGCTGATGCAATGGGTTATAATCATTTTATTGATAATAACACAATGGTCTTTGAAATGACCTTTACAAAGCCTTACAACTTATGCTCTTATGATACCTATCAATTTTCAGATTATTCCAAGTATAAATCTGACTTATTTGATGAGAAACACAAGGCAGAAGTTCGTGAAACCCAATTTCCAAAAGATATGGAGCAAGCATTTGAAATAGGGTCTAAAATAGCTAGGGATGCTATTAAAGAATAACATCTCTAACCTAATTCTTTTTTTAAATTTTCATTTAAAGTTTTTTATTAATAATTTTAAAAGAAAAAAAGAATAAATTGCAAGTTCACCAAATGGTTCATTGCAATAAAACGACTCTGCTAACTTCTGAATCGTTCACTATTTTTTTATCACAGTATTTGCCGATTTCTTCTGCAAATCTGGCCACTTCATCAAATGTTGGCATGTTGTCTAATGTTAGCCTTTCCCTTGATGAGCCAACACACATGTAGGCCTTTATTTCAACAAAGTCAGGGTCTGCCTTTTTGATAAGTTCAGCATATTCTTCAGGACTTTCCATGTTTCTTCCCTTAACCACAGTTGTCCTTATGCATGTTCTTGAGTTAAAACTTGATAAGGTTTCAAGAGATTCATTTAAATTCTCCCAACCGTTGTTTATCTTAGGATTGCAAACCTGATTGTATAATTTCTTTGTAGGTGCATCTAAGGAGAGGTATAGCTGGTAAGGGTCCTCTTCAAGATTCTTTAACTTGTCCACGCACTGGCCGTTGCTAACAACAAAAGTGGTAAAATTGCGCCTATTAAATTCGGCCAACAGTTCATCAATTTCCGGATACATCATAGGTTCTCCAGCAAGGGAAATGGCCGCATTTGTAGGGGTTTTTGATTCTAGCAACTTTTCCTTGTTGGCTTTATCATTGCCTCCAAAACCGCAAAGAAGATTGTTCTGGGCTTTGATCGCCCCATCTATTATTGTTTTCGGATCATCATATTCCCCAATCCAATCAGTTTCAGTATAGCTCAAGTCCCTCCAGCAGAATACACATTCCTGCTGACAGCTGCTTACTGAAGGGGACATCTGAAGGCATCTGTGACTTTCAATGCCATAGAATTTTTCCTTATAACAAACTCCCCTGTCCAAGATGCTCTGTCTTGTCCAGTGGCAGATTTTTGCAGCTGCATGGCCATGTTCGCCTACAAAACGGTAACCGCTCTTTTCCAATTTTTGCTGTTGTTCTTTAGTTAATGACATAATTAATATTTATTTAAGAATTTTCATTGATTTAAATATTTTGAGAAAAAACCATCCTATAAATTTAAATGATTTCGTTAATAAATATATAATCATATTAATTTATCTCGAGGAATTAAATTGAATACTCCAATAGTGATTTTAAATTTTAAAACTTATATTGAGTCTAGCGGTTTAAACGCTTTAAACCTAGCAAAAGACCTTGAATCAGCTGGTGAAGAAACCGGTATTAACATGGTTGCCGCACCTCAGGCTGCAGACATTTATAGAATTAAACAAGAAACTTCCATACCTATTTTTGCACAGAACATTGATGCCATAACTCCTGGAGGCCATACAGGACATGATCTGATTGAAACTTTAATCGAGGCGGGTGCATCTGGAAGTTTAATAAACCATTCTGAAAAAAGAATGAAATTGGCGGATATCGAAAATGTTATAGAATTAACTAAGGAAAAAGGTATTCTATCCTGTCTCTGTACAAACAATATTAATACAAGTAAGGCAGCGGCTACTTTGGCTCCTGATTATTTGGCAGTGGAACCTCCTGAACTCATAGGTTCAGGAATTCCTGTTTCACAAGCACAACCTGAAGTAGTGGAAGATACAGTAAAAGAAGTTAAAGCGATTAATAAAGACATTAAAGTTTTATGCGGTGCTGGAATATCTACCGGAGAGGATATGGCTGCAGCTATCGAACTTGGTGCTGAAGGTGTATTGCTTGCATCTGGAATTATTAAGGCAGACAGTCCAAAAGAAGCTTTAATTGATCTTGTTAGTAAAATATAAATCTCGAGTGAGAAGATGTCTAAGGAATTTAATACTATTGATGATTTTAATATAGAGGATAAAACCGTACTTGTAAGAATTGATATTAACTCTCCAGTTGATCCGGACAACGGTCTTATTTTAGATGACACCAGATTAAGATTGCATTCAGAAACCATAAGGGAATTGTCTAAAAAGGGAGCGAAAGTTGTTATTTTAGCTCACCAAAGCCGTCCTGGTAAAAACGATTTCACCACCTTGGATCAGCATGCTAAAGAATTGTCTAAAATATTAAATTTGAAAGTTCAATATACTGATGCTTTATTCTCAAACTCTGCAAAGGAAGCTATTGCTAATTTATATCCTGGAGATATTCTTTTGCTTGAAAATGCACGTTTCTTTTCTGAAGAATCCCTTTCACGTTCTCCAGAGGAGCAATCCAGAACAATCCTTGTTCGTGAATTAACTCCTTACATTGACTTGTTCGTCAACGATGCATTTGCAGCAGCTCACAGATCACAAACATCCCTTGTTGGTTTCACAATCAATACTCCGTCTGCAGCAGGTAGGGTAATGGAGAAGGAATTGACTGTTATTCAAAATGCTTTGGACAATGTTGAACATCCTTGTATTTTCTTGCTTGGTGGAATGAAGCCCGATGATTCCATTGATGTTATGGGCAACGTTTTAGGCAATGGAACTGCAGACAAGGTTCTTACTACAGGTATTGTAGCCAATATTGTTTTATGGGCTGCAGGTCATGATATCAACGATGTTAATAGGGCATTTATTGAAGCAAGAGGATATGCAGACATGGTTGAAAAGGCCAAAGAGCTTTTAGACAAGTATGGTGATGACAGGGTTGTATATCCTAGCGACGTAGCTATTGAAAAGGATGGGGAGAGAGTTGATGTGGGAATTGATGAAATTCCTAATAATTCAATTTTTGATATTGGAGTCAACACAATCAGGGAATATGCAAAAATCATAAGGGAGGCTGAAATGGTATTTGCAAACGGTCCTGCAGGAGTATTTGAAAACCCTGATTTTGCAATGGGTACTGAGGATTTAATCAATGCTATCGCTTCTTCAAAAGCATTTTCTGTTATTGGAGGAGGTCATATTGCAGCCGCTACAAATGGTGCCGGTCTTGCTGATGAGATGGATCATGTAAGTAGCGGTGGAGGTGCTTGTATCAGTATGCTTGCAGGCAAACCTTTGGCTGCTGTAGAAGCACTTAAAAAAAGTAAAAAGATGGAAGATTAAATTTAATCTTCATTAATTATATTTTTTGAAATTTCTAATAATTTTTCAGACGCTTTTTTTGGATTTTCCGCATTCATGATTGCAGACACGACACATAATCCAGCTATGTCCGTACCTGCTAAGTTCATTGCATTTTCTAGGTTTATCCCACCGATGGCCACTATTGGAATGTCTACGGAATCTGCAATGTCGTTTAGCATTTCCTTTGGCACGTGATTTGCATTCTTCTTTGTTTTTGTTGGATATACTGCACCGCACCCCAGATAGTCTGCTCCATCTTCTTGTGCTTTTTTTGCTTCGGCTATGCTATGTGCTGAAACCCCTATGATTTTTTCATTGCCAATCATTTCACGTGCAATATTGCATGGCATGTCGCTTTGCCCAATATGGATTCCTGCACAATCGATTGCTAGCATTATATCAATTCTATCATTGATTATTAGAGGCACATCGTATTTGTCTGTAATTTCCTTAACCTTAACTGCAATATTATAGAAGTCTCCAGTATCTTTATCTTTTTCGCGCAGTTGGACTATAGTAACTCCGCCCTTAAGGGATTCTTCTATGGTATTTAAAAATTTGTCCTCATCTTCAAGAGGATTTGTAACCAGATACAATTCTAAATCTGAAGTGTTCATAAAATCACAAAGTTTTCATTGTCTATCAGGTCTTCTGCATTGGCCTTTGAGAGGTAATCAATTAAAAATGCCCTGAATGAACCAGTACCTAAATCAAGCTCATCAACCTTTTTCCTTGCATGTTCTCCAGCTATTGTCATGATTAGGCTAGCAATCAAAGTGCCCATAAATGGGTCGCTTCCCCCTATGCAGGTTCCAACTATGGAAGTTAACATGCATCCGCTTCCTGTAATCAATGGCATCATTTCGTCTCCATTGAAGATTGCTAAGGTAGTTTCCCCATCTGAAAGAATATCAATCTCTCCACTGGCCAATATGACTGTATTTAACTCATTGGCAAGAGTTTTGATAATTTCTCCGTTTGCTTCAAGGTTATCTTTTGTTACAATATCATCCAAACAAACGTCAACACCTTTAACCATGTTTGAATTGTCTATAACACCGACTAAATTGGCTATTGCTTTGATTTCACTCATGTTTCCACGTATTGCAGCCACGTCATTTTCAAGCAAGTCCAATATTATTTTGCTTCTTAGTTCTCCTACTCCGACTCCTACAGGATCAATCACTACTGGTGTATTTGTTTCATTTGCATGTGCACTGGCAATATTCATTGCTTTCACTTGATTTTCTGTTGTATTTCCTATATTTATAACAACCACATCTGCTATTTCAACAAAATCTTTTACTTCTTTCGGTTCATCCGCCATTGCTGGTGAACCTCCAATTGCCAGAACAGCGTTAGCACAATCATTGATCGTTACGGTATTTGTCAAACAATGTGTTAAAGGATTTTTTTCCTGAATTTCTCTTAAAGTTTTTGGGATTTCTTCCAGAATCTTATCTTTTTTATTTATCATAATTAATAATGATATTTTATTATATTTAAACATATTCTTTGAACATTTTTTAATTTTAACTAATTTTTTTCATCATTTTTAAAAATTTAAGGAGTTTATATGGCAATTTATTTGATTTTTAGTGATTATATAATATTTTTTTTAGTTTATTAGTTTTTTTAGACCATCGTAAAGTATTTAAATGATATTACATAGATATTTATTTGTTGTAGTATTTTTATGAGTGCCTCGATAGCTCAGTCTGGTGGAGCGCGAGACTTGTAATCTCGTGGTCGCGGGTTCAATTCCCGTTCGGGGCTTTTAAGTTTTTAATAAAAAACTTGATTTCATCGTAATTTATATTGTTAATAGAAAGCTTTATATACTATTGAATATAGATTATTAAAAGTATGATATTATCATACAATCAATTGTAATGGGACCGTAGGGTAGCTTGGTCGATCCTTTGGGCTTTGGGAGCCTGAGACTCCGGTTCAAATCCGGGCGGTCCCATCTTGTCCCGCCTTAGCTCAATTTGGCAGAGCGTTGGACTGTAGATCCAAATGTTGCTGGTTCAAGTCCGGCAGGCGGGATTTTGTTATGAATTTGTAATTTTCATATTTAAATGTTGGAATATAGAAACATTTATATATGATTATTTACAGACTTTATAATATCCTTTATATTTAATTTTAAATTAAATATAAGTCATAAGTTAAATATTTGCCCTGGTGGTGTAGGGGCTATCATGCGGGCCTGTCGAGCCCGCGACTCGGGTTCAAATCCCGGCCAGGGCGCTTCAAATATTTAATTAATGCACATGTTTTTTAGGGCCCGTAGCTCAGTCTGGCAGAGCGCTTGGCTTTTAACCAAGCGGCCGCGGGTTCAATTCCCGTCGGGCCCGCTTCTAATTTTATATTTTAATTATTTTAACTTTTCTAGCTGGAGGAAAAAATTTGTCAAAAATAGATATATTAGAACATAAACTTGTTCCAAACCATGAAATAATGTCTGATTCAGAAATTGAAGAAGAACTTGGTAATGCTGATTTTGAAATTAAAAGTCTTCCTAAAATTAAAAAAGATGATCCTGTAGTTAAAACTATTGGTGCTGTTGCAGGAGACATATTGAGAATTACTCGTGGTAGTCAAACTGCTGGTACTTTCGTCACTTATAGAATGGTTGAATAGAGGATTATTTAATATAATTTTAGAAAGAGTATGAATTTAGTCAGTATATGAATTATTTTTTTATTTTATAAATTCGATATATAATAAATTTGAACTTGATTTGAGAGGAATTATCTAAGGAGATAGTTATGAGTAAATTAAGAATAATAATCAAATGAATTATTAATAAGAATTTTTTTAGGCTTTCCTAATCTTATTATTTATTTTTATTTAGTTAATTATTTCTTTACTATAATACTTACGTGATGCTGGAGGATATCTATGACAGAGAAGAATTGGGAATTAGTTGATGCATTTTTCAATGAATATGATTTGGTAGATCATCATATTAAGTCATATAATGATTTTGTAAACAATAGGATACAAAATATTATAGATATTACCGAACCTATTACTTTAGAAGATGGTAAATACACTTTAAAAACTGGTAAAGTCACTATTGAGAAACCATTTACTAAAGAAGCTGACGGTTCTAAAAGTATGATTTATCCTACTGAAGCAAGACTCAGAAATTTAAACTATTCTGCTCATATGTACTTGGAAATGGCTTTAAATGCTGAAGGGGAAGACAATGAGTTGGAAAATGTTTATATTGGTGAATTGCCAGTAATGCTTAAATCTGATATTTGTCATTTGAATGGTTTGAGCGATGAGGAATTAGTTGAAAACGGTGAAGATCCACAAGATTTAGGTGGTTACTTTATTGTTAACGGTTCTGAAAGGGCTGTAGTGACAATGGAGGAAATTGCACCAAATAAAATTATTCTTGAAAGGATTGGAGAACCAGAAGAAAGAAGAGCAAAAGCTATTGTAACTTCAATTAAAAGTGGTTTCAGAGCAAGAATTTCTTTAGAATATAAAAAACCACGTAAAAAAGGTGTATTTTTAAGAATTTCTTTCCCTTATGTTCCAGGTGAAATTCCACTTGTAATTTTACTTAGAGCTTTAGGATTGGTCACTGATCAGAAAATCATTGAAGCAATTACCGATGACTTTAACTATCAAATGATTATTGCAGACGATATTCAAGTATCCAACGATACTTTAAAATTAGATCGGGAAGCAATGAAGGAAATGTCCCAAAAAGAGAGAGAGGAATACTTGCAACTTGCAGCTATCAAGTACATTGGTAACCGTGTAGCTAAAGGTATGACTGAAGAATATCGTGTCAAACGTGCAAATGACGTAATCAACCGTTACTTATTACCTCATATGGGTATTGAAGAGGGTAGACGTATCGACAAAGCAATATATCTTGCAGAAATGACTGAAATGTTGCTCCAGGTTATTCATGGTGAAAGAGAACCTCACGATAAGGACCACTACACCAATAAAAGACTTAGAGTATCTGGTGACTTAATGGAAGACTTGTTTAGAGTTGCATTTACAAGTTTAACAAGAGATATGAGCTATCAACTTGAAAGAAGTATTTCTCGTGGAAAAGAACTCTCAATCAAACAAGCTGTTCGTTCCGATGTTTTAACCGAAAACATTAAGCATGCTATTGCTACTGGAAATTGGGTAGGTGGAAGAGCTGGGGTAAGCCAATTGTTAGATAGGACAAGTTATATGGGTACATTGTCTCACTTAAGACGTGTCGTATCTCCTTTAACAAGAAGTCAACCTCACTTTGAAGCTAGGGATTTGCACCCAACACAATTTGGTAAAATTTGTCCTAACGAAACTCCAGAGGGTCCGAACTGTGGTTTGGTAAAGAACTTAGCACTTATGTGTAATATTTCTGAAGGTTCTGACGAACAAGAAATTAAAGATGTAATTGAAAAGATGGATGTATTAAATTAGGATTTTGGAGGAATTTTTTTGGCGGATATTGAAAATAAAACTATCTATGAAGACGACTCTGAAATAGCTTCTGTTGAAAGCGAACCACAAATTCAAGTTGTTAACGATACTGGTAAAAAGTCTAAAATTTATTTAAATGGTGAACTTTTAGGTTCCTGTAATAATCCTGAAGAGTTTACACAAGAAATGAGAGAAAAAAGAAGGGCTGGTGAAATCTCTCATGAAATGAATATTACTTATTATGAAGAAAATAATGAGATTTACATATTCAATGATTCTGGTAGAGCTAGAAGACCATTGATTATTGTTAAAGAAGGTCAACCACTTCTCAAAGAAACCGATTTGGATAAAGTGGCTAAGGGCTCAATGAAATGGCACGATTTAATCAATGAAGGAATTATTGAATATTTGGATGCTGAAGAAGAGGAAAATTCATACATTGCAATGAGTTTAAAGGATTTGAATGAAGAACACACTCATTTGGAAATCGACCCAGCTACAATGTTGGGAATTTGTGCAGGTATTATTCCATTCTCTGATCACAACTCATCTCCAAGGAACACTATGGAAGCAGGGATGACAAAGCAAGCACTTGGTCTATACGTATCAAACTATGCATTACGTACTGATACAAGGGCACACTTGTTACACCACCCACAATCCCCAATTGTAAAAACACGTATTATTGACTCAACTAATTATGATAAAAGACCATCCGGTCAGAACTTTGTTGTAGCTCTAATGTCTTATGAAGGATACAACATGGAAGACGCAATGGTTATTAACAAGGGTTCTCTTGAAAGAGGACTTGCAAGATCATCCTTCTTTAGAGCTTATGACACTGCTGAGAAAAGATATCCTGGTGGACAAGAAGATAAATTTGAAGTTCCTGATAAGAATATTAAAGGATATAGATCAGAAGAAGCTTACAGATTCTTGGATGAAGACGGTGTTGTAAACCCTGAATCATATGTTGAATCTGGTGATGTATTGATTGGAAAAACTTCACCTCCAAGGTTCCTAGAAGAGATTGATGAATTTGGTACTGTTGCTGAGAAAAGAAGAGAAACTTCCGTAACCGTAAGACATGGTGAAAAGGGTATTGTTGATGCAGTTCTTTTAACCGAAACTGTTGAAGGAAGCAGATTGGCTAAAATCAGAGTAAGAGACACACGTCAACCTGAATTTGGGGATAAGTTTGCATCAAGACACGGTCAGAAAGGGGTTCTCGGACTTATCTTATCTCCGGAAGATGTACCATTCACCGAAAGTGGAGTTGTCCCTGATTTGATAGTAAATCCTCACGCGATTCCTTCCAGGATGTCTGTAGGGCAAGTATTGGAAATGGTTGCAGGTAAAGCAGGCTGTTTGGAAGGTGAACGTATTGATGGAACTCCATTCAACACAGAACTCGAAAAAGAAATCAAAAAACAACTTATTGACAATGGATTTGAATCAGCTGGTTGTGAATCATTGTATAATGGTGTAACCGGTGAAAGAATTGATGCTGAAATATTCATTGGAGTTGCATATTATCAGAAATTACACCACATGACAACCGATAAGGTATATGCTCGTTCTAGAGGTCCTGTACAAGTACTTACACGTCAACCTACTGAAGGTAGAGCACGTGAAGGTGGTTTAAGATTTGGAGAAATGGAAAGAGATTGTCTTATTGCACACGGTGCTGCTCTTACATTAAAAGAAAGACTTTTAGATGAATCAGATAAATATGAAGCTGTTGTCTGTGAAAACTGTGGTATGTTAGCTATTGAAGATAAGAGCAAGAATAAGGTATATTGTCCTATCTGTGGAGATGTAGAAACATATCCTGTTGAAATTTCATACGCATTTAAATTATTATTAGATGAACTTAAGAGTTTATGTATTTTCCCTAAATTAGTTTTAGGAGACAAGGTATAGGTATTAAGGAGGTATAATTTTGGATAACAATTTTATTAAGAGAATTGAGCAAATTAATTTCGGTCTCATGTCTCCTGAAGATATTCGTAACATGTCTGTAGTTAGAATTGAAACCCCGGATACTTACGATGAAGACGGATATCCTATTGAAGGAGGATTAATGGATCCTCATTTAGGTGTTATTGACCCTTCATTAAAATGTAGATCTTGTGGTTACAGAGGTGGAGAATGTCAAGGACACTTCGGTAGTATTGAACTTGCAAGACCAGTTATTCATGTTGGTTTCGGAGACATTATCCACAAAATTTTACGTTCAACTTGTAACGAGTGTGGTAGGGTTCTTTTAACTGATTCAGAAATTGCAGAATACACAGAAAAGATAAAAAATGCTCAAGACCATGGAGTTAACTTGAACAATCTTTTAAAGGATATTTATAATGAGGCTCGTCGTGACACATGTCCTCACTGTGAAGCAGAACAGGAAGAAATCACTATTGATAAGCCAGTTTCAATCAATCAAGGTGACTATAAGTTAACCGCTTCTGAAGTTCGTGAAAGACTTGAAAGAATCAGTGATGAAGATGCATTTGTTTTAGGTGTTAATCCTGAAGTAGCTAGACCAGAATGGTTAGTTTTAACAGTTTTACCAGTTCCTCCAGTTACTGTTAGACCATCCATTACTTTGGATACTGGTGAACGTTCTGAAGATGATTTGACACACAAACTTGTGGATATCTTGAGAATTAACCAAAGATTAATTGAAAATATGGAAGCAGGTGCTCCTCAACTTATTGTAGAGGACTTATGGGAATTATTGCAATATCACGTAACCACTTACTTCGATAACGAAGCTTCAGGTGTGCCTCCAGCAAGACATAGGTCAGGAAGACCATTAAAAACTTTGGCACAAAGGCTTAAAGGAAAAGAAGGAAGGTTCAGAAGCAACCTTTCAGGTAAACGTGTAAACTTCTCTGCACGTACCGTAATTTCTCCAGATCCAAACATAAGTATCAATGAGGTAGGTGTTCCTGAAATGATTGCAAAAGAGGTAACCGTACCTGCTTATGTTAATGATTGGAACATTGACGAAATGAGAACATACATTGAAAACGGTCCTAATGTCCACCCTGGAGCTAATTATGTAATAAGATTGGATGGAAGAAAAATCAGAGTTCTTGATGAAACAAAAGATTTGATTTTAGAGCAGTTAGAGCCTGGATTTATCATTGAAAGACATTTGAAAGACGGAGACATGGTTTTATTCAACCGTCAGCCTTCACTTCACAGAATGAGTATGATGGCTCATGAAGTAAGAGTATTGCCTTACAAAACTTTCAGGTTAAACCTTTGTGTATGTCCTCCATACAATGCGGATTTCGATGGGGACGAAATGAACATGCACGTTTTCCAAACCGATGAATCTAGAGCAGAAGCTAAAAGTTTGATGCGTGTACAAGAACACATTCTCTCTCCAAGGTTTGGTGGACCAATTATTGGAGCTATTCACGATCACATTTCTGGTGCATACATTTTAACCAGAACTGGAACTGAATTCGATGAAGAAACAGCTTTCCAGATTATTAGAAAATCACATTTACCATTACCAAAACGTAAACATGAAAATTGGACTGGTAAAGAATTGTTCAGCCTTTTATTGCCTGATGATTTAAATCTCAACTATAGGGCTGAAATATGTGAAAAATGTGATGAATGTAAAGGAGAAGCTTGTGAAAATGATGCATATGTAGTAATCAAAGACGGCCAGCTTTTAAGCGGTGCTATTGACGAGAAAGCATATGGTTCATTCTCAGGTAAAATCCTTGATAAAATCGTTAAAGAATACGGTGCAGATAGAGCTCGTGAATTCTTGGATCGTTCTACTGACTTAGCTATTTGTGGAATCATGCAAAACGGTATTACCACAAGTACTAATGATGAAGAAATTCCTGATGAAGCACAGGAAAGAATTAACGAACACTTGAATAAGGCAGAAGCTAAAGTAGATGACCTTATTAGAAGTTATGAAGATGGATTCCTTGAAGCATTGCCAGGTAGGAGCCTTGAAGAAACTCTTGAGATGAGAATCATGCAAGTACTTGGGGAAGCAAGGGACGGTTCTGGTGCTATTGCAGAAGATTATCTTAAAATGGATGAATATATCGATGGTAAAAGAGCACGTCTTCCAAACTACTCAGTAATCATGGCACGTACTGGTGCAAGGGCATCTATGTTGAACCTTACTCAGATTACAGCTTGTGTAGGTCAACAGGCAGTTCGTGGTGGCCGTATTCATAGGGGTTACATTGACAGAACCTTACCTCATTTCAAGAAAAAAGAACTTGGGGCAAAGGCAAAAGGATTTGTACACTCCAGTTATAAACATGGTTTAGACCCAATTGAATTCTTCTTCCACGCTATGGGAGGAAGAGAAGGATTGGTAGATACAGCGATTCGTACTGCACAATCAGGTTACATGCAAAGAAGACTTGTAAATGCACTTCAGGATTTACAAGTAAAATCCTCAGGTCTTGTAACTGACAATCAAGGAATGGTTATTCAAACCATGTTCGGAGAAGATGGGGTAGACCCAGCAAAAAGTGACTACGGAAAAGCAGCAGATCTTGATAAGATCATAGACGAAATGAGAATTGAAAATCCAGCTAAATAGGTGTCAATATGCAAGAAACCATAGAAAAAGTAGAAGTAGCATTAGAAAATGCAGGTGTTGAGTTTCCAGAAAGTTATGTTGAAGATTTAGCAGCTGCTTACATTCGTAGAGATTTGAACGATGATGAATTAGATGAATTAATCAGTAGGGTTAAAGTTGCCTATGACCGAGCTCACGTTGAAGCTGGCGAGGCTGTTGGAACAGTAGCTGCACAATCAGTAGGGGAACCTGGTACTCAGATGACCATGCGTACTTTTCACTACGCAGGGGTAGTAGAGTTAAACGTAACATTAGGTCTTCCAAGACTCATTGAAATTGTAGATGCAAGAAAGAAGATTTCAACTCCAACTATGGACATTTACTTTGATGAAGAAAAAAGATATGACGAGGACTTTGTTAAAACTTTAGCTAACAAAATTGGTAAAAGCACTATAAACGATGTCTTATCCGATTTTAATTTAAACTATGCTGAAATGAAAATTGAAGCAACTTTAGATCCAGCTAAAATTGAGGACAAAAGATTAGATTATAAGGACGTAATCGATAAAATCGAAAAAACCTTCAAAAATAAAGTCACAATCAATGATAATGAGATAGTTGTTGAACCACCTAAACAAACAATTAGGGAACTTCGTCTTTTAGCAGATAAAGTTCGTGATTTGCAAATCAGTGGTATTAAGGGAATTGGAAGAGTTATTATACGTAAAGACGATGAATGGGTTATCCACACTGAAGGTTCTAACTTGGGAGATATTCTCAAAGAAGATGGAATCGACAAGCATAGAACAACCACTAACGATATTCATGAAATCGAAACTGTTTTGGGTATCGAAGCGGCTAGACAAGCTATTATTGACGAAACTCAAAACACTCTTGAAAACCAAGGTCTTAGTGTAGATGTTAGACACATCATGCTTGTGGCTGATATGATGACTTCTGAAGGAGTCGTTAAATCTATTGGAAGACATGGTATCAGTGGTGAAAAATCAAGTGTTTTAGCTCGTGCAGCTTTTGAAGAAACTGGTAAACATTTACTTCGCGCAAGTATTCGTGGTGAAGTAGATAATTTAACTGGTATCATCGAAAATATTATTATTGGACAACCAATACCTCTTGGTACCGGTTCAGTCGGTGTCAAAATGGCAGATAAAAAAGAATAGGAGGCTAGATGATGGACGTAGATAGAGGTATCAGAGTAGCTGTAGACACAGGAGATGTGACTTTAGGCTCTGAAAAATCAATTCAATCTTTAAAATTAGGAAAAGGTAAACTCGTTGTAGTTGCTGCAAATGCTCCTAAAGATATTCTTGAAGATGTTGAATATTATGCTAATCTTTCAGACATCCCAGCTCACACTTATGATGGAACAAGTGTGGATTTAGGTTCTGTTTGTGGTAAACCTTTTACCGTAGCTACATTAATTATTAACGATCCAGGAGATTCTACTATATTAGACGATTTGAGGTAGATTTATATGTCTATCAAATTTAGTGCAAATGATATTAGATTAATTGCTCTGTTTGAAAACATGACAGGAGCAATGGTTAAGGATTGCATTATCGATGATGAAAATAGTAAAGTCACTTTCGTAGTTAAAAACGGTAATATGGGTTTAGCTATTGGTAAAGGTGGAAATACTGTTTCAAAAGTTAAAAGAGCACTTGGTAGAGGAGTCGAAATTGTTGAATTATCCGACGATTCTGATCAATTTATTAGAAATCTTTTATCCCCTGCAGAATTACAATCTGTAAAAATTACTAAAAATAAAAAAGGGGAAAAAATAGCTATTGTTACAGCAGACAATACCAATAAACGTATTGCCATCGGTAAAAACGGAATTAATATTCAAAGAGCTAAGTTATTAGCTGATAGACAACATGAAATAAGTAACATTATTTTAAAATAATTTACTTATTTTTATTTTTATTTTTTATAATTCATTATTATTTTTTTATTTTGTATTTGGGAAAACAAATACATTTATAAAGGTTAAAAAATATATTCTATTGTAAGATATCCTTATGTTTTTATTTTATAAAGCATTAGCTATCGTGTGCCTTTTTGTTAATGTTTTTAATAAGTATAGATATCTTTTTTTAGATAAATTATTATCTAAGTTATTATTATTGATATTATTCTTTCTAAAATTTAGATTGTATTGTTTTTAAAACAGTATAAATCGCAGCGGTGGATTTTAGAAAAGATTATTCGAAATAAAATTTTTTAGAGGAAAAATTATGCCAGGACTTTTTGCTGCAAAAAAACTTAAAAAAAATAGACAAAATTTTAAGTGGAAAGACGTGGATTACAAAAGGAGAGCTTTAAGATTGGATGTTAAAGCAGACCCTCTCGAAGGAGCTCCTCAAGCAAGAGGAATTGTAATCGAAAAAGTAGGAATTGAAGCTAAACAGCCTAACTCCGCAATCCGTAAATGTGTACGTGTACAATTAATCAAAAACGGTAAACAATTAACTGCTTTCGCACCAGGTGATGGAGCTATTGGTTTTATCGATGAGCACGACGAAGTAATGATTGAAGGAATTGGTGGACCATCTGGAAGGTCCATGGGTGATATTCCTGGAGTTCGTTGGAAAGTATCTAAAGTTAACAACGTAGCTTTATCAGAAATGGTAAGTGGTAAAATAGAAAAACCTGTAAGATAAGGATGGTAATTTTTATGAGTAAATTATTTGATAAATGGGAACTTGATGAAATTCAAATCGACGATCAAGGTTTAGTAAAATACATTTGTTTAGATGAAACTCTCGTACCTCATACTTCAGGTAGACACGTAAAAAGACAATTCGCAAAATCTAAAGTTTCTATCGTTGAAAGATTGATGAATAAAGTTATGAGAACTCATCTTAACTCAGGTAAGAAAAACAAAGCTTACAACATTGTAAGAGATGCATTAGAAATTATCAACAAAAGAACTAAAAAGAACCCTGTTCAAGTTTTAGTTACTGCAGTTGAAAATACCTCTCCTCGTGAAGAAACTACTCGTATCAAATACGGTGGTATTGGATACCAAGTAGCTGTGGACATTTCCCCACAAAGAAGAGTAGATCTTTCTTTAGGATTTTTAACCAGAGGAACTTTACAATCAGCTTTCAAAAACAAAAAATCTGTTGCTGAATGTTTAGCTGATGAATTAATACTTGCTTCTGAAGAAGATTCTAGAAGTTTTGCTGTACAGAAAAAAGAAGAGAAAGAAAGAGTAGCTAAAGCAGCACACTAATTATAATAATTATAGGTGATTTTTTTGAGTAGAAGAGACAAAATGATTGCAAAAATCAAGGAATTAATGTATCAACCTGATTTGATCAGAAACATTGGTATCTGTGCACACATTGATCACGGTAAAACTACTTTGACTGATAACCTTTTAGCTGGTGCAGGTATGATTTCTGAAGAGCTTGCAGGTGATCAAAGATTCATGGATTTCGATGAACAAGAGCAAGCACGTGGTATTACTATTGATGCAGCTAACGTATCCATGATTCACAAATACAAAGATGATGAATACTTAATCAACTTAATCGATACTCCTGGTCACGTTGACTTTGGTGGGGACGTAACCCGTGCAATGAGAGCAGTAGACGGTGCAGTAGTTGTTGTATGTGCTGTAGAAGGTATTATGCCTCAAACCGAAACTGTATTCAGACAAGCATTAAAAGAAAACGTAAAACCTGTTTTATTCATTAACAAAGTAGACAGATTAATTAATGAATTGAAATTAGAACCAGAAGAGTTACAAAAAAGATTCATTAACATTTACATGGAAGCTAACAAGTTAATCAAAAACATGGCTCCTGAAGATAAAAAAGAAGAATGGAGCTTAGATATTGCTGATGGTAGTGTAGCTTTCGGTTCAGCATACCACAATTGGGCTATTAACGTTCCAATGATGCAACAAACTGGTGTTAACTTCAAAGACATCATTGATTTCTGTAATGATGACAGACAAAAAGAATTAGCACAAAAAGTACCTTTATCCGATGTATTGCTTGGTATGGTAGTAGAACACTTGCCTTCACCTAAAGTAGCACAAGTCTACAGGGTACCTAACATCTGGGAAGGAGACATCGATTCTCCTGCTGGTCAATGCATGATCAACACAGAAGCTGACGGTCCTTTAGCTGTAATGGTTACCAACGTATCCATTGATAAACACGCTGGTGAAGTAGCTACCGGTAGGGTATATGGTGGTACCCTCAAACAAGGTACTGAAATCTACATGGTCGGTGCTCACAAAAAATCCAGAGTACAACAAGTAGGTGTATACTTCGGTCCTGAAAGAGTATCTACCGACTCCGTTACTGCAGGTAACATTGTTTACGTTACTGGTGCAAAAGGTGCAACCGCTGGGGAAACTATCTGTTCACCTGAAGACAAAATCCAAGAGTTCGAAGGTTTAGAACACATATCCGAACCTGTAGTTACTGTAGCTGTAGAAGCTAAAAACACCAAAGATTTACCAAAATTAATCGACGTTTTAAGACAAGTAGGTAAAGAAGACCCTACCGTTAAAGTGGAAATTAACGAGGAAACCGGTGAACACTTAATCTCCGGTATGGGAGAGCTTCACTTAGAAGTTATTGCTTACAGAATCAATGATAAAGGTGTAGACATCCAAACTTCCGAACCTATCGTTGTATACAGGGAAACCGTTGCAGGTGAATCTCCACAAGTTGAAGGTAAATCACCAAACAAACACAACAGATTCTACATTACTGTTGAACCTTTAGAAGACTCCTTATTCCAAGCATTACAAGAAGGAGACTTAAAAGAAGGTAGAGTTAAAGGTAAAGAAGCAGCAGCTGACTTTATGGAATACGGTTTAGATAAAGAAGAAGCAAGAAGAGTTTGGGATATTCACAACAGAAGTATGTTTATTAACATGACTCGTGGTATCCAATACTTAGATGAAGTTAAAGAACTCTTACTTGAAGGATTTGAATCTGCACTTGAAGACGGTCCATTAGCAAACGAAATCGCTATGGGATTAAAATTCAAGCTCCACGATGCAAAACTTCACGAAGACGCAGTTCACAGAGGACCTGCTCAAGTATTACCAGCTATCAGAAAAGCTATCTACGCAGCTATCATGTCTGCTCAACCTGCATTACTTGAACCTATGCAAAAAGTATTCATCAGCACTCCACAAGACTACATGGGTGCATGTACTAGAGAAATCCAAAACAGAAGAGGTCAAATTGTAGATATGAGACAAGACACTGGTGATATGGCAACTATCGAATCCAAAGTTCCTGTAGCTGAAATGTTTGGTTTCGCTGGTGACATCAGATCCGCAGCAGAAGGTAGATGTTTATGGTCTACTGAAATGTCTGGATTTGAAAGATTACCTAACGAAATGCAAAACAACATCGTTAAAGAAATCAGACAAAGAAAAGGCTTATCCCCAGAACCATATGGTCCTGACCACTACTTAGGATAGTTATTTAAAATTTAAATTTATTTTTTTTATATTTTTTTTCTTTATTAAAAAAAATATATCATATATTAATAGAAAAACATTAGATATTTATATGTTGAAGTTCAAATTATTTTTAAGCTAACATTGAGCTTACTATAATGTTTTTTAATCTTTAAAAAAGAGGTATTATAATGGCAAAAGAAAAAGAACATATTAATTTAGCATTTATTGGACACGTTGACCACGGAAAATCCACTTTAGTTGGACACTTATTATTAAAAGCAGGCGCAATCGCTGAACAACAATTAGATGACGGGGAAAACAAATTCCGTTTCGTTATGGATAAATTAGGAGAAGAAAGAGAAAGAGGAGTAACCATCGATTTAGCTCACCAAAAATTCTCCACCAAAAAATACGACTACACTGTTGTAGACTGTCCTGGACACAGAGACTTCGTTAAAAACATGATCACTGGAGCTTCCCAAGCTGATGCAGGTGTATTAGTAGTAGCTGCAGACGACGGTGTAATGCCACAAACCAAAGAACACGTATTCTTATCCAAAACTTTAGGTATTAACCAATTAATCATCGCTATTAACAAAATCGATTTAGTAGACTACGATGAAGAAAAATTCAACGAATTAAAAGAACAAGTATCTGCTTTAATCAAATCTGTAGGTTTCAACCCTGCTCAAGTACCTTTCATCCCTGTATCTGCATTTGAAGGGGACAACATTAAAGAAGCAAGTCCTAACACCAAATGGTACAAAGGACCAACTTTAATGGAAGCATTAGATGAATTAAACCCACCTGAAAAACCTTTAGACTTACCTTTAAGAATCCCTATCCAAGATGTATACTCCATCACTGGTGTAGGTACCGTGCCTGTAGGAAGAGTAGAAACTGGTGTAATGAAAAAAGGAGAAAACGTAATTTTCGAACCAGCTGGAGCTTCCGGAGAAGTAAAATCTATCGAAATGCACCACGAAGTATTCGAAAGTGCTGAACCTGGTGACAACATCGGTTTCAACGTAAGAGGTGTAGGTAAAAACGATATCAGAAGAGGAGACGTAGCAGGTCACACTGACAACGCACCTACCGTAGCTAAAGAATTTGATGCACAAATTGTTGTATTACAACACCCTGGTGTTATCACCGTAGGTTACACTCCTGTATTCCACTGTCACACTTCACAAGTAGCATGTACTTTCTTAGAATTATCCAAAAAATTAAACCCATCTACTGGTCAAGTTGACGAAGAAAACCCTGACTTCTTAAAAACTGGTAACGCTGCAATCGTAAAAGTAAAACCAACTAAACCTATGGTTATCGAAAACGCAAAAGAAATCCCACAAATGGGTAGATTTGCTATCAGAGATATGGGTCAAACTGTTGCTGCTGGTTTATGTATTGCAATTACCCCAGCTAAATAAGTTTGAAGTATAATATTTTAAAATATGGTTAATTCCATATTTTTTTTATTATCGTTTTTTGTTTTACTTGGAGGGTAAAAATGAATCAAGCAAGAATTAAACTTACAGGAACCGATCCAGAAAAATTAGCAGTCGTTTGCGATCAACTCAAAAAAATTGCAGAAAGAACTGGTGTTGATTTATCTGGTCCTATCCCATTACCAACTAAAAAATTAGTTGTTCCTACAAGAAAATCTCCAGATGGAGAAGGAAAAGCTTCTTGGGAAAAATGGGAATTAAGAATTCATAAACGTTTAGTTGGTATTGGAGCTGACGAACGTGCTATGAGACAAGTTATGAAAGTCAACGTTCCTGATAATGTAAGTATTGAAATTGAACTTAAAAGTTAGATTTTAATCAAAATATTTAGATTTTTCTAAATATTTTTTCCTTGTCTCTTTTTAATTAAACTATAATGCCGAGATAGTCTAGTCTGGTAAGGCGCAGGACTTGAAATCCTGTGGAGACGTTCTCCGCCTGGGTTCAAATCCCAGTCTCGGCGTTTTTTATTAATTTCTATTATTTTTTTATAAGTTTTTCATTTGCCGAGATAGTCTAGTCTGGTAAGGCGCAGGACTTGAAATCCTGTGGAGACGTTCTCCGCCTGGGTTCAAATCCCAGTCTCGGCGTTTTAGTTTTTTTTTTTAAAATAAGATTGTTTTTATTTTTTCATCTAGTTGTTCTAGATTGTTCACTACTGTTTTTTTGTCTAGTGTTTCTATTTCAGGTCGTTCTATCATTATCACGGGCAACTTTCTTTCATTTGCTGCTTTTAGTTTTGCATCGACCCCACCTATGTCACCACTTTCCTTTGTTATGATTACTCCTGCGTTTAGCTGATCGATTAGTTCAAGATTTTCGTCAACTGTTGAGGTTCCTTTCATAGGTATTATGTTGTCTTTGGGGATGGCCAATTTTTCACATTTTTCAAATGAGCTTTCTACTTCCAATATTCTCGGATAGAATTTTTCTGGGGAAATGTATTTCACGATGCTTTCCATCGTGTTAGCTCCTGCAAAATGTAGTACATTTACTTCATTGAATTTTTTTTCAATTAATTTGCCTGCATCTTCAAATGATTTAACGGCATATAACTGTGATTTATCAAAATCATTTAAGTTTGATGTATATCTTTCAAACCTTATGTATGGAAGTTTGCATATTTTTGAAACTTCAATGGCTGTTTTTGTCACATGTGATGCAAAGGGATGTGTTGCATCGATAAATAAGTCAAAATCAGTTTCACCATTTAATATCTCTATTAAATCGTTTTTTGGAAGGGGTTTGGCTATTGTGGAATCGCTTCCACCTTCAATAGCTAGCCTTTCTCCATATTCTGTTGTTGTAGTAGTCAAAATATAGGTGTTGAAGTTGTCTTTAAGGTATCTGATAACTTCAATAGATTCTTTTGTTCCACCCATTAAAAAGACATTTATCTTTTTCATTTTCATCCCCTAATCTAATGGAATCGCTTTGTTCATTATCTTGTTTGATATTAGGATAGTACATGCTACGATAAACATCATTATCCAATCAATTAAATCAATTGATGTAGTTCTAAATATCATTTGCAAGTATGGGATATAGATTACAAGAACCTGGAGGACAAATGATATTAAAATTGCCAAGTAGAGATATATACTCTTTTTATCTGAGTTTGCTTTTGAATTGTATGCATTGAACAGCTGATATATTACAAACATTGTAAATGCAACAGTCATTGCCTTTGTTTGTGATGCTCCAATGTTTAGTTGATAAGCGTATAATCCCAATGTTCCCAATGCCATTACAATACCTGCTACAGCTATCTTTACAAGAACATTTTTGTTTAGTATGTCTCCTGTTTTAGGATCTCTTTGCATGATGTCCTTTTCAGCACCTTCCATTCCCAGGGTCTGCGCTGGAGGGCCGTCCATTATGATGTTTATCCATAAAAGCTGCACAGGGTTGAATGGCAGTGGAAGGGACATGAATGAAGCTCCAAGAATGGTGAGGATAGCTCCTATGTTTGTTGATACCTGGAATTTGATAAATCTTTTGATGTTGTCATAGATTTTCCTTCCTTCCTTAATTGCTTTTATGATTGTTGCAAAGTTGTCGTCCTGAATGACCATGTCTGCTGATTCTTTTGCAACATCAGTTCCTGAACCCATTGCAACACCTATTGAAGCTTTTTTAAGTGCAGGTGCATCGTTTACTCCATCTCCAGTCATTGAAACTACATTTCCCTTGTTTTCCAATGTTTCGACTATACGCATTTTCTGTTCAGGATATACCCTTGCATATACTTGGATGTCGTCAACGATTTTCAGGTACTCTTCCTGTGTTAAGTTGTCAAGTTCTTCTCCGTTGATTACAATTCCATCTGTCAGGATTCCTATTTCACGTGCAATGGCCGCTGCTGTGTCCTGGTGGTCTCCAGTAATCATTTTTACCTGAATTCCCGCTTCTATACATTGTTTCACAGCTTCTTTTGCTTCTTCTCTTGGAGGATCCATCAGTCCGAGCAATCCTACAAATGTCAATCCTGTTTCAATCTCGTCATTTGTGTCGTCCGGATTGTAGTCATATTCCTTGTATCCGAACCCAATCACCCTCAGTGCTGAACTTGTCATATCTGCGATTTCGTTAAGTATGTTTTCCTTAATTTCAGCATCAATTATTTTAATAGTTCCATTATCATTTATGTATTTGCATGAATCCAAAATTATTTCTGGCGCTCCTTTACTTAGGACAATGTATTTTTCACCATCTTCATGTATAGTTGTCATTCTTTTTCTTTCACTGTCCAATGGAATCTCCTTGACTCTAGGATTTTTCCTCTCGAAATCGCTTCTGAGATAATTGTGTTTTTCACCATACTCCATTATGGCTCCATCAGTAGGGTCTCCAATAATTTTCCCATCCTGCTTTGAACTGTTAACGCACAAGCAACTGATTAGATTCAGCATTTCGCCGTCCAATACCTTTTCAGCTCTTACGGTCATCTTGTTTTCAGTAAGGGTTCCTGTTTTGTCACTGCAGACGATTGTACATGAACCTAGAGTTTCTACAGCTAAAAGTTTCCTTACAATAGCATGTGATTTGGCCATATGCTGCATTCCCAAAGCAAGTGTGAGTGTCAAAACAGCTGGAAGGCCTTCAGGAATGGCCGCAACAGCAAGGGATACTGCAGTCATGAAATTCTCAGCAAGTGGAATGCCTCTTAAGAATCCCACAACAAATACGAATGCACATACCACAATTGCTATTGCCGCAAGAACCTTTCCAAGCTTATCGATTTTCTTTTGAAGTGGAGTCTCTGTTTCCTCTCCCTGAATCATTTCAGCTATTTTACCTATGGAAGTTTCCATTCCAACGGCAAAGACAACTCCCACACCATTTCCTTTTATTACTGTTGAATCCATATATGTGATGTGGGGAGCTAATTTTTTCTCATTTTTCCTGATGTCTATTGGAACATCAGAATCATAATCTGCAGTTTTGGTTACAGGCAGGGATTCCCCTGTAAGGGATGATTCGTCAATTCTCAGGTCATTGGCTTTTATTAAAATAAGATCGGCAGGTACTTTATCCCCTTCTTCAATTAAAACTATGTCTCCCACTGTTAGCTGATTTCCAGGAACAATCTGGACATCCCCATCCCTTTTAACTATCGCTTCAGTGGAAACCAGTGTTTTAAGTTTTTCCATTGCCTTTTCGGCACGGTATTCTTGGGTAAATCCAATAACTGCATTCAAACAAACTACAAGTAGGATAACATAGCTGTCGATTATGTCTCCAACAAAGTATGCCACAACGGCAGCTATAAGAAGAAGAATGATTAAAATGTCTAAAAATTGGCTTAAAAATAAAACAATGGGATGTTGTTTCTTTTCTTCTTTAAGTTCATTTAAACCATATCTTTTTTGTCTGTTTATTACTTCAGTATTGCTTAAACCCATTTTAGATGTGTCATATATTTCTAAAATTTTGTCTATCATTTTCTCACACTTTTTTTATAGAATATAAAAACTTGCTTTTTTATAATTCTTGAGCTTCATTTTGATTGGCCCGGTATTCACATCCTCATTGAATAAAGGTTTAATTATGATTTTAGCATTATTTAAATCTTTCAATCTAATTAAATAGGGATGAATTTCACTTGGGGGTCTGATGGAATAAATAATGTCTAAGTTCTCATAAAGACTTTCAGTGGGATTTGTGATATCATCTTTTATAACGTCTTCGTCTGCAGGATTTATATCAATTTTAATGACGTTGATTCCATCCTGCGAATTTAAAAAATCATATACCTGTGTGAATTTTCCAATGCCTATTTCTGCAATGTTGACTGGTCTTTTTTCACACAAATTTAAAATAAATTCTCCAAAAGCATTCCATGTTTTCATCGATTTATATGTTTATTTTTATGATTATATTAAATTTTACAATAAAAATTTTTATATCATATAATAAATCAAATAACTTAATTGTATGTTGATAAGAGAATTTGTCCCTGCTGATGTAAAAAGAGTACTTGAGATAGAAATTAATTCTTTTGACGAAGAATCATATGGGCTGAACATGTTTTTAAAATTACATGAGATGGGTATCGGCTTTTTGGTGGCTGAAGAAGAAGGTTATGTAATTGGATATGTTTTATTTTGGATTAAACATGAATATGAAGGACATATTATCTCAATAGCCGTTGATGAAAAGTATAGGCATTCAAAAGTAGGAACAAAGCTGTTGTCCCATGCCATAATGGTTCTTAACCAATGCAATATTGAATATATCACATTGGAAGTGAATGAGAATAATGACGGTGCATTTAACTTCTATAAAAAGTTCAACTTTGAAGTTGACAGGTTAGTTCCAGGCTATTACAGCAATGAAGACGGTGCTATTGTCATGAAATTAGAAGTTAAAAGGGTATAGTTTTTGCATGGTTGTCATGTTGGCTATCTGATCAACTGTAACTGAACCTGTTGCGATGTTTATTCCTATTATGATTAGGTAAAATATGAAGATTCCAAGTTGAATATGGCCATGTTTGCGTGCTCTCGGATCTTTTCTTGTGGACAGGTAGATTGCAAATATCAGTCCTATTATTCCTCCAAGGATGGAGAATATGTATCCTAGGGCAATTACAAGATTGCTTGTCTTTTTATAGTCTGTCGGTTCTTCAGGTTTTGAACCTCCGATACTACCATATTTTATAACGATTGGTTTGTTGCCAGTGTTTTCAAATTGTTTGTTGAAAATTAAAGGCATTCCACAGTTAACGCAAAAATCTGCTTCTTCCGGATTTTCAAATCCGCATGAAATACATTTGGTGGTATTTTCGCCGGATATGTTTGTATAGTCTATATTTTTTTTGTCAGGATATTCATACCCGCACTTTAAACAAAAACCGTATTTGTCATCTGTTGTTCCATGACATTGAGGACATCTTCTTAACACCATATTTCTTTCACCTTCACATTAATTATTTATACTTCAATAAAGATATTTATATTATTATATTTATTTATTTCTTATCAAGTGATTAATATGGCAGAAACATCATCAAAAGAATTATATGAATTTAAAAAAACACTAAAGGAATTATCAGAAAAAAGGGGTAAGGGTACTGAACTGGTGTCCGTTTACATACCTCCTGATAAGCAACTTAGTGATGTTGGAAAGCACATGAGGGATGAATTGGGTCAGAGTGCTAACATTAAGAGTAAATCCACAAGAAAAAATGTACAATCAGCAATTGAGGTTATTTTGCAAAGGATTAGGTTATTTAAAAAACCTCCTGCTAACGGTTTGGTTTTATTTGTTGGTATGATTCCAAAAGGAGGTCCTGGAACTGAAAAAATGGAAACCTTTGTTTTTGAACCTCCTGAACCTGTTACTACATATTGGTATCAATGTAACAATGAGTTTTTCCTAGAGCCTCTCGAATATATGATTGAAGAGCGTGAAACCTACGGTTTAGCTGTAGTTGACAGAAAAGAAGCAACAATAGCTACTTTGAAAGGTAAAAGAATTAACATATTGGGTCATTTGACCAGTGGTGTTCCTGGTAAACACAAGGCGGGGGGACAATCTCAAAGAAGGTTCGATCGTGTAATTGACCTCGCTGCACACGAATTCAAAAAGAGAATTGGGGAACATATGAATGAGGACTTTTTACCTTTAAAGGATGATTTGAAGGGTGTTATTGTTGGCGGTCCTGGATTTACAAAAGAGGAATTTGTAGATGGGGACTATCTCCAATATGAAATTAAGGACAAGGTAATCGCTACTGTTGACACTTCATATACTGGTGAACCTGGTATCCGTGAAGTCATTGATAAATCTGCAGACATCTTAAACAATCTGGATGTAATGCATGAGAAGAAGACAGTTCAAAGATTCCTGAAGGAATTGATTAAGGAACATGGTCTTGCATCTTATGGTGAAGAGGAAGTCAGAAATAACCTGATTATCGGTGCTGTGGATACATTGCTTTTATCTGAAGATCTTTTAGCTATTCGTAAAGTATTGAAATGTCCTAATTGTGGTAGAATACAGGAAGTTACCATTAGGAGTGAAGAGGAGTTTGAGAAACTGGGCTTGAAATGTGAAAGCTGTAATGATTCACTTAAGGAGGAAAGTTCAAAAACTCTTGTTGAAGAATTAGTTGAAAAGGCTGAAGAAATGAATACTGATGTTGAATTCATTTCATCTGAAACAGAAGAGGGTATGCAACTTCTGAAAGCATTTGGTGGAATTGCAGCTATCTTAAGATACTGTGTAAGTTAATTCAAAATAGCTGTCCGGATGTTTGTCGTGGTAACTGAAGGGATTGTTCATCCTTTTTACCTTTCTTGCTGTTTTTTGAGGAATGTTTTCCTCCATTTTTATTTTTTCTATTATCTGGTTAAATTGAATTTTATTGATGTTGTACTCTTTCTGGCATTTTCTGTATAATGTGCTCAAAATGCAATTTTTAGATACGTACTCCATTTTTATTTCTTGGTAAATTTTTTGGTTAATTTTTTTATTCATTGTTATCATCTTTATTATTTTGTTTATAATATTTTAAAATTTATATTTAATTATATCTTATTTTAGATTAAATCCTATATAAAGATATATTGTATTATTATTTTTATAAACAATGTTTATTTTCTTTAATAAAAATTGAATGAAACATTAAAAATTTTTCCAATTTTTATTGTTATTTAGATATTAATCAATATGGGCTGTTATTTTGTTGCCATTTTTATATATTTTGCTATAAAATCAAATGTTCATTTGTTTTGCTTTTATTCAGTTTTTTATTCAAAATTTCATGAAAATCAGACCATTTGAATAGAAATTATTAATATAATGAATGATATAAAATATAATTGTATTATTGAAAATATTCTGGTTATTTGTCGATAAATGGAATATTAATATATGATATTTTTTTAGCAAATTTAAAGAAAATGCAGCTTTCTGCATACTTTATTTTTGTTAACATTGGAGGAATATTATGTCTTACGTAGATGATGTAATTGAAATGGTTATAAAACAAAACCCTGCTGAAGATGAATTCCATCAAGCAGTAAAAGAAGTTTTAGAATCTTTAAGAGTTGTTATTGAAGAAAACGAAGAAGAATTTAAAAGAAATGCTATTTTAGAAAGATTAGTAAATCCAGAAAGACAATTAAAATTCCGTGTTCCTTGGGTGGATGACAATGGACAAGTACAAGTAAACACTGGTTACCGTGTACAATTTAATAGTGCTATTGGACCATACAAAGGAGGATTACGTTTCCACCCTTCTGTAAACATTGGTATTATTAAATTCTTAGGATTCGAACAAATTTTCAAAAATTCCTTAACAGGTCTTGCAATCGGTGGAGGAAAAGGTGGATCAGACTTTGATCCTAAAGGAAAATCCGACAGAGAAATCATGGCATTCTGTCAAAGTTTCATGACTGAATTATGCAAATACATCGGTGCAGATACTGACGTCCCAGCAGGAGATATCGGTGTAGGTGGTAGAGAAATCGGTTTCTTATACGGTCAATACAAAAGAATCAGAGGATTATCCGAAGGTGTATTAACTGGTAAAGCATTATCTTACGGTGGTTCCCTTACAAGAACCGAAGCTACCGGTTACGGATTATTATACTTCGTAGATGAAATGTTAAGATGCAATGGAGAAGACATTGAAGGAAAAACCATCGTTGTATCAGGTGCAGGAAACGTAGCTATCTACGCAATCGAAAAAGCACAACAATTAGGCGGAAATGTAGTAACCTGTTCTGATTCCACTGGATGGATCTACGACCCAGAAGGAATTGACGTAAACTTATTAAAAGAAATCAAAGAAGTAAGACGTGAAAGATTAACTGCATACGCAAAAGAAAGAGAAAGCGCAGAATACCACGAAGGTAAAGGTGTATGGACCATCAAATGTGACATTGCTCTTCCATGTGCAACCCAAAACGAATTAGATCTTGACGATGCAAAAACTTTAGTTGAAAACGGTGTAATTGCAGTATCTGAAGGAGCAAACATGCCAACCACCATTGAAGCAACCGAATACTTCTTAGACAATGGAGTATTATTTGGACCAGGTAAAGCATCCAACGCTGGTGGAGTAGCTACCTCTGCTTTAGAAATGGCTCAAAACTCCCAAAGATTACAATGGACCTTTGAAGAAGTTGACTTAAAACTTAAAACCATCATGCAAAACATCTTCCACAACATCGATGATGCAGCTAAAAATTACGGATTCGATAAAAATTACGTAATTGGAGCAAACATTGCAGGATTCGAAAAAGTAGTGGATGCAATGAACGCACAAGGTATTGTATAAGTTTATTTAATTGTGAGAATCAAATTCTCACTTTTTTTCTTGTTTTTTTTTTTGATAGCTATTGTCTATCGTTTTTATATTTGAAAAGTAGTTTTTTTTTAATCTAGGTACTTTACTATTTTTTCTCCTTTTTCAGTAAGCTTGTATAATCTTCCCTTTTTCATTTCTGGAGTAGCACAGTAAACTAGATCGTGTTTTCTTAAATCAGCTAGTAAATTTGATGTATGGTTTGTATTGATATTTAGGGAATTCTTTATGTCAGTAGGTGTTTTCACCTTGTTATTTAGATATTTTATAATGTTTTGCCTATGTTTTGAAGCCCTAACATATGCAACCATTTGTAATACTTTTTCTTCGTCACACATGATACTATTTTTATTAATTGTTAATACTATACATATATATAATATTATACATTATTATATTCCCTTTTACAAATTTTTAATGCATTGTCCAGAAGCCGGTTCATTTTTCAATATTTTTTCATGTTAAATAAAATGGCTCGCCTCCCGCTCTTTTTACAAAATATTTATTATGATTAATCAACATATCTATTAATGTATATAATTTTTTAATATTTTGGAGATTATAAGATGGATAAAGTTAAAAAGGCCGATTGGAAAATTAGATTTGCAGTTGTCATGATTATAATTGCTTTCATCTTTTTTGCTTCAAGAATGCTTTATTTAGGAGATTCCGAAGAGGTTGTGTCTTATCTTTGGAAACAAATTGGTTTTATTCCAGTAAACATTCTTCTTGTAGCATTTTTAATTGATGGAATTATATCTAAGAAGGAACATGAGGCTATTTTGGAAAAAGTTGACATGATCATGGGTACTTTCTTTACCAAATTAGGTAATGATTTGGTGCATATGATTAGTACTGCAAGTGTGAATACAGTAAGTACTCATGCTTTAAAAAACATTAGGGATTGGGATGATAAGGATTATGAGAACAAATTAAAAGAGTTTAAGGAACATCCTGTCGAATTTGACACTGCTCTGAAAGGGGAGGAAAGAGCTAAATTCCTAAATGAGATTCAGGATATCCTATCCGAGAATAGGGATTTCATTATTAACTTAATCAACAACCCCAACCTTCTCAAAAAAGGGGAATTCTCAGGATTGATGATTGCACTTTTGCATTTGGATGAGGAACTTGCAAGGAGAGGAGATTTAAATAATGTTTCTGACACTGATTTCGCTCACTTAAAAGGAGATATTGCAAGAGTCTACTCTCATTTGATTTATGAATGGATCTATTATTTAAGATACTTGAATAAGTTTTATCCTTACATGATTTCATTGGCTATTAGAACAAATCCTTTTGATTGCGATGCTGATGTTCATATAAATGAATAATGGAGACAATTATGGATTCCAGGCAATTAATAGTTAGAATAAATCAGGCTTTCATCAATAAAAACTTCGAGGAGGTTATTGATTTGTGTGATTTGATTCTTCATGACGACGGTTTCAACATGAATGCACTACTTAAAAAAGGAGACTCATTGGTTGAATTAAATCATCATGATAAAGCTATTGATTGTTATAAACTTATTTTACAGAACAATAACAGAATAATTCCTGCTTTGACAAATTTGGGTTATTGTTATTTGGAATTGGGTAGAATCGATGAAGCTATCTCTTCATTTGATGAAGCACTAAAATTAAATCCAAATGCTTTGCCTGCAATAACTGGCAAATCAATGGCCTGCATAAAGGCAGAAGATTTTTATGGTGCTATTTCTTGTTTTGACAAATTGTTGGAGCTTGATGATTCAAATCCTAATTTTTATTATCAAAAAGGATTGCTTTATAAAAAGTTAAATGATTCTTCTAAGGCTGAGGAATGTTTTGACAAAGCTTCAAAACTAGATTCAAGCTTATTCAATGGAAAGTCATTATAGTTTATTGAATATTGCATATTAATGTCTTTAAATATCGGTCTTTAAAAATTGAAAGAACTTTTTTATAATGGGTATAAATTTTCCTGCTTTTTCTTATGGATGTGCTGGCACATATTATTAAAATCTTTTAGCATTTAATCGTATTTGATAGTGGCCATGCAATATAATTAGAATATCTCACATCTGTCTATTTTAATGACTCTTTCTATTTAATAGATAAAGTATCCAATATTTATGTTTTCGAGAAAAATAGTGTTAGATTAAGATTGATTGCGGAGCACTTTGGATTTAGTATGTGATTCTTTTTAAATGTTTAAAGTACAAATTAAAGTTTAAAATGATTAAAAAAATGTGAGATACTATTTCAACTGTCTGTTTCCATGATATTCATTGCATCTTTATGATTAATGGTCTTAAAAGAGTAAATTTAATCTTTGAATTTTATTACTTCATACTCTATAGGTAATTTGGAAACGGCTTCCATAAAGTCTACCTGTCTTTTCAAATCCTTTTTTGTATATAAAAAATAAACTGCAGGAACCCATAATGCAACCCAACCAACAATAATGATCATTGTGTTTATAGGGTCGGTAATGCGATAATTTGGAACAATGCGGTCAAGAACGTTGTTGAACAGCATGCAGATAAGTATTATTGAAATTCCGTAAGCAAGTTCCTTTCTCCTTACTTTATTCAAATGCTGGTAATTTTTCATAAGGTCCATGTGCTTTTTAACGAAATATTTCTTCAAATCATTTTCAAGAGTGATTTTCTCTCTGCTTTTGCAGTTTTCAATCTGCAAATGGATTCTAACCTTATCAATGTCTTCCAGGGTATATGCCTTAAGACATTCTTTTAAATATGCTTCTAAATCAGGATTTAGGGACTTGTTTTTAGCAAAATCTCCTACAAAAGGATTATAGAAGGATTCAATATTCTTGATTTTTATTGTTATTACAGTTTCCATTCAAATCCTTCTTTTTTAAAACATTATCCAATTCTGTTTACTTGTATTAAAGATTCCACTGGAATTCCATCAATTTCAGAGATTCCTGCTTTGTCGATTAATACGATAACCACTAAAGGTTCTCCGCCATTGTCACGAACTGCAGCAATGACTTCTTTTGCAGTTTTACCACTGGTGGTTACGTCGTCAACGATAACGACTTTCTTACCTTCAACTGAACTGAAATTGGTACTTATAGCACCTTCACCGTCATTGGTTTCTTCGAGTTTTCTGTGCTTGTTTGGGTGGAATACTGCAAGGGAAGTTTCCACTCCACTCATATCCTCTAAGAAGTCAGCCATCATGGTTGCAAATGGAATTCCACTAACTGCCACTCCAACAACCACGTCTGGTTCCCCATGAGATAATGCCATGTCGCTTAAGACACCGGATATGTATCTTAAACGTGTAGAGTTTCCACCTAAACTTTTCCAGTTAATAACTACATCTTCCACTGGAACATTTGGTTTTTCTTCAGTTGGTTTTTGCAAAATTAACCATCTAGCTGTGTCCATTGAAACATTTAATTCATCAGCTATTTCACCAGTTGTAAATCCATGTTTTCTAAGTTCATGGGCTTTTATTATCAATTTTTTTTCCATTTTTCTATCCCCTATTCAAGCTCATCAAAACTTATTGGTTTATGTTCTTTAGAAGATTTGGTAGCAGCAATAACCATTTTTAAAGCATTAAGACCATCTTCACCGCTAATCACAGGTCTTTCGTTATTAACTACAGATTCTAAGAAAGATTTTAATTCCTCTTTTAAAGGTTCTTCATGTTTAATTTGGATATCTTGAGCAAATTTACCGTATACGTCAATGCTTTGCTCAATATAATCAACGGAAATTATTCCATCGGTTCCAGTAACTTCAATCTGTCTTCTTTTGTATGGGGTTAACCAGTTCACTTCAAGAATTCCTGTAGCTTCGTTTTCAAAGTTTACCATAATTTCCGCATGATCTTCAAAGTCACATTTGTCAAGTATGCTTCCCATAGTTCCATAGACTTGGGTAACGTCCTCATCAAATAAGTAGTACATCACATCTAAATCATGAATTGCTAAATCGATTGTAACTCCTACATCTTGTATTCTTGGAGGGAAAGGACCTACTCTTTTTGCAGAAGCGGATACTACATCTCCAATAACATCGTTTTCAATTAATTCTTTTGCCTTTTGAACTGCAGGATTGAATCTTTCCACATGGCCAGTTGCAAGAATAACTCCTTTTTCTTTTGCAGCAGCAATCATTTCTTCTGCTTCCTCTAATGTAAATGCAATTGGTTTTTCAACAAGCACATGTTTTCCATGCTTAATTGCTTCCATTACAATTCCATGGTGAAATGTTGTAGGCACACAAACGCTTACAACTTCGATATCTGGATTTTCAAGTAGTTCTTTGTAATCTGAGTATCCTTGGGTGTCGTATTTTTTACATACCTTTTTCAAAGTTTTTTCACTAACATCAGAAACGGCCAATAAGTTAGCATTTTCCAATTTATAATATACACGAGCATGGTTGTATCCCATAGCTCCAACACCAATAACTCCTACATTTACAGTTCTCAAATTCTTACCTCCTTAAATAAACTCTTGGAAAGTTTTACCTATCTTTTTACCAAGTTCTTGTGATTCTCTAATAGATCCGGACACATTGCACTCCTTAAGAATGTCTCCATCTTTTGTTAATAATATTGAATATATGTTTAATTGTTTGTCTTTAAGCTGAGCTAAACATCCTATAGGCCATTGGCATCCAACGCCCATTTCCTCTAGCACGGCCTTTTCTCCAAATACTTCTTGCATTGAATTATAGTCATTTAATTTTGAAAATATTTCTTTTTTATCAGAATCTTTTCTAATCATAACAGCTATAGCTCCCTGACCTGCTGCTGGAGTAATATAATCAGTTGGAAAAACTGTTTTTATATATTTTGTCAAATTGAGTCTTTTTAAACCAGCTTCAGCCATTATTGTAGCATCCAATTCATTATTAAGAACTTTTTTAATTCTAGTTTCAACATTTCCTCTAAGAGGTTTAAGTTTAAAACCTTTTTTATAATGGTTGCAGAATGCTTCACGTCTAAGGCTACTGCTTCCTAAGGTAGAACCTTTACCTAATTCATCCCATGTTTTATTTGAAATTAAAACGTCATTAGGGGATTCCCTTTTAGGAACCGCTATTATTTCAAGATCTTCATCTAATTCAGTAGGTAAATCTTTAAAACTATGCACTGTAAAATCAACCTCTTCTTCAAGAAGAGCTATATCAAGTTCTTTTGTGAATAATCCCTTTGAATCCATATTGTACAATTGGGATTGGGTTATTTTGTCTCCCTTTGTTTTTATGATTTCAATCTGGGGTTTTTCCTTTGTAATTTTTGATAATGCAGCACAAACTTGGTTTGTTTGAGCAAGTGCTAATTGACTTCCTCTAGTTCCAACGATCAACTAACCATCTCCAATGTTTTTTCTCAGTATCAAGAAAATATTTTTTTTGAAGTATTTCATAGACTTTTAAATTCTATTATATTACTTTTTTATTATTGATAACTTATAAGTTATATGGTTTATTTAAATAATGGTGGAAAATTTTCCAAAAAATAAAGTTTATTTCTTAAATGAATGGAATGCCATTATCTTTGTGACAATTTGCGATAATCTGAACGGTATATGAAAAGAACATTTAATTTTCGATTAATTGCATATTTGATTGCATCATTATAGTTTTCAATAAATGTTGCTGATTTGTTTAGTTTTTCATTTATATTTCTTCCAACTTCACCAGTCAATATCAGATTCAAATCAACATTTTCATTCAGCAGGCCCGCCACTTTCTCCTCATCAATCTCTTCACAGGTTATTCCATAGTCTCCTCCAATTATTATGCAGTATTTTTCTGGATTTTTAAGCATATCTATTGAAAATTCTATGGCCTTTGTGTTTATTCCGGGATTGATCTCCTCAATTATCTTCAAATCACCTACATTTCTAATGTTTGTCCTGCCTTCTATTCCTTTGTAGTTGGCCAATCCATTGATTATGTCGGTTTCACTTGTTTCCAAAGTCAATGCAGTTGTTATTACTCCCAGAATATTTTCAATATGGTGGGGGCCCATTGCAAAGCTTTCAATTTCAAGACATCCGGAAAGCAGATTGTCATTTATTGTTTTAACATTTTCATAAATGACTTTTAGGGAGGTTCCATCAATGTCATAATTTATATCTTTAGCATGAACGTTGCTCTTTTCATCGTCAATTGAAAACGTATTTATTTTATCCTTAAATCTGTCAGACTCATCATTATAATGCTTGTCAAGGGTTTCTTTTTTTATGGCTATTTTGCCGCATCTAAACACTTGTGACTTTGCAGTTTTAGCATCGCTCCTATTTTTGGCTATTGGATAGTTTTCAACAATATTTGTGAGCAATCCAACATCGCCGATTCCTGTAACTCCAAGGGAGCTCTCCAAAATCAGACTTCCGTAATTTATGAAGTCAGTAATCTCGTTTTTCTTACAACCCCAATTGCATGCAGGATTATCGATCCTATAGGCCAAATCCACAGCTTCCTTGATGTTTGCAGGTGTTATGCTAACATTCTTTTTTAGCCTGATTTCATGGTTGTCTCTTACTTGAATAATGCCCAGGCTGCTAAGTATTAATGGATGCAAATCCTTTAGAATTTCCTTAAGCATAAAAACGGAGCTGGTTTTTCCTTTCACCCCCGTAATTTCAATTTTTGGAATTTTCGGATATTTTTTAAAAAAGTCTTTAAGAAGCAATTTTACGGCTTCATGATGTGTTATAAAATCAAGTTCAGTGCATTCTATCTTTTCAATAATCTCATTTTTTGAAAGGGGTAGGTGTATTGGATAGACTACAATCAGTTCATCAGATTCTATTTCTTCCAATTTTCTTATTTTAACCTCTTTCAAGGTTAATTTTGTAATTTCCTCTTCATTTAAAGTGTTATAGATGTCATAAAGATAAATGTTTTCATACTTGTCAAGTTTTGAAAACTCAGCGGCTAACTTGACTCCCCCATGTGTCGCATCTATAATAAGACAATCCATTATAAGCACCTTGGTTCTGTATGGATTCCACCTTCGGTTAACTTGTCCTTAACCTTTTTATAGAAGTATTTTTTGGAGGTTCTGATGAAGTAAACGTCTTTTTCAGCTTTCTTAAACTTGATTTCTTCTTCATATTCTGCTTCTTCGTTAATTTGACCATCCATTACAAAAATAGCTTTTTTACCTTTTTTAAGAAGCTTTACAATTATCTCACTTTTATCAGACACTACAAAAGGCCTTATTCCTAATTTGTATGGGCAGATTGGGATTATTATAAATGCTTCAAGCTTAGGATCAACAATAGGGCCTCCTGCTGACATTGCATAGGCAGTGGAACCGCTTGGTGTTGATACAATTAATCCGTCCGCTCTAAATTCTTCAACAACCTCTCCATCAACTTCTACTTCAAAATGAAGCATTTTTGATGGTTTGTCAGTCATTATTACCACTTCATTTAAAGCGGAATATTGGTGGTCTTCATGGGATACGATAAGCTTTGACCTTTTTTCTATGAAATAATCTCCTTTCAATATCTTTTTCAAGGCTTTGAACGTATCCTTCACTTCGATTTCAGTTAAAAATCCAACAGTACCCATATTAATACCGAATATTGGAATCGGCTGCTTCATTTTACTTTGGGTTCTAAGAAGAGTCCCATCCCCTCCAAGAATGATGATCATGTCGCTATCGAATTCGTCAATTTTCTCCGAAAGCAGCTTGTAGTTAATGTCTAATTTGAGATTCTTAATCTGGTCTGCAATTTCAGGGGCTTCTTTTTGTGTTTGTTTTATTATTTCAGGAAGGTTTGGGTCCTTTTTAAGTTCTTCCAGTTTGTTTGCCAAATCGTTTTCAATAACAACCGCCACGCCGTTCATCAAAAGATAGTTTATTATTTTTGCAGAGTATAATATTGATTTGTATTCATCCAAACGACTTACAATAGCCACTTCTCCAATGATGTCTGCCTCATTGTCAGTTAGGATGTTTACGATTTGACGATGGAGAATTTCATTGTTTGCAGCCACAACAATGGTTTTTTCATAGATTGTTAACTTGTTGTTAAGCTTTTCGCCGTATTTGTTGGTGATGATTCCTCCCGCTTCCTCCAGAATCAGTTTTGATGCGGCGATATCAATAATTCTGCTTCCTCTCAAATCCAGAAACGCATCATATTTTCCACTGGCCACATATGAAAGTTCCAAAACAACGGATCCTAAAACACGCATTCTTCTAGCGTTATCTACAAGTTTTGAAGCTGTTATTGTGCTGCTTTTTGTAAATCCTCCAAGTGTTGTGTTGCTGATGTTTATAACCTTTGACGGATGAACCTCTTCATTGTTTAGCCAGGTTCCTTTTCCCTTTTCAGCTTCAAAGAAGTTCCCGTTACTGAAATTACTTACAAATCCAAGTTCGACGTCATCCAGCGTCGCCACCCTTCCTTCAGGAACTTTGGCGACAGCTACAGATATTCCATATGCAGGAATTCCTTTCACTGCATTGTTTGTCCCGTCAAGAGGGTCGATTAAAAATATGAATTTTGCTTTTTTATCTTCCGGAATGTCTGTTCTTCTTAATTCATGTGTGAGGGTTATGTTTTCTTTCAATCCTTTTCCAAGTCTTAATTCCCCTACCTCTTCACTAATCAAATAGCAGTATTCTGGAGAGTTTTTTAAGATGTTTATTATTTTTTCTTCAGCAATAATATCTATGAGGGATGATGGTGTTCCGTCAGCACCTATTTTAACGTGTTCTCCAGACTCGGTATTTCCAACATATGGCCTGATTGCTCTTCCAACATCTTTTATGATTGCATATGCAAGGTCTGAAGCTATTTTTTTATTTTTTTCATCCATATTATCACCTTATTCGATTATGTCATCGTTCAAATAGACGACGGATGCAACAACGCTTCCAATTTCCTCAACTTCATGAGTTATCTCTTCCACAATCAGTTCTTTAATTTCAATGTTGCGCTGTTCCATCATGTATTTTACCATATAAATAGCTTTGTCAACGAGAGTTTCCGGGTCTTTATCAATTCCTTTTGCTTCCACAACACAACCTAGCTTTTCACCTATTGCTACTGCAACAACCGCAGTCAATATGTCTCCCGGCTTATCTGATGTTATTGTGGAGAGAACACAATTCACCATTGATCCAGGTTTTAGGGGAACTATTTCTTGCACTTCTGTATTTCCAGCAAGCATGCTTGATACTTTAATTAAATTCACGTCCCCTATTCCTGCATTTGTAAGGGCATTGTCAAAGGCATTTAATTTTGTTGGTCCTTCGTCTTTTCCAGAAACTATAGCTATTTTCATTTTATCACTTAGTTTAATATTGCTTTTCATAATTTTTAAAAGTTAAGTGTTTAACTTTAATCTAAATCGAATAATTTAAATAAAAGTCTAATAAAATATAATAGTAATATAATCATTTGGATTGTATCAATTTTAATTTAAATCTTATTTTATATATTATGGAGGAAGATTAATGTCAACAAAAGTTGTAGAAATTAAAACTTTAAAAGTCGGAAAATACATCGTTTTAGGTGGAGAAGCATCTAAAATCACAAGCTTAACTACTTCATCACCTGGTAAACACGGTGCTGCAAAAGCAAGATTAGAAGCTGTAGGTATCTTTGATAACCAAAAAAGAAGTATCGTAAAACCTGTAGATACTAAAGTAGATATTCCAATCATTGACAAAAGAGTAGGTCAAGTATTATCTATCCAAGGTGACAACGTTCAATTGATGGATATGGAAAGTTACGACACCTTAGATTTAGAAATTCCTGATGACTTAAAAGACCAAATTACCGAAGGTATCGAAGTGGAATACATCGTTGCTTTAGGTAATATGAAAATAATGAGAACAAAATAATTATTTTAAATAATTATTTTTACTTTTTTTTATTTAATAGTTGATTCCTATGCTTTTCAATACTTACGATCCTTGGAAATTTGCCTTTTCGAAAAGTTCCGAGAGCATTGATGATGTTGAAGAAGAAGCATGGGGGATTATTGGGGTTCCATTCGATAGCACAACATCTTATCATTCAGGTGCTCGTTTAGGCCCAATTGTTGTTAGGGAAGCTTCATATGGCTTCGAAATGTTCAATATAGATTTCAACACAAATCTAGACACTGATTTTTATGATTTTGGAGATTCCAATGTAATTCCCGGAAATTGTGTTGCAACAGTGGACCTTGTAAAATCAAATGTAGCCGAACTGATGAGTCATAAAATCAAACCGATTCTCATTGGGGGAGAGCACAGCGTTAGCATTGGTGCTGTTGAGGCTCTTAAAAACAGATACTCTAACCTGACAGTGGTTCATTTGGATGCCCATAGGGATTTGGCAGACACATTCATGGGTGAGAGATATTCTCATGCAACAGTCATGAGGAGGATCCATGATTTGAAGGTTGAGGAACTGATTCAAATAGGTATAAGATCATCTTCCAGTGAAGAGGAGGCTTTTGCAAATGAATCCCCAAATATTAAAACCTTCAGAAGCAATGAAGTTAAAAATCATATTGACAATATCCTTTATTATTTGTCACAGATTGAAACTCCAATCTACTTGTCAATAGATATGGATGTTCTGGATCCTATTTTCGCTCCAAGTGTGGGAAATCCAACTCCTTTGGGAATTACAATCCAGGATATTCAGGACATTATGGAATGTTTAGCTGCAAAAAACATTGTTGGCATGGATGTTGTGGAAACAGCTACCGACAGGTTGGGAGACATTACTGCTGTGGCGGCTTCCAAACTCGTTTATGATTTCTTAACACTCATGTGATTTTATTGAATCATTTCGATTATGTTGTATTTTTGACTGCATGTCAAACTTATTTTCATAACTGGAATTATATTTTTGTAATTCCTATTTATTAGTATAATATAAATATTCGGTTCTATAATATATTATTTATTAATTTAGAAGGAGCAAATTTTTATGAATAACAGAACAGTTGAACTTTCTGGACATATTATTGATTCATTGGTTCTTCCAAAGACTATGGACCTTATTATGGACAGAGGTGGAGATTTTGACATACTGGAATTTGATGTTGGAAAAAGAAAATCTGATATTAGTAGGGCTAAGATATTGGTTTCTGCAGATTCTCCCGATCAGTTAAACATGATTTTAGACGAATTATCTAGATTAGGTGCTTCCATATCCGAACTTAAAGAGGTTCAGCTTGTGGCATCCACTAAAGACAAAGTTGCTCCTGAAGGATTCTATTCAACTTCCAATCATACAACTCATGTTTTATACAATGGAAATTGGATTGTTGTTAATGACATCGAAATGGACTGTACAATCTGCATTGATGAGGAAAACGAACGTGCATATTGTAAACCGTTAGGTGATATTAAGGCAGGAGACATGATTGTTGTAGGCCGTGAAGGTATTAAAGTAACTCCTCCTCAAAGAGCAAGGGGCAAGCAGGAGCTATTTGAATTCATGAACAGTGATGTTTCTTCTGAAAAACCTTTAATGAATCTTATTCGTGGAATAGCTAAAGAGATGAAGGAAATTAAAGCTAAAGGCGGTAAAATAGGAATTGTTGGTGGGCCAGCTATTGTTCATACAGGCTCTGGAAAATATTTGGCTGCTCTTATTCGTGAAGGATACATTGACGCTTTAATGGCTGGAAATGCATTGGCTACTCATGATATTGAAAGCAATCTATTTGGAACTTCTTTGGGAATTGAAGTAGAAACCGGAAACATTGTATCTCATGGTCATACTCACCATATGAGGGCAATTAACAAAATAAACAATTCCGGATCTATTAAAAATGCTGTTGAAGATGGAACTTTAACAGGGGGAATCATGTATGAATGTATTAAGAATGATGTCCCTTACGTTTTGGCAGGCTCCATTCGTGATGACGGTCCTTTGCCTGATGTAATCACAAACACTCTCAAATCTCAGGAATTGATGCGTGAACAGGCTCAAAGTTTGGATATGGTAATTATGATTGCTACAATGCTTCATTCAATAGCTATGGGTAATTTACTCCCTTCACGTGTGAAAAGTATTTGTGTAGATATTAACCCATCTACGGTGACTAAACTTTCTGACAGGGGCAGCGCTCAAGTCGTTGGCATTGTTACGGATATTGGTACATTTTTACCTTTATTATACAATGCATTACATGAAGACGATGATTTAGATGAAATTTAAGGCTTATTATTTGGATGTATTGGATAACACCATACATCCTGCTGAAATTTCTATTAAAAACTCTTTTTTTGATTCAATCAGAATTCTTAGCGATACCAATTTTATTCCCGATATTGATGGCTTGATTTTGCCGGGCTTCATTGATGCTCATATTCATATTGAAAGCACCATGCTTACTCCGGCCCAATTTGCAAAGGCGGCTTTGCGTCATGGGACGACTTCTGTTATTGCAGACCCTCATGAAATTGCAAATGTTTTGGGGATTGAAGGTGTTGATTTCATGATTGAAAATGCATCAAAGGTTCCTTTTGATTTTTATTTTTCAGCTCCGTCCTGTGTTCCTGCAACTGTCTTTGAGACATCAGGGGCTATTTTGGACAGTGATGACATTTATAAATTGATGAGTAGGGATGAAATTGTGGCTCTTGGGGAAATAATGAATTTTCCGGGGGTTATTGATGATGACTTTGAAGTTCTTTCAAAGATAAATGTCGCAAGGGATCTTGACAAGCCTATTGATGGTCATGCTCCGTTGCTTTCAGGTAAAAATTTGGAAAAATATCTGTCTAAGGGTATAAGTACTGACCATGAATGCAGCAGGTTTAATGAAGCTATTGAAAAAAAGGATAAAGGCATGAAAATAATGGTGAGGGATGCTTCATCAGCTAAAAATCTTGAAGCTCTTTTTGATTTTTCAGATAGGATTGAATATTGGAGAAACAAGGACAATTTCGGATACCTTCCAAACGAAGCACTTGAAAGAATTCTTGAATATCCTATCTTTGACTTTATTGTAAGTGATGACAAGCATGTTGCAGATATTATAAATGGTCATTTAAACGAATCCCTTAAAAAGGCCAAGAGATTGGAACTGGACATTATAGAGCTAATCAAGATGGTAACCTTGGCTCCCGCAATGCATTACAGATTGGATTCCGGTGCAATAATGGAAGGTATGAAAGCTAATTTTGTCGTTGTTGACAATTTGGATGATTTGAATGTCAAACAGACATACGTTGGTGGAAAATTGGTTTTCGATGGTGAAGATGTTCTATTTGATGTTCCTGAAATAAGTGAAATTAACAACTTTGAAGTTGATTACAAGACTCCTGAAGATTTTGAAGTGATCTGCGAATCTGATAAGGCTAGTGTAAATGTAATAAAATGTTTCAATGGGCAACTGCTCACAGAAAAGGTGGAATGTTTCCTTAAAAGTAAAAATGGAATATTGGAATCAAATGTTGACAATGATATTCTCAAGATAGCCAACGTTGAAAGATACGGTGGGAATTCATTGGCCAATGGATTTATACAAGGTTTTAATCTGAAGGAAGGAGCTCTTGCAAGTTCAATCAGCCACGATTCTCATAACATATTGGTTGTTGGAGTAAATTCTCAGGACATGGCAAAGGCTGTAAACCTGGTCATTGAAAACAAGGGGGGCATAGCTGTTGCCAGCAAAAACTATTCGGATTTTCTATCTCTTCCAGTTGCCGGATTAATGACTAACGAGGACTATGGGAAAGTGGCCAACAAGGTTGAGGAGTTGGAAAGGGTTCTAAGATTGTGGGGCTGTAAAATGGATGCTCCGATTACAACGCTTTCCTTCATGGCATTGCTTGTAATACCGTCTTTGAAAATCTCAAACAAGGGTCTTTTTGATGGAGAATCATTTGAATTCATAGATTTAATCAATTAAATCCATATCCTTTTTTCTCAAGTTCTTCCAACAAAATCTTAATGGCTTCCTTGTCTTTTCTGGAACCTACCTTTGTAATCACTCTTTTAGCTTCTTTAAATCTTCCCAAATAGTATTCTGGGTTTTCATCAATTTTTTCCATATTGTGAACTGATTCAACAAGCAAGTCCATTGCACGATTAAGGGGTTTCTTGTTATTTTTTTTAACAATTTCAACCACCTTTGCTTTAATGATGGATTTTTGACTTTTATTTATTGGATCATTAGTTTTAACAACATCTTTGATGCTTTCCACTTCACATTTAAAATAGCTATTTGCACATTTCAGGCTATTGTCCGAATTCAAATAGCTATTTGGTACTGTAGAAAGAGTAGAATAAGTAAATGCAAAAGGATTGTCAACAACATTAACAATGAATTCATTGGTTTTCAAAATATTGTTTAAAGTATGGCTTGTTTTAAAAATCCGGCACATTATACTATGGTTTCCAGTACAAATAACTCCAATGGGTGCAGAATTAGATTTATTGTTATATTTTGTAGTTATTATTGTCTCGTAATGAATTCCTTTTTCCAAACCTATACTTCTTAAATCTTGCATATTATTATATTATTTCATTTATAATATAATAACTTCTAATAAGGTTTATATTAACTATAAAACAAATACTATAATAATAGTTGGAGTGTGATAACTATGGCTTATAAAATGTATGATGAAATGATGGAACAACCAGATGCTCTTAGAAAAACATTTGCATCTGAGATGGAGATAATGGACATCGTTTCTCAAAAGGTATCACAAGCTAATAAAATTTATTTAGTAGGTTGTGGAAGTTCAATATCTACATGTTACAGTGTTAGGGATGCTTTAAGAATGTCTACAAACATGAATGTTGAAGTTTTTACAGGATATGAATTTTTTTATAATAAAAAATTAAACAAGAATGAAAATACTATTGCAATTTTCACATCCCAATCTGGTGAGACTGCAGATACTTTAGCTTCTCTTGAAAAAGCTAATGACTACGGAGTACCTACAGTTTCAATTAGCAATGAACCTGATAGTTCCATGTCTAAAAAAGCTAAATATCCGATTATAACAAGAGGTGATAAAGAAACAGCTATTCTTGGAACTAAAACATATGTGGCGCAATTAGCTTGTCTTTATCAAATATTATTCACAGCTTCTGATTATGAAAATAAGGGAGAATTACTTAATCAGTTAAAAGAAATGCCTGATTTGATTGAAAGGTTACTTAAAACCACTGAGGAAGACAATAAAAAATTAGCGGAGGAATTTAAAGACGAAGATATTTTCTATTGTCTGGGGAGTGGGCCGAATTTCGGGCTTGCATACAAATTGGCAATGACAATGCTTATGGAAGGTGCAATAAAACATGCCTGTCCTGTGTATGCTACTGAATTCAGACATGGTTTAATTGAACGTGTTGAAAAGGATGTTCCTGTAATATTTTTAGATTCTGACTTTGAATCAGATGAAATAACTAAAAAGGCAATTGAGTTTTCCAAAAATCTTGATTTGAAAGTAATTTTATATAAACTTCAGGATTATGCTGATGTTGACAAGTTATTGTCTCCATTCGTATTGGTTGTACCTTTGGAATGGTTCGTTTATTATTTGGCTCATTATAATGGTGAAGATCCAGGAGCTACAAGACATATTGGAAAAGTAAGATACTAAATCTTATTTTTTTTCTTTTTTTGGTGATCTTTTGAAAAACAGTGATGTGGCGTGGAGCGTATTTTTGGGCATTGTAGTTGTTTTAGTTTGTCTCCATATTTTTGGCATAGTGACTTTACATTTTTTTAAGGGTTGGTGGACATTATTTATTATAATTCCTTCTGCTTTGGCTTTATTTAGACCTGAAGATAGGAAAGGAGGAGTTATAGGTCTTATTATTGGACTTTTGCTTTTGATTTCCACAAGAGGAATGGCTAGCTTTTCAGTCATTGTAAAAATAGTCCTTGCAGTGCTTGTTGTGTTTGCTGTTGTCTTCCTTGCAATGGCATTAAAAAGGATATCTGGCAACGGCATGGAGCAATCATATAACGTATTTTTCTCCGGTCAGGAGATAAACTCTTCAGGCACAGTATTCGATGGATGCAATTGTGTTGTGGCCTTTGGAGGCCTTGACTTGGATTTAACAAATGCGGTTTTAAATCAAGACTGTACAATCAATGCCTTTGTAATTTTTGGAGGTATTGATATTCGTGTTCCTGAAAATGCCAATCTAAAAATAAATTCCACAAGCATATTGGGTGGTGTGGATAATAAAACTAATAATTCAAGCAATAATCAATTTACAATTAATATCAATGCAACAGCCACATTTGGCGGTGTTGATATAAAATAATTTTCTTTTTTTAAAAAAATAAGTAAGATGGCTTATTTTAATTGTGCACCATCTTTATATGCGTTTCCCACGCGTTCTCCGATTTTATAATATCCTAAGGTAAATGGATCAAAAGCGATTGCATTTAATTTGGAGATATCCACTTTGCCTTCAGTCAAAACGTCTTCATCAGCTGTAAGGCTTAACACATCTCCGACAACATCACAACCAAATTCTCCTTCTTTAATTTCAACCAATTCACATTCCATACATATTGGAAATTCGTTTATGATTGGAGCGTCCACAATTTCGGATTTTACAGCGGTCATTTTGCTTTTTTCAAATTTGTCTTCAGTATCATTTCCGGAAACTATTCCAAAATAATCTGCTTCAACTACATGATCGGCATCAGCTAAACTTACGGTAAATGCATTTCTTTGCCTTATGTTTTCCATAGTTTTATGTCTAGCTCCCAATTCTAGAATTATCTGGTCGCGACTTTTCATTGTTCCCCATGCGGCATTCATGACATTTACAGTATCATCATCGTTATATGTTGCAATCATCAATACAGGCATTGGAAAAATTCCCATTTTGGTTTCAAGTTGTTTTTTCATTATTTCATCCTCTGGCAAATAATTTATAAAAAAAGTCTTCAGGTTTGTATTTAAAAAATATAAAAAATAAGAAAGTAGAATATTGGTTCTATTCTACAGTAACTTTGGTTTTTGGAGTTTCAACTTTAGGAATGGTAATGATGGTCATTCCGTTATCGTATGCAGCTTTAATTTCGTGAATATTGATTTGGTTTGCAAAGCTGATGCTTTTGACGCATTTTCCTTCTTTTAATTCATCAAGAATTAATTCAGCATCTTCTGCTGCATCAATTTCATCTTTGAATGATGGGAAAATAGCTTCAATGGTGATTTCATAATCTCCAGCTTCAATTTCAATATTTTCTTTTGCTACACCAGGAGTTGCTACTTTAATGTAGTAGTTACCTTTATCTTCAATTAAATCAATGTCTAAGGTTTCAATAACTGTTTGTTTGTAGTCATTTACTTTGTCATTGAATTTTTTGTGTGCAGTTTTTACATTGTCAAAGAATTCATCTACACCTTTGGATAAATCATTTGCTACTTTGTCAGCTATTTGTTTTCCTTGATCGAAAGTATCATTGATTTTATCTTTTTTATCATTAATTTTTTCATTTACTTTTTCTTGGCCTTTGTCGATTTTTTCATTTACTTTTTCTTGGCCTTTTTCAAGTTTTTCATCAACTTTTTCTTGACCTTTATCGATTTTTTCATCGATTTCGTCAGCTTTTGATGAATTTATTTCAATGGTATCTTTTTCGCTCATGTTATTCACACTCCTATTTTAACTAATTTTAATTATGATTGTGTCATTGTTATATATAAACCTATCACTATTCTCTTTGAATTTTTTCAATTTTGTCAATTGTTTCATTTATCTTTTCTATTCCATCTCCTTCCATAGCTGATATGAATATGCTTTCATCAAATTCATCAACATATTGTTGGAGATATTCGTCCTGTTCGATTATGTCCATTTTGTTAAACAATGCAATGATCGGAATTTCGCTGAATACCTTTTCAATTTGTTTGAACAAGTTAAACTGACTTTCAAGGGTAAATCCGCAGGTTTCTGATGCATCAAAGATAAATAAAATTGCATCTGCCAGATGCTCAAGGGCTATTAAAGCGTTCAATTCAATATCATTCATTTCAAGTACAGGCCTATCCAAAAGTCCAGGTGTATCAATAATTTGTATCTCTTGCCAGTGTCTTTCAGTGTGTCCTATTTGAATACCTTTTGTTGTGAACGGATAATTTGCAACTTGAGGGTCCGCTCCTGTAATTTGTCTTAGGAGTGTTGATTTTCCAACATTAGGAAAACCGGCTATAACTATTGTAATCGCATCAAAATCGACGGTTGGCATGTTCCTGAGATTTTGTTTTGCAAAATCTAGCATGTCAAGGTCCTTCTTGATTTTATTTACGACTGATGCAATTCTTCCGTATGCTTGTTTTTGAAGCATGCTTGCACGTTCGGAAGGGTTGTTGCGTATTTTTCCACCATATTCTTTTTCAAGTTGGGTTAAAATACCATATGCCCAATTAAGACCTCCCAATGCTTGTTTTAAATCATCTACACCAACGGTAATGTCAATGTAATCCTGATAGAACTCAGGCATTTCCTCAATGATAGGTACGCTGTCGATAATTGACTTGAGTTTGTCCTTGATTACTTGACAGGCAGTAACAACTCTTGTTTCCTCGATTTTCTTACCTTTTAAATGTTTTGGGATTTTCTGTGTTCTCATTAGGTCTGCGTTTTTCTTTCCTCTTCTAAAACCTTTATCTAATAACTCATCTGGTGTTGGTATGGTTGGAATCATCATTTTAATCACTGAAATACTTTTCCTTGGAATGTGTAAACGTCGCTGCTTGCATCTAACCAGCTATCTGCACTTATTCCTGCTTTCATGCAGGTGTGCTCTAAAAATTCTTGCACATCCATATTATGTTCTACTGCTACTTGCGGGAGTAATAATCCTCTCCTGTATCCTTTTTGAATAATGAGGCCATCACGACCAATTTCTATTTTTTCCAGGTATTCTAAAGGATCGGATACTTCTAACTTTTCCGGAGGGGATAGTACTGTCACTTCAAATGTTAATTCAGGATATTCTTCCATGGTTACTTCCGGAAATCTTGGATCTTCACATGCTGCAGCGATAGCTACATCTATTGTTGCCTGAACTGCACTTTCTACAGGTTCCGGATATCCGATGCATCCTCTCAATTGTCTGTTTTCATTTAAAGTTACGAAAATTCCCATTCTTTCTTTTAGTTCTTCAGGACAATCTTCAGGCACTTCAATTTTTCTGCCTTCATCTAAATAAATCAAAACGGCCTCTTTTGCCAATCCCACTAAATATTGTCCATTTTCATATGATATCATTTTTTTCATCTCCTTTTTTTTGTTTTTATTATTGGCTTCCACCTACAAGTGCATTTAATATTTTAGTATGAGGTCCTCCATCACCTACCGGTGCAGTTTGGCCTCCTTTACCGCAATATCCAACACTTAATTTGAAGTCTTTTCCAACACCATCAACGTTTTTAAGTGTTTCCAGAATATTTCCGGAAAGTGAAACATCTCTTAATGTATTGGTAAGCTCTCCATTTTCAATCTTATATGCTTCAGCAGCATTAAATTGGAAAATTCCTTTTCCAGTGTCTACTTGACCTCCTCTTGAACCTTTAAGGTAGATTCCATCTTTAATATCTTCTATTAATTCATCAAAAGTCATGTCTCCTGGCTGTAGGTAAGTATTACTCATCCTTACAATTGGCTGGTCAGATATTGATGATCTGGCATTTCCAGATGATTCCATACCTAATTTTCCCGCACTTTCTCTTGAATTAAGAAGACTTACAAGTTTTCCATCTTTTACGAGTTGATTTGGTTTTGTTTTGACACCTTCTGCATCATAGGCATAGTATCCAAACCCGTCCTTTAAACTTGCGTCATCAAAAATATTCACAATGTCTGATGCAATCCGTTCTCCAAGTTTGCCTTTAAGGATTGAATCGTTTTGTAAGATTAAATCACCTTCAACAGCATGTCCTAAGGCTTCATGTATGAATACTCCAGTTAGAAGATTGTCAGCTATTATTGGGAATTGTCCTGATGGGGCAGCTTCCGCACTTAATAGCCTAATGGCCTTTTCAGATATTTCTCTTGCAAATTTTTCAATATCTTCATTTTCAATAACCTCAAATCCTTTCACTCCTCCTATGCTGCCATGGCCGAATTGAATCATTTCGCCATTGCTCGCTGCTGAGTTGAGGGACATGGATGTTGTTGTGGTCTGCTGTTCAATTATGGAGCCTTCACTATTTAAAAATAATGAATTGGATTCATTATCCGAATAATTTACAGTAATGCTTGCAATCTCTCCAAAATCCGCTGCTTTATTTGCCTCAAGCAAAACCTCCTTCTTCTCTTCAATACTCACATCTGAAACCGGTATCTTAACATCAGTTTTTACTTTATCTTTAACAACAGGACTTTCTGCAAGTTCCACTTCTCCTTTAAGGGAATTGGATAATTTAATTGAAGTTTCAGCTATCTCATCTAATTTTGAGAAATCATTAGTATAGGCAAAACCCCATGCTCCGTTATTTAATACTCTTATTCTAACTCCTAATTGATTACCAGTGTTTATCTCATCAATATTGCCATCTTTCATTATGAGTCCAGTACTATTCCCTTTTCCTGCCCTAATATCAATGTAATCTACTTTAGGAATAGTTTTTGAGATAACCTTCTGGCATAGATCTATATATTCTTCCATGATTTTTCACCTGATTTAATAATGTAGTTATTTATATTATATATTTATTGAATAATATTAGTATAAACTTTTATAATTTTTCATTAATTAAATAATTAAAGGTGTGATTCGATGGTTATAATTATTGGTTCAGGAGCAGGTGGTGGAATTCTTGCATATGAACTTTCAAAGGTTAACATTCCGGTTACAATAATTGATAAGGGGGATTATATAGAGACTAATGATGGAATCAAACATTATGATGCCTATGACGAAAATATAGATCTGCTTACAACCACTTGTGTTGGAGGTTCCACTATCGTATCCATGGCCAATATGGTTCGTGCATTGGACAATGAGCTTAATGACTATGGAATTGATTTGACAGATGAGTATGATTATGTGGAAAAGCTTATCAACGTTCATGAAATGGACGATTCCCATATAGGGGACGGAACCAGACTATTTTTGGATGCTGCTGGTGAACTTGGTTTGAATGTATCTAAAATGCCAAAGGCAGTATATGAAGAGAAATGTGTTCAATGTGGAATGTGTGCATTGGGCTGTCCTGTAGATGGAAAATGGACTTCCAAATCATTTGTTGATGATGCAATTGAAAATGGAGCGCAATTGATAACAGGGGCAGAAAATATTGGGATATTAACAGAAAACAACGCTGTTGCTGGTGTTAAATATTCAAAGGACGGGGAGGAATTTAAACTGCAATCAGATATTGTTGTCCTTTGTGCAGGGGCTATTAATTCTCCATTATATTTGAGAAAATTGGGCATTTCAAATGCAGGTAGAAAATTATTCTTCGATCCTTTCGTAACCATCGGTGGCGTCATCAAGGGAATTAACTTTAACAAGGAACTCCAGATGGCAGGGCTTGTAATTGGTGATAATTTTGTCCTTTCCCCTCATTTCTCCTCATTTATCAGGGATAAAATTCATGATGAGACAGTAAGCAATGAGGATATATTGGCAATTATGGTAAAGACTCCTGACGATGGAAAGGGCTACATTAACGATGATGGCAGTGTTGTAAAGGAAAATACAATCAATGACATTCGTTATATGGCTGAAGGCTGTGCAGCGGCAGGCATGATTCTGGAAAAAGCAGGGGTTGATGTAAACACCATTAAATCCACAGTTTACAGGGGAGCGCATCCTGGTGGTTCAGCAGCTATTGGGGAAATAGTTGACAGCAACTTGGAAACCTCTATTGAGGGTTTGTTTGTTGACGATGCAAGCGTACTTCCAATATCTCCAGGAAAACCGCCGATTTTAACAATACTTGCACTTTCAAAAAGATTGGCGGATTATTTAAAAATAGAAAATTAAGAAGATTATTCGAATTGTTTTTCGATATCTTCTGTTTTTATCAATTTTTCACAATAATGGCACCTGACTACAGGAGGATATTTTTCAACAACTGTAAATTTAGGTGTTATTGGTTCATTTATATTGTTTGTGATACATTTTGAATTGGTACATTTTATCAAACCAGTAATCTTATTTGGAAGAATGATTTTTTCTTTTTTCACTGGTTTATAATCACGAATAATATTAATGGTCGCTTTTGGAGCTATCAATGCTATCTGATTAATTTCTTCAGAGTCCAATTCTCTATTTTCTATTTTTAAAATATCTTTTCTCCCAATTTCCTTTGAAGATACATTCATAGCTATTGTAACGTTTTTTGTTTCTGAATTTGGAAGGTTCAATATTTTAAGAATATGTAATGCACCATTTGCTGTAATATGGTCAATTACAGTACCGTTTTCAATTGCTTTGATTTTTAGTTCGGATTTTTTAAGTTTATCCATAAAATAACCTTTTTATTTATATATTTTTAAGTCTAAAATGTCTATAATACTTTCAGCATCTCTCATGAGTCTGTTCATGTCCTTATCTTTTGTTTTTATTGTAAATGTTTCAACAACACGTCCTCCACGAGCTTTGACTTTTTTTTCAAGTTTTTCAATGGTTGCAGCTCCGCCGGAAGAGGTCATTGTTGTAAATAGGATAACATCCTTTCTTCTCAAGTCACATGAATCGATAATTGTGCTGATTGCAGGACTTGGTTTGGATGCCCATACTGGTGTTCCTATATATATTAAGTCATAATTTTCCAGATTGAGTGTTGGTGGATAAATTTCAGTTTTATTTTCACGAAATGCGTCAAAAGATGCGGTTAGCCTGTTTTTAAATCCATCTCTTGGTTTCAAGTCTTGAATCATAACTATATCCGCATTTAGATTATATGCCAATACCTTTGAAATTATTTCTGTAGATCCACTTTCTGAATAGTATATTATTAAAGTTTTCATCTGACTCTCCTTATGGGTGAAGGCCGAAATGTGTTAAACCTGTTTGTTCTGGAAGTCCAAGTAAGATGTTCATATTGTGGATTGCCTGACCTGATGCTCCTTTAACAAGATTATCGATTACGGATAACATTACAAGTCTTCCGGTTTCATCTATTTCAAATCCGCCAATATGGGCAAAGTTGGATCCGCGAACAGAACTTAGGTGTGGGATTTCCCCTTCATCCATAATTTTAATAAAATATTCATCACCATATTCTTTTTGATATAGTTCCCTAATCTCTTCAGGTGTTATATCTTCATTTTCTTCATTTAAAAAGCTATGGCTTGTTGTTTGTATTCCACGAATTACAGGGACCAAATGAGGGGTAAATGAAACTTTAACGCCTTCAAATCCTTTCAATTCTTGTTGAATTTCAGACATGTGCCTATGGGTTGAAATTTTATAAGGATTTACATTGTCCGCAATATTGGGATAATGTGTTGTTTCGCTTGGATTAACTCCAGCACCACTGACTCCAGTTTTTGAATCAATAACTATTCTATCAACAATATTGTTTTTAATTAAAGGGTATGATGAGAGAATAGCTCCTGTTGGGAAACATCCTGGGTTAGCTACCAGATTTGCCTTTTTGATTTCATCCCTGTATATTTCAGGAAGTCCATATACGGCTTCAGCATCGCTGGTGTGCTCCATCCCATACCATTTCTCATAGACGTCTCTTGATTTGTATCTGTAATCTCCACTTAGGTCAATTACCTTTGCACCAGTTTCTAAAATGTCTGGGACAATTTTCATTGAAGCTCCATGTGGAGTTGCTGTAAACACAATGTCTGCTTCTAGTTCGGATGGCTGCTTGTTCTTAAAAACAAGTCCTGAATCTCTAATATGTGGGTGTATTTTATGAGCTTCCACTCCATCATATTGTCTGGATGTAATTTCTGTAACTTCCACTTCGGGATGGTTTAAGAGCATCCTTAGAAGTTCTCCACCTGTATATCCGCTTGCACCTACAATAGCTACGTTTGTCATTTTAATCACAATCATCTAATTTATCTTTAAAGTCAGTATTTTTAATTTTTTTAATAATTTTACAGCTGCTGTCCAGCTTTGCATCATGATAAACATTCACACGTTCAACCTTAGCTTTAAGACCTCTCTTATTAATTTCCTCTTGGATTTTTTCCTCGTTATGGCATTGGTCAGGGCCAATTGCAATTATGTCCGGATCTATTTCTTCCACAATTTTGAATATGTCTCCATCCTCATTTCCAAGAACTGCCTCATCAACAGGTTTCAACATCTGTATAAGGTCTCTGCGCTGATTTTCACCTACAATTGGGGTTCTTTTATTTTTCTTAACGGTGGAATCACGAGCTATGACCACATAAAGTTCAGCATCATCACCACCAAGTTTTTTAGCTTCTTCAAGGTATATTCCATGGCCAGGATGTAATATATCAAACGTTCCACTTGCCATTACTTTTTTCATTACTTTCACACCTATCTTTTTTGATATTTCAATGCTTCTTTCAAGTCAATCTTGTCTTTATATAGTGCAGATCCAATTACGATACCTTCAACTCCGGTCTTGTTTAGCTCTTTCACATCTTCAATGCTGGAAATGCCTCCAGAGTAAACTATTGGAATGTCTACTGAATTTTTAAGGTTGTTAAGAGGTTCTAAATTAAATCCACCAAGCAATCCTTCCACATCGACGTTGGTGAAAAGGATACTTCCTGCTCCAGCTTCCTTCATTGAATTTGAAAGCTCTACAGGGGTTTTGTCAATATTTTCCTGCCATCCCTTAATTACGACTTTATTGTCTTTGCTGTCAAGGGAAACCATCACTCTATCTGAACCATATTCATCAGACAATTCTGTCAAGGTTTTGGGATGCATTATTCCCATGGTTCCTATGATGACTCTTTCAATGTCCAAATCAAGAAGTTCTTTAGCATATTCGGTACTTCTAATCCCACCACCAATCTGTACTGGAACTGAAACTTCATCCACTATCTTTTTAAGAGCTGGAAAATTGGATTCTTTGTTTATTGTTCCATCCAAATCGATTATGTGCAATGCGTCCGCTCCCATGTCTTCCCATTTTTTAGCTACCTTTTCAGGATTTTCAATCTGAACCATTTCGCTTCCTGGCTTTCCCTGAACAAGCTGCACGCACTTTCCATTTTTAACGTCGACAGCAGGCATTATTAACATTTCATCTTTTTTAAATGACATTTTAAACCTCTTAATTATATTATAATATATTATTTATGTAATATTGTTATAATTAAAATTAGCTATTATTCAATCATAAAATTATTATTATTTGATTTATATAATATTTTAATATGAAAAGGACGGCTTTAAAAATTGGATATATTGGAACTAATTTTCATGGATTTCAAAGACAACCTGATTTAAGGACGGTTGAGGAAGAATTAATTTATCATTTAAGAAAATTGGGATATATTGACGATTTGAAAAAGTCCAGATTTAGAATTGCAGGTCGTACCGATGCAGGAGTTCATAGCTTGGGAAATGTAATCAGTTTTCAAAGCGAAAAGGAAGTTCGAGTAAACGAGATCAACAACAGCTTGCCTGATGATATTCAGATTCTTGCAAAGGCCCCTGTAAGGTTTGGTTTTAAACCGAGATATGCTGAAATGCGCCAGTATCGCTATATGCTGTTTCGTGAAGATTTGGACTTTGACAAGCTTAATGAGGTTGCCGAAATATTTAAGGGAACCCATAATTTCACCAATTTTACAAAGCGTTTCCAGAAGACAACAACAAGAACAATTTCAGACATTAAAATCAATAAGGTTGAACTGGAAGATTTCCACAAGAAAGAATTTCCAAATTTGCATGACACCATTTCTCCAATTTTTGTTGATATCTATGGTGAAAGCTTCCTATGGAATATGGTTCGCAAGATGATGAGGGTCTTTGTGGACGTTGGCTTGGGCAAGATGGATTTGGATAGGGTTGAGGAATTGCTGAATCCTGAAGAAAACGCTCCAAGAGCCAATATAAAGGTTTTGGAACCTGATTATCTTATTTTGATGGACATTGTTTACGATGGGATAAAGTTCACATATGACGATTATGCCTGCAGAAGATTTAAAAAGGAATTGGTCAATAATCTGACAAATCTTCAAAGGGATTATGCGATTAAGGAATCAATAATAAAAAGTTTAAATGATTTGCACTAAATTTATTTATGAGGGGTAATATGAAAATAGCTATTGTACTTGGAACTAGGCCGGAAATTATTAAAATGGCGCCAATTATTGATGAAATTACTAAAAGAGATATGGATGTGGTCCTAATTCACACAGGACAGCATTATGACAAAGAAATGTCCGATAATTTCTTTAAAGATCTGGAAATTCCATTGCCTGACTACAATATATCCGTAGGTTCAGCTTCTCACGGTAAGCAGACAGGTTTGGTTATGGAGGGAATTGAAGACATTTTAATAAACGAAAAACCTGATATAGTTCTTGTTCAGGGGGATACAAATGCTGTTTTGGCAGGGTCCCTTGTTGCGGCCAAGCTTCATATTGCTGTAGGTCATGTGGAAGCCGGTTTACGTTCTTTTGATGACACTATGCCTGAAGAGATTAACCGTAAGGTAAGTGATGTTTGTTCTGCAATGTATTTTATTCCAACAGAAGATGCAGCCATCAACTTGCTTGCAGAGAATATTTCTCATAAAAAAATGATAATAACAGGAAATAGTGTTGTCGACGCTTGTTTTAGACATTTGGAAATAGCTAAAAAAAGAGAAATTGAAGAGGAATCTTTAAGGGAAATAGATTTCGACAATCTGGATAATGTGATTACTTTAACTATGCACAGGGCAGAGAACGTGGATGATGAAACTCGTTTAAAGGGCATCATCAATGCATTAAAAGAGTTGACAGAGACCAATATCATTTTCCCAATCCATCCAAGAACCCAGAAAACCTTGCAGAATTTCGGTTTATATGATGAATTGGATTCATTGGATCATATTCATATGGTAAAGCCATTGGGATATCTTGATTTTTTAGTTCTTCAATCTAATTCAGATTTAATTTTAACAGACTCAGGAGGTCTTCAGGAAGAGGCCATAACTCTTGATGTCCCGGCATTAACATTAAGGTACAATACGGAAAGGCCTGAAACAGTAACTGCTGGTGGAAACATATTGGTTGGTGCAGACACCGATGTTATTGTAGGTTTTGTTAGAAAAATTCTGGAAGACGATGATTTTGCAGAAAGCATGAAATCAGCTAAAAATCCATATGGTGATGGTACTTCTGCCATTAGGACTCTTGATGCTATTGAGAAGTTCTATGAGGAAGGGTTGCTTACCATTGAAGCTCCTGATGATATTATGACTTCATTCAAAAGAAAAATGGCTGTTGTAAATGAGGATATTACTGTAGCGGAGTTTGAAGATCGCTATTGTGCTTTGATTCATTTGGTTTACAACAATGAAGAAATGCTATTCCCTCACGATGACTTAAACCTTAAAAACTTGATGATTGCTTATGACAAATACAACTAAGAACTCTATTTTGGCATTTGAATATTTTACTGCTTCTGGAGAAAACGATAAATGCATAAGTTCAGAAGCTGAAGCTCTTATTCGTGCTCTTTTAGATGATTTAAAAGATTTTGATGTAACTATTATTTTAAATAATACCTATAAGCATGTTGCTGATGGCTACAGCAATGTAAATCCCATAATTATAGAAGGGAGTTTGGAGGATTATTTGAAGGATAATTTGGATGGATTTGAAAAGGCAATATATATTGCCGCTGAAAATGACAATCATCTTTACAATATTGCCAAGATTTTGGAGGATAAGGATATTTTTATTTATAATTCCAATTCTGAGGCATGTTTCAAGAGCTCAGATAAGTTTGAATTATTTGAGTCATTGTACGGTGCCGTTCCACAGCCTCTTACAAATAAGTTTAAAATTGATTCTAAAGGTTATTGGAAACGTGCTGTTGAGAATCTCTATAAGAAATGGCAGGCTGAAGATCCATTAACAAAGCTTAAACTCATCATAAAGCCAATAAATGGTGTTGACTGTGAAAATGTAGTAATTCTGAATGACATTGATGAGTTAAGCTATGATTTGGAAGATATATTTCCTCCAGGTTCCAGAATCCTTGTTCAGGAATTCATTGATGGTGAAGATATTAGCGTAAGTTTGATGGTTCATGACGGCAAGGCAATACCTTTAAGTATCAACAAGCAGTTTGTTGAGATTAAGGGTGATTTTGAAAGATATCTGGGTGGAATGCTTCCATATGAAACAGACTTTAAAGATCAAATTTTGGAAGTGGCAATTAAGGCTTGTGAAACATTGGAAGGTCTGAACGGTTTTGTTGGAGTTGATTTGAGACTCAATCCTGATGAAACAGATTTATACAATGTTTATTTGATTGAAATCAATTCCAGATTTACCACTCCATATGTTGGGCTTCAAAAAATTGCTAATTTCAATATTGCAAACAGCATTATTGATTGGATTGATGGTAAAATGGATTCAGAAGATTTGGAGAAAATTATATCTTTCGATGGTCATGTTGAGTTTAAGAAAGTGAAGGACCATCTTATGATTGAGGTGTTTTAAAATGAAGATTGCAGGTTTTGATATTGGAGGTGCAAATACAGATTTGGCCATTATTGACTTTGACGGCGATGAAATAAAGAACATTGAAGTGGATTTTGCATACCTGCCAATGTGGAGTAACAATGATGATTTGCAGAATGTGTTGGTTGATTTGATTGAAAAGATATGTCCTATTGATGAAATTGATGCAGTTGGAATATCCATGACTGCTGAGCTTGTTGATGCATATGATACAAAAAAGGATGGTGTTCTGGACATTGTGGAAAAATGTGAAAGGACATTTGACTGCCCTATTGGATATGTGGGTCTTGATGGAATTCTTACAAGAGAAGAGATAGAAGCAAATCCTTTAAATGCAGCAGCTGCAAACTGGATAGCCACCTGTGAAATAGCTACTTTAATTAGTGACAACTGTATTTTCATCGACACAGGAAGCACAACCACAGACATCATTCCAATCAAGAACGGAAAGCAATGTGCAATAGGCAATTCAGACTTCGAAAGATTGGCCACTGGAGAGCTGGTATATACCGGTACATTAAGGACAAATCTTGCCAGTTTTCTTGAAAAGATTCCATTTAATGGAAATGAATATAGGGTAGCTTCCGAACTGTTTGCACAAACCGCTGACGTTTATATGGTTTTGGATTTGATTGACGAGTCTGATTATGTTTGCGATACATTCGACGGGGAAGGAAAATCCAAATTCGATTGCATGAAAAGAATTGCTCGCGTTCTTTGTGCAGATATGGATATGTTGTCCGAAGAGGACATTTTAAAAATAGCTAGTTTTATACACAAAGCCCAAGTGGCACAAATCGCAGATGGCTTAAATCAAGTATCAAAAACACAAGGGTTGGATTTGATTGTAACAACAGGTCTTGGAAAGGACATTCTCGATAAAAGGGCTGCAGAACTATTGGGTTTAAAAGTCCAATCCATGGGCGAAATACTGACTGATGAGCAGTGCGTTGTTGCGCCGGCTGTAGGAACTGCAGTCATGATGAACAAAGCCATCTAATACCAGACATCTTTAATTCCAAACAGATATGCAAGTGAATTTGAGATCAAATGGATAAAAATAGTAATTACTATGGCAATTACAACAAACATCCAGTCAAACTTAACAATTACAGATACGAAAAGCAAGGCAACCAATATGAAGTCTGCCTGATCAAGGATAGGTGCCGGTTTTCCCCTGCCTATTCCAATTCTTCTTTTTAGAAAACTTCCGATGGCATCTCCAACAAGAGCTCCCAATCCCAATAGGAATCCTACGATGATTCCTTCAACAAGACTTGTGCATATTGGAGTGAAAATGTAGCTTCCAAAGTTTGCCATAATGAACGGACCAAAAAAACCTTGAATGGCTCCAACAACAGTTCCAAAAATAGTTCCTCCAATAAGGCCTTTCCAAGTCACCCCATCTCCAATCCAACGATTTCCCTTTTTGTCTGATTTTCTAAAATCAACGGGAGTGCCTCCTCCAAACAATAATCCTCCACTGTTTGAAGCGTAGGCTGGAAGAATAAAAAATACCGTTGTTAGGCATGAAAATAATAATATTTCAAAGTTTGTTAACATTCATCAATCTCCATTTAGTATAATTATCTATTTGAAAGTGATTTTATTTAAATTTTCATATTTATGGCAATTAAATTTAAATAGTTGGGAGTATTAATATTATTATATTATAAAAATTATCAAAATTACCGAAATTCACTTGTATTAAGATATTTGGAGGTGCTTTTTTGAAAATTAAAGATACTAAAAGTTTATGCCCGGAATGTTTAAAAACACTTGATGCTGAGGTATATGAGGAAGACGGAAAAATTTACATTAAAAAAACCTGTGAAGAACACGGGGAATTTGTTAACACTTATTGGAGTGACGCTGATTTATATCATAAAGTAAATAACTTTGAACCAACAATTAGACACGTTGAAAATCCTGCAGTGGAAAAAGAAGGGGCCTGTCCTGAAAACTGCGGCCTTTGTGAAAAACATAATACTTCTACCGTATTGGGATTGATAGATGTAACTAATCGTTGTAATTTACGCTGTCCGATTTGTTTTGCAAACGCGGCTCAAACTGGAAGGTTATATGATCCTACACAGGATGAAATCAGACAAATGCTTAAAAACTTAAGAAATCTAAAACCTTTCCCAACCCCTGCAATTCAATATGCTGGTGGTGAACCAACAGTACGTAAAGATATTGTTGAACTCATAGCAATGGCTAAGGAAGAGGGTTTTACCCATGTTCAAATAGCTACAAACGGTTTAAGATTAGCTAGGAAGGAAAATTTTGCTCAGGAATTAAAAGATGCAGGATTAAACACAGTATATATGGCATTCGATGGTGTAACACCAGAACCATATATTGCAAGTAGAGGAAAGGATTTACTTCCACAAAAACTTAAAGCCATTGAAAACTGTAGAAAAGCAGGCCTTGGTATGGTTTTAGTGCCTACTGTTGTTGGCGGAGTAAATGATCACCAAATAGGGGACATTATTAAATTCGCATTTGAAAACAGAGACATAATTTATGGAGTAAACTTCCAGCCTGTTTCATTTGCAGGAAGAACTCCTTCTGATGCAGTAGAAGAACAAAGAATAACCATTCCTGATTTTGTCAATTTGGTATCAGAACAAACCTTGGGAGATTTGCAGCCTGAAAATTTCTACCCTCCATCATCTGTTGAACCAGTTTCAAGATTTATGGGTATTATGGACGGCGAACCAGCTAGTGTTACCCTTAACTGTAGCCAACATTGTGGTATAGCTACTTATGTTTTCATTGAGGAAAGCGAAGACCCAGACAAGCCTGACAAATTGATTCCTATTACTGACTTTATTGATGTTGATGGATTCTTTGAATTACTGGACAAATACTCTGACAGGATTGAAGAAGGAGGATTTGGTATTAAGAAAAGAACCCTTGCAAAAGCAGCTACAGAATTGCCTAAATTAATCAACAAGGATAAAAAACCTAAAAACCTGGACATTACTAAAATCTTGTTAAATGTATTTACACACAGGTCTTATGATGCTTTAGGCGAATTCTCTAAAGATGCAATGCTCATTTCATGCATGCACTTCATGGATCCATTTAACTTTGATGAAGATAGGGTTAAAAAATGCGTTATCCATTATGCAACTCCAGATGGAAGAATCATTCCATTCTGTTCAATGAATTCAATTTATAGAGAAGGAATTGAAGAAGAGTTTTCAACACCATTAAAATCTAAAAAAGAGTAATTAAACTCTTTTCATATTCTTTTTATACTGGGACTGTTTCATATGATTATTAAATCACCTTCAAGACTCCACATGTCTTTAATAGATTTGTCTGGAGCATATGGTCGTATTGATGGAGGTATTGGTCTTACATTACAAGATCCTAATTTCGTTTTATTTGCCGAACCTTCTGAAAAAGGCATCCAAATCGATTTTGACGATTCTATAGTGGATAATCGTATTATTGAAGATTATAACAAGAAAATCAATGATGCCGCAAGTAAAATGATTGAGTATTATGATGATGGTAGAGGTTTCTATTTTAAAGTTATGAAAGCATATCCTCCTCATTCAGGATTGGGTTCCGGTACTCAAATAGCCTTATCTACAGCCAAGCTTATTTCAGAATTCAATGGGGATTCTTTGGACTCATTGACTTTAAGCACTATTATAGGTCGTGGTGGAACTTCAGGAATTGGAACATTTGCTTTTGATAAAGGCGGTTTCATTATTGATGCCGGTCGTAGTATAGAAGAAAAGGATTCTTTTTTACCATCTGCTGCTTCTGAGGTACGTCCTCCATTGTTATTCGCCAATTATGATTTTCCTGAAGATTGGGAAATCTTAATAGTGATTTTAAGCAGTGCTGATGGCGTTAGTGGAAAGGAAGAAGTAAACATTTTCCAGGACTACTGCCCTCTTCCTAAAAATGAGGTATTGGAGGTTTCCCATTTGATTTTCATGAATATGGTTCCATTCTTGCTTGAAAAGAATTTGCCTGCATTTGGAACAGCTATTGATAAGATTCAGAATTTGGGATTCAAAAAAGTCGAAGTGGAACTTCAAACAGATAAACTTAAGAATTTAATGAATAAAATGAGGGAATTGGGGGCTTATGGTGTTGGAATGAGTTCATTCGGTCCTACAGTTTACACTATTTTCGATAAAAACAATAAGTATATTGTTGATGAGATGAAAGAGTATGTTGGTGACGATGGTATAGTTTTCACTACAAAAGCTAAAAATTCAGGTCATGAAATAATTAAATAAAGCTTGTGATATTATGGATGAAATTAAAGGAAAAACATGGACTTTTGGGGAAAATATAGATACTGATGTTATTATCCCTGGAAGATATTTAAGAACTTTTAACCCTCAGGACCTTGCTGATCATGTTCTTGAAGGGGAACGTCCTGATTTTACCAAAAATGTTAAGAAAGGAGACATAATTGTTGCGGATGAAAATTTTGGCTGTGGATCATCAAGAGAACAAGCGCCTGTAGCTATTAAAACAGCAGGTGTGGATGCTATTGTTGCAAAATCATTTGCAAGAATTTTCTATAGGAATGCAATTAACATAGGTTTACCAGTTGTTGTTAGCGACATTGAAGCTAAAGATGGGGATATTTTAAAAATTGATTTGGCAAAAGGGATTATAGTAAATGAAACCACTGGGGTTGAGGATACTTTTGAACCCTTCAAAGACTTCATGTTAGATATCCTCAACGATGAAGGTCTTGTAAATCATTATTTGAAAGAAAACGAATAGATGGGGGATTGAATATGGAATGTCCAATTTGTGGATCTGAGGATATTGAAATTTTAAATTCAAAACAAAAATCCTCTAAAAAGAAGATTGTAGAAGAATTATTGTTAAAATGTAATGATTGTCAACACGTATTTAAGGATACTTTTTCAGCTAAAAAACCTAAACCTTACAGGATAATTATTAGTGAAAATGAAGATTCTATTAAAACAACTATAGATTTGTCTCCAGATGATACTTTGGAAGTTGGAGATGTATTGTTGTCTGAAGTGGGTCAAGTAATGGTATCTGCAATTGAAACCAAAGAAAAAAGGGTTGGCAAATCCAAAATTGAAGATATTGTTACCATTTGGGCTTCATCTATTGAGATTCCTGTTCGTATAGGATTTTCCGTAGATCTGCATGGGGAAGTGGATTCCTATAAGCTTGACTTGGATAGGGATTTCCAAATATCTACTGAAGACATAGTTAAAATCGACAAGCACATTGTCAAAATCCATGTTATCAAAACAATCGAAAGAAAGATTACCAGTGGATTTGCAAAGGCCGACGTAATTAAAAGGGTTTACGGCAGGCCGATACGTTTCAACAACTATGACTATGATTTAACCAAATATATTGTTAAAAAAACTTAATTTGATATTATGAAAGTTTTTATTGAAAGTTATGGATGTACATTTAATAAAGCCGATGCCCAAATCATGGCTGGCGTATTGGAAGATAATGACATCCAATTAACTAATTCTATTGAAGATGCTGATGTTATCATTGTTAACTCTTGTTATGTAAAGCTTCCGACTGAAAACAAGATTGTTTATAGGATTCAAAAGCTTCAGAAGGAGTTTCCTAACAAGAAGATTATTGTCGGCGGGTGCATGGTTGAAATCGATCCTGAAAAATTGGAGAAGATTGGGCCTGACTGCAGTTGGATTGGGCCTCATCAACTTAATAAAACGGCTGATGTTGTTGAAAAGGCCTATTGTGGGGAAGTTACAAGGGAGTGTGGATTTTCCAAGGAATCCAAAGTTAATGTAAATAAGGTTACTGATGATTCTTTTATTCATATTGTGCAGATATGTGAAGGCTGTACTGGAGCTTGCACTTTCTGCTGTACCCGTTTTGCAAGAGGGGCATTAAATAGCTATCCTATTGATGATATTGTTGAGGATGTTAGAAAGGCAATTGACAATGGCGCTGCTGAAATTCAGCTTACCGCTCAGGACACTGCAGCTTATGGGTTAGACACAGGTGAAAACTTAGCCGATTTAATCAAAGAGGTAAGCAATTTAGATGGAGATTTTCGTATACGTGTTGGAATGATGCACCCTAAAAACGTCTTAAGGAATGTCGATGAAATAATTGAAGCTATTAAACATCCGAAGGTATATAATTTTATCCATTTGCCCGTACAAACAGGAAGTGACAAGGTATTGAAAGAGATGAGGAGAGGTCACAATCTTGATCAGTATAGGGAAATTGTTGAAAAATTCAAGAAGGAAATTCCTGACATTACAATAGCTACAGACATTATCGTAGGTTATCCGACTGAAACAGATGAGGATTTTGAATTGACCTGCAATCTCCTTGAAGAAATCAGGCCAAGTCTGATTCATCTATCTAAGTATCAGCATAGGAAAGGAGCTATTTCATCTGATTTGAAGGAGATTCCTCACACCGTTATGAAACAACGTTCAAAACATTTGTCAAAAATTAAAGATTCAATTACAAAAAAAGAAAATGATGAACTTTTAGGAACAATACAACATGCTTTAGTTGTTGAAAAAGGTTCTAAAGGTGGATTCATAGCCAAATCAGATTCTTACATTCCAATAATTGTAGATAATGTAAAATTAGGCGATTTTATTAGAGTAAAAATAACTGAAACAACTTCTACATATTTAAAAGGTGTTTTAGTGGATTAAAATCGTTTATTTTATTATTATTTTATTTTCATTTTTGTCTTTTAATTTATTATTAATATTGTCTTTGCTTTAATTTTTTTAAGGCTTTTTAGGGTACTTCTTTTTTATGATGGAATTTTTATTAAATTTTTATTTAATCTTTTTTTTATAGTTTTATTTATTTTTTCTTTTAATTTTCACAATATTAATTTTAGATATTTTATTTTTAAAAATAATAACTTATAACTACTAACTATATATTTCTAATCGAATTTAGCCATTTTTACCGATACATTTATATAGTATCTTAATCTACTATTTAATTGGAGGTGTAATTATGAGTGAATTACCAATCGCACCAGTCGGTCGTATCTTAAAAAATGCTGGCGCACAAAGAATTAGTGATGATGCAAAAATTGCATTAGCTGAAGCATTAGAAGAAAAAGGTAACGAAATCGCACAAAAAGCTGTAAATTTCGCACGCCACGCTGGTAGAAAAACTGTAAAAGCTGAAGATATCAAATTAGCTATCAAATAGGCTTTTTTAGTATTTTATTTAAAATCTATTGGCCATTTCTTGTGGTCAATTTATATTTTTTTTAATTTTGACTATCGGTGATTACCAAAACATTTATATATATTATTGGATAAAGTATTAAATGTTGTATAGGACCGGTGGTCTAGGGGTATGATTCCTCCTTGACATGGAGGAGATCACGAGTTCGAATCTCGTTCGGTCCATATGCCATGGTAGTTCAGTTGGGAGAACGCTAGACTGAAGATCTAGATGTCGCTGGTTCAAGTCCGGCCCATGGCATTCCTAACTTATTTTTCTGTAATTATTTTTATATTAGCTATTGCTTTGTTTATTTTTCAAAAAAGAGTTTAATTAATTTCTATAAAAAAATTTAAAAAAAAGAAGAATTAAGTTTTTAATCAAACTTAATTGGCTTTGGAGTTATTTTTGTATTTTCCCTTAAATCTTGGTAATCTTTTACGATTTTATATCCTTCGTTGGAACCAATAAGGTCTGCTCCACCAGTCAATAGCTGGTTAGCTATTTTGTAGATGTTAACTCCGCCTGTTATTTTGATTTTTATTTTTGGAGCATATTTCTGAATGATGTTTATTAGGTTTACGTCTTCGTAAATTGTATTTGGACTTACAAAGCCGGTTCCGGTTTCAATATAGTCTGCTCCGCCTTTTTCGATTGCTTGTGCAGCTTTTATTACTTCCTCATCATCCAATGCTTTTGATTCAATGATTGCCTTGAGAATTTTGTCTCCAATTGCTTCTTTTACTTTTGAAACTTCTTCTTCAACGGCAGCATAGTTTCCATCCTTGATTTGTGAGATGTTGACTACCATGCCTATTTCGTCAGCTCCACTTTCTACTGCGGTTTCAGCTTCTTTAATTTTAGCTTCAATGGTGTCAAAGCCTAATGGGAAACTGATTACAGTCCCGATACTCATATCGGTGTCTTTGAGAGTTTCCTTTGCAAGTTCAACAAAGCTTGGGTTTATTGTAATTCCATAAAAATCAAATTCTTTTGCAGTTTCAAGAAATGCTTTCATTTCTTCTTCTGTTGCAAGGTTATTGAGATTATTGTATTCAATATGTCCTGCTAAGTCTTTAGCACTTTTTATTCTATACATAATATATCCCCTCTTCTATTTAGTTAGTATATATACGAACTACTATTTAATATTTGTGCATTATATTTTTTTAGCCATGTATGGTCCTTTTCTTTCATAGCCAAACTTACGATAGTAATTTCTAGATCCGATTCCGCTAATTATAAGAACTTCATCTTTTCCCATATCCTTTGAAATATCTTCAGCCCTCTTAAGCAATCTTTCACCAAATCCTGAATGCTGGCCAACGTTTTTGTTTTCCTGGCCAATCTGCATCATATTTCCATATACATGCAATTCCCTGATTAAAGCTGTTTTGTCAGTAATTTCATTTCTATGGGCTTTATCGGAAGGCATTCTAAGCCTTAAAAATCCGGCCAGGCTTTCTTCATTCTCATCCTCTACGGATATGAATGTCTCCAGCCCTCCACAGCAATTATAGGATTCCTCGAAAATATGGAACTGATCCAATGAATAATTCTGTTCTGTTTTTTTATGGCCGATTTCACGGCATCTGATGCACTGGCAGTTAATGTTCTCTTCCTCTAATCTGTTGTAAACCAGCTCTCCCAAGTTTGACTTTTGAACGCCGGCATCAATAAGTGTGGAAGGAATGTCTCTCTGTATTCTCATGGTTCTTACCCATTTTGGAAGAATTTTCTTGATTTTTACAATTAAGTCAACGGCCTCTTCATCATTGTATGGCTCATATTCACCACTGAGCCACAAGTCATACAATTCACTTCCCTTTGTTACAAGGCATGGGTAGATCTTAAGCATGTCTGGCATGAAATTCTCATCACTGAAAAGCTTTTTAAACATTTTCAGGTCTTGTTCTGGGGTTAAAAACAATCCTGGCATCATGTGCATAGCTACTTTCACGGCAGAGTCCCTGAGAATTCTGTTGGCATCAATGGTGTCCTGTATGGTGTGGCCTCTTTTAATCTTGGTGTAGAGATCATCATACAATGTCTGAACCCCAAGCTCCACACGGGTAACTCCCATATTAAGCATTCTGTCCACATGCTCTTCCTTGCAGAAATCCGGCCTGGTCTCGAAGGTCATTCCAACACACCTTACTTTCGATGACTCATCTGCCTTTTGAACATCCTCGATTAACACGTAATCGTTTGGAGAATAGGTCTTCAAGATTCCCTCTTCATATTGCCTGATTTTAACCTTGTCCAAATCATAGCTATCGTCCCTTGGCTCGTTGGTAAGTATTAGTCCGAAATCAACCATGGCCTTTAGGCATTGGCTGACAAACCATTCCTGATAACAGGGATCTCTTGAAGGGAATGTGCCTCCCATAATGATAAGCTCAACCTTGTCAATGGGATGACCAATCTTTTTAAGCTGTTTCAAACGGTTGAAAGTTTGAACATATGGATGAAATTCAAACATTCTTCCTCTAAGCGCAGCAGGTTCCTCACCAGTATAGCTAGGTGGAGCAATATCACTTTTAGGACAATAGAAACATCTTCCATGAGGACAATCATGGGGATGGCACATTACGGCAACTATTGCAACTCCGGACATTGTTCTGGTAGGCTTCTTTTTCAGTATGTTGGAAACGATTTCCTTTTCTTCTGCTGTTGCAAATTCAAGAATATTTGAATTGCTCATGAATTTCGATAACTTCAAATCCCTGCAAAGCTGTCTTTTTTCAACTTCCAATTCACGTCGAGTAGATATTTTTCCATCTATAATATCCTTAATAATAATTCGACATGCTTTTTCCATAATTATCACCATTTAGTCAATAGTTAATTTTATATATGTTTTTAATTAATGTTTATTTATATTTCTTTAAGAATATAAAAAATTTTAAAAAAGGTGATATATATGTATTTAAGTGAAATTAAAGGAATGGCTGTACTTGATAAAAACGCAAAAGCAGTTGGAAAAGTAGAAGATGTAAAATTTGACCCAGAAACTGGTGCAGTGGAAGGAATTGTAATCGGATTGAAAAAAAATCTCATCAGCAAAGATGAAGTGGAAGTTCCATTCGATGACATTGCAGCTATCGGGGATTACATTATTCTTAAAAAAGAAATTCCAAAAGAAACAAAACCTGTAAAAGTTGAAAAAGAAGATTAAATCGGTGATAATTAATGGTAGTTGTTGACGCTCGTGACAAGCCTATCAATATAGGTTACCAGGTTAGATATGTTAACACTGGTACTATAGGTGAAGTTATTGAATTAAAACTTGAAGATGATGTTGGTTGGGTAAGATTGGATAAAACAGGCCTATGGTATGTTTCTAATCTGCTTGAAGTATTAGATGAAAAAGATTTAAAACAAAAACGCATCTATGGTGAAGATAAAGAGGTCGACATCGATGCCATTAAAGACAATGCATTAGATTTAGAGAATATTGAACTCAATTCTAATGTTGCTGAAGGTGGAGGATAAAACCTTTATCTTCTAACTTTTTACTTTTTTTAAACATTAACTTTATATATGAGTTCTCACTATTGTATATTACATTTGAATTATTTCAATGTAATAGATATATAAAAGGTGAGAATATGGAAAACAGGACAATCCTTGGAATTATAGCAATAATTTTAGGTTTTTTAATATTAATTTTCCCTTTTGCAAGTAACTTCGCTTTATCAGTAGTATTTGGTGTAGCATTCTTCATTTTAGGAATCTACTACTTAATCGCTTCTGGAAATGTATGGAGTATTTCAAAAGGATCAACAGTAGCATACATTATTTTGGGAATTTTATCAATCATATGTGGTTATATAGTCTTCTTCAACGTTTTAGTCTTTGACTTATTCGTAAGCGTATACCTTTATGTCTTTGGTTTTATGATAATCATCGCAGGTATTATGAGATTATTCCACAATGGATTTAACAAAGGAATTGCAGTATTATCCATTATATTAGGTATTATTACCGTATTCTTAGGATACTTTGCAATGATGGGACCAGTTTATGTAGCTATCATCATTGGTGTTGCTTTAATCGTTGACGGATTTGGTGTAGCTATTGGAGAATATTAAGCATTCTCCACTTTTATTTTCTTTTTTTTTATAAAATTTTTTATATTCGTTTTCATATATTATAATTGATGATTGACGAGGCTATTTTTCAAGACTTGAAAGATTTAAATCATAATGAAAAAATATCTAAAAAGCAGTTATTGCACATTCTAAAGAAGTATGGGAAGAATATTTCAGTATATGATTTGATGTTGGCCGCCGCCAGTATGCGCAAAGGGGTTGAATTCGTTCAAGAGGAATATCAGGATCAATTTGTAGAACCTTATGTAAAAGTCTTTATTTTAAGTGTTAAGGAGCTGTTGGATGTGGATTTTGAAATTGAAGGCTCAATAGATAAGGGACTTTTTGAAAAGGGGTTAATAAATTTGGAATATGGATACAATAAAGGAATTGAGGATGATGGATTGGACCCTAACTTTAGGTTGATCATTGCAATAACCTCTCTTTATGTAACTTTCATTAAGGAAGAGCCAATGCATCCTGTTGGAAGCCTGTTTCCTGGAAATCTGGAAGTTTATGAGGAGAACGGTATTTTTTACTGTCCTGTTAAGGATGCACAAAAAGACAATATAAATGCTCTTTGCATGTTTTGTTTAGCAGAACAGACACCGAATATTCATACTTGATTTTGTGAGAAATTTACAATTCTTTCAGCCAATTTAGGCCCTATGCCATCGATTTTCTGAAGTTCTGATTCCTTTACATTGCTTAAATCGGTTCCAAATATTTTCACAATATCCCTTGCTCTTCTTCTTCCAAGCCTTTTAACTCCTACAACGAGAGGGATGATATCTTCTTTTACTCCATAGTAAAGTCTTGCTGACAGGTAATCCAGATCTTTTAGTATGGAATAGTTTCCAAGAATTTCCATGGTTTGTTTTGCAAATTTTACAAGCAGGGATGCCTCATATGCGGAGCGCCTAGTAGATGCAGAGTAAACATGATATGCGTTTTCTATTTCATATTCATTTTTCTCGTTTATCCATTCAATTAAAGAGACTGCTGTTGCTTCAGGGTTGCCGATATCAACAGCAAAAAGCCCAGATTCTGATAGCTTGTCACGCACAGGATCCTTACTTTTTCTTCCTTTAAATGAAATCAATGGCATGTCTGGAGTTTCAGACAATGCATAGATTAACTCGTAAGGGTTGAATTCATTAATTGATGAAACATATTCTTTTATTTTAACCGCAGTTTCAACACTATAGTTTGATTTTGATATTAGATTTCCAAAATCAGTTGTTTTCAATCCTTCCGGTGTTGCTCTTATTATTCCGTTTTGAAGTAAAAATTCCAAGGCAGATTCAATTTCCCATTTTATGCTATCTGAAGCAAACATTGCCATTGAAGGATTGTTCTTCATTTGAAATCCGTATAAAGTTTTATCAAAGAATTCCGCAAGTTCATCAATATTTCTTGACAATCCGCTTGAGATTTGAGCTATAATCTGTTTAAAGATAGCATCTTTATTGTCAACAAGTTTAGAGTTGGTTGCTTCAACTTCCCCTTCAACATATCTTTCTTTCAAGTCATAAGCCTCATCCATGGTTTTAGCAATCAAATAAGAATTTCCTTCAGTGTCATATTGTGGCCTTCCAGCTCTTCCAGACATTTGCTCATAATCAAAAACAGGAATGTTTGCAGGGCCATTGCTGGTCCAACGAGTATAATCACGAATAACAACAGATTTTGAAGGTAGATTAACTCCATACATAAGACTTGGTGTGGCGGCAATCATCAAAATATTTCCAGCTCTGAATTCGTCTTCAATAATCTCCTTCTGCTCATTAAAAAGTCCCGCATGGTGGAAAACAACACCTTTCTCAGCACTTTCTGCAAGTTTAAGACATGTGCTGGTTGGAAGTGAGCCTTTTTTCTTGGGAACTTCCAGAAGTTTGTCGGCTACTTCTTTAAACTTCTCTTTTTGTTCTTTTGTCAACTTTTTATTGATTTTTTTAGCGACATATGTTGAAAGGCTTTCTGTAAATCTTCTTGTTGAAACGAAGGACAATGCCTGTGTATCGTCTTCAATTGATTTTTCGATAATTTTTACAATAACGTCATTCTTATTTTTGGTTCCAAACATTTCAGCATCTAAAACTTCCTTGTTCAATGGAACCGGCCTGTAATCGTGGGTTACAGTTTTACTTTCAAGCCATTCTTCGATTTCCCCAATATTTTGTAAAGTTGCAGATAAAGCTATTATCCTAAGATTAGGGTTTATTATTTTGGCTCTTGTAATTGCAGCTTCCAAAGTAGGGCCTCTGCTGTATTCTCCAATCATATGGAATTCATCAATAATTAATGTATCGACATCCCTTAAAGTATTCCAGGAAAATCTTGTAAGTGCATCAAATGATTCAAAAACCATTACAGATAAATCGGAACTGTTTGGATGTCTTCCAACGGTAATTCCATGATCTTCAAATTTTTTAAATTCTTTAACCTTTTCGTTTTGTATTGATAGTAATGGTGCGGCATAAACCGCCTTTCCTCCATCAAGTATAGTTTTAAGAGCAGCTAAGACTCCAAGTACTGTTTTTCCACTTGCTGTTGGAATTGAAATAATATAATTATCATCATCTTCTAAATAACCAGATTCTATAACGGCTTTTTGTGCAGGATTAAATTCTTCAATATAAGGATAGCTGTCATTAATTATGGTTTTTATATCTGATTGTAATGTCTCCATATTATCCTCTCTTAATATTAATAGTATTGTAATATTATTAAAAGTTTGGAGAGCATTTTATGAGTATTTGGATATTTTTTCATTTTTGCACAATACCAAAACAGTTATATATAAGAATGTATAAACTCTCTTTAAAAATTAATTGGAGATGATAAAATGGCAATTAGAGTAGAAGTATTCTCATCAAATAGCTGCCCACACTGTCCGGGCGCAATTAAAGTAGCACAAGAAGCACAAAATGATATGGATTTAGACATTGAAGTAGAAGTAGTAAATGTTAACGATCCAGAAAACATGGCAAGAGCTAGAGATTATCAAATCATGGCTGTTCCAACTATTGCAATCAACGGTAAAGTTGAATTTGTTGGTGCACCAACCGAAGATCAATTAGTTGCAAAAATAAATGAAATTGCAAACAGTGATGAAACTGATATTTTCTAATTAATCTTCTTTTTTTTATTTTTTTCATGACTTCAAATAATTCTGATTTTACAGGGCCTACAACAGGTACAATCGCTACTGCATGTGCAATAGCCAGTCTTAAAACTATTTTTAATGAAGAGGTATCTGCTGTAAATGTTAAGACACCCAAAACCACTCTCAATATATTGATAGACAATTCTGAAAAGTTATCTTCAACTTCAGCTATTTCAAGCGCTCATAAACGACCATATAACGATCCGGATGTCACTGTCGAGGTTGAAATAGATGCGAAAGTGGAGTTGATTCCTTTCAAGGACGAAAAAGTGATTATCAAAGGCGGTGAAGGGGTAGGGACAATAACAAAGCCTGGCCTTCAAATCGAAATAGGTGAAGCCGCAATCAATCCGATTCCTCGCCAAATGATTCATGATAATTTAAGGGACCTGATTCCTGAAGATAAAACAGCTATTGTAACCATCATTGTTCCTGAAGGTAAAAAAATAGCTCAAAAAACCATGAATCCCAAATTAGGGATTGTTGATGGAATTTCAATACTTGGAACTACAGGCATTGCAAGATCAATGTCAACAAAGGCATATAAGGATTCAATCGTAAAACAATTGGATGTGGTTGTTGCTCAAAATATTGAGGACATTATTTTTGTTCCGGGCAACATTGGTGAAAAATTAGCCATTAAGGATTTCAACATATCATTGGACCAGATTGTACAAACAGGAAACTTTGTAGGATTCATGTTTGAGGAAGCTAAAAAGAGAGGAATCGACAGTTTTACTTTCTTTGGCCATATTGGAAAACTTATTAAGGTTGCCGGAGGAATTTTCGATACGAAACATGCCGTAGCTGACGGACGCCGTGAGATAATGATTACTCATGCGGTTCTTTGTGGTGCCAGCAATGAAGTGGCTGAACAATTGTATGATTCAAAAACCACAGAAGACATGTTGGACATATTAAATAAAGAAGATTTGTCCTTAAAAGTTTGCAATAGCATAGCATTGGCAATAAATGAAAGATGCAGGCTTAAATTAGACTTGGACATCAACGTCATATTGGTGGATATGAAGGGCAATTTCTTAAACAATAATTTTATACAACCTTAAACAATAGTATTAATTATGAAAATAGCTATGGTAGGTCAATTTCCACCTCATGTCGGTGGTGTTGGGGTTCATATTCATTCATTATCTAAAAAACTCGTTGAGGAAGGTCATGAGGTCTATGTGATTACCTATCCTCATGATGACATTAAGGATATTGATGGAATTCACGTTATTGGAACCAAGGGAATTAATGTGCCTGGAATTCGTGGTTTAACTTTTAAAAAGAATGCTAAAAAAGCTTTGGAGAATCTTTTAAAGGAAGAGGATATTGATATTATCCATGGACATTACTTATTCCCTGCAGGGGCCGCAGCAGTTGAAGTGGGCAACAAACATGGTATAAAAACTTATGTTACTGCACATGGTTCTGACATGTTTGAATTGTATAAGAAACAGAAATTCATGAGAAAACCTCTTAAAAAGGTTCTTAAAAATGCGGATAAGGTTTTTGCAGTCAGCAACGCTTTAAAAGATGAGATATTGAATACAGGTGTTGAGGGAATTGGAGATAAGGTTTCACTTCATTGGAATTCCGTTGACACTGATAAGTTCAAACAGGATGACGGGAAAAGGTTTTTGGATACTGATAAACCAATCGTAATGTTTGTAGGAAACCTAATCAAGCGTAAAAATGTCAATGTTCTTCTTGAGGCCAAAAAAGATGCCGTATCTGACTATGAACTTGTTGTAGTTGGCGGAGGTCCTCTTTACAATGATCTTAAAAAGAAAGTTAAAAATGAAAACATTTCTGGAGTGACCTTTACAGGTCCTAGAACAGATGTGGAGGACATTATTCCAGGAGTTGATTTGCTTGTATTGCCATCATTTTCAGAAAGCTTTGGGCTGGTTTTAATAGAGGCATTGGCTTGTGGAGTTCCGGTAATTGGAAGTGATGTCGGTGGAATTAAGGAGATAATAACCGAAAATGTGGGATTGTTAATTGACCCAAATGATCCAAAAACAGTTTCCAAAGCTATTGAAGAATTATTAAACAATAACGAATTATATGATTCATTCAAGTCCAATGCTAGAGATAGGGCAATGGATTTTAGTGAAGTTAAAATACCTTATGATGAGTTGAAAAAATGAAAAAAACAGTAAGATCACCAGGTTCTGCAACAATTATAAACGCGATAGCTACAGGTTCCGGTTCTGCATTTGGAATCGGATTGGATATCGTATGTAAGGCAAAAACTCAGAAGAGCTCAATTACAGCAAGAAACGATGTTGGGGCTGAAACCAAATTCATGGAAGACTGCGCTAGAAACGTATTTGAGACCTATGGCATTTCAGAGGATGAATTCGGTATTGATTTGGAGACAAAGTCAACACTTCCAATGGCCTCAGGTTTATCAAGCAGCAGTGCGCTTTCCAATGCAATCACTGCAGTAACAGCTAAAATAATCTCTGAAGAATTTGACTTGGAACTTTTCAACGATTATGACATTATTAATATGGCTATCGAATCCTCTCTTAAAGCAAAAGTAACAATTACAGGAGCTTTTGATGATGCAACAGCTTCCTATTTTGGAGGTGTTGTGGTTACAAACAACAGGTATCATGAAATGATTGTTAAGGAAAGGATGGAGGAGTTTCCAATTCTTGTTTACATGCCTGATGAAATTTCAAAATCAGGAAGCTCTGATGTCAATCGTATGAAACTTTTGGCACCTCTTGTTGAATCAGCATTTGAAATGGCTAGAAATGGAGATTATTTCAAAGCACTGAACTTGAACGGTTTGATTTATGCCGCCACTTTGAATTTCAACAGTCAGATAGCTATTGAAGCTTTAAATGCTGGGGCTTTAGCATCCGGTTTGTCAGGAACAGGTTCGTCATTTGTTGCGATATGTGAAGTCGATTGCGTGGATGAGGTTAAGGATGCCTGGGCCCAATTTGAAGGCAGAATCATTGAAACCACTGTTGACAATGAGGGATGCACTTTCATTTAAACAATTCTTTTTTTTTTATTTATTGTTCATTTAACTACATAATAGAAACATTTATAAGAGATAATGGTCTATTTTATGCTGTATATTTATTAGATATATACAATTTTTAATAAATTCTTAGGCTTGTTTTCGAGTCTTTAAATTTATTATGGGGGAGATGAATATGAAAAAACAAATAATGGTGATATTATTTGTGTTGTGTTTATTATTCTCTGTATCTAGTGTTAGTGCAGATGATAATCAGACTGTAGATGATAATTTTGCGGTTGTTAATCTAGATGCAGATGCAACTACATTTGCAGATATTAACAGTAAAATTGCTTCATCAGCATCAAATAGTGTTATTTATTTAAATAATCAATCATTTATTGGAAATGGTCAACATATTTCTATTGCTAAAAGTATTACAATTGACGGATCAAGTCAGGACAATCCAAATTCAGTCTCTGTACTTGATGCACAGGGAAATTCAAGAGTATTTATCATATTGGCCAGTGCTACCAATGTTAAAGTAACATTAAAAAATTTAGTGATAGTCAATGGTAACATTTCCGATTTTGGTGGTGCTGTCTATAGCAGGCCGAATTCTGCTACTTTAACTATTTCTAACATCCACTTTGAAAACAATACTGCTACAAGTGGAGGAGCTGTTTACATGTCAGGTTCAGGTTCCACTTTAAATGTCGACAACTGTTCCTTTTTAAACAACAGGGCATTAAATAGTGGTGCAGGAGCCATTTATGTTTACAATGTAAATGCAAATATTAATAATTGTAATTTCATGAACAACTCAGCTTTAAGAACTAATGAAACAGGTTACAGTGGTGGGGCTATCTTCAGTTATGGAATATTGAATGTCGATAATTGTTTATTTGAAAATAACTCAGGACTATATGGTGGAGCTATTATCAACGACGGTAGAGTGGCTAACATCAAAAACTCTAACTTCACATCCAATGTCGTAACCAGAAATAGTGGTGCTGCAATCTACAATTATGATTATTCAGCTAATCTTAAAGTTAACAACTGTACTTTCGAGTATAATGTAGCTAATAACAAAGGTAGTGGAATTTACAATTTCCTAGGAACTGCAATTGTTGAAAATTCTACTTTTGTTCATAATACAGCTAACAGTTCTGCACTTTTATTCAATGATGGTGGAAAACTAAATGTAACTGGATCTAACTTTACAGGAAACATAGGAACCAATGGAAGCGTTATCTATAATACCAACGCTACATGGGGATATCCTCTTCCAGGTTATGCAGTTATTAAGGATTCCAACTTTGATTATAACGTTCCGGTCAACGGTACTGAAATCTACAATGGTGCTGATTTGAAACTTTACTCTTCAAATTTAACTGCTAACTATACTTTAATACAAAATTACGGTACTTTAACTCTTGAAGACAACAATCTAAAATCAGGCGAATATTTAAGTATCTATAACGACAACGGTACATTTACAAACCCATTGAAATTAGTTGTACTTGACAATTCAACCGTAAAGACCAATATCAACAAAACCGTTGAAATTACAGCTATTTTGGTGGATGCAAACAACAACACCGTTGGAGATAGATCCTTTAAATTCATTGTAAATGGAACAGCTGTGAATCCTACTCTTTACAAAAATGGAACTTACAAAGCTAATGTTACATTTTCAAAAGGAGGAATCTATCCTGTCAGTGCAACCATTGATTCAAATGGAGACAAATATTTATTGGAAAATGGAACAGTTAAAGTTCTATCAAACCCTAATTTGGTCATATCCGTCGATAATATAACCTATGGGGAAAATGCAACAGTCAACGTTTCAAGTTCTGATTTAAACTCTGGAAATGTTCAGGTTATAATTAAAGATATCAAAACTAATGAGACAATCTACAACAGTTCCAATTCACCAAACACTGAATTCAAATTATCTGATTTGAATGCAGGCAACTATTCTGCTTTTGTTGATTTCGCTGGTAACGATGATTATGCGCCAGCTTCAAATTCAACAGTATTCGAAGTAGATAAAGCTGGTTCTGATTTGGTTATTGAAGCAGATAACATTACTTTTGGTCAGGATTTGGTTTGCAATGTGACTTTGGGCAATATTACCGGTTCTGTCAATATTACAGTTAACAATAAAAATTATACTGTTGATTTGGTGAACGGTAAAGGTAATTTGACTGTATCTGGTTTGGATGCTGGTGATTATGTTGTTTCCGGTGTTTTCCCAGGTAATGATAATTATTTGGCTTCCAACAATACTGCAAATGTTACAGTCATGAAAGTCCAACCTTCCTTAAATGTCACAGCTTCAAATACAACTTACGGCAATTCAGTTACCGTAAACGTATCCTGCGATGTCAAAGAAGGGTCTGTCAAAGTTGATGTAAACGGAACTATTTATGATGTTGATTTGGCTGATGGTAAAGCTACATTAGTGATACCTAATTTGGATGCTGGTAATTACACTGTCGTTGCTGAATTTGGTGGAAACAACAATTACTTGAACGTATCCAATTCTACAATATTTGAAGTAGCTAAAATTGCTCCAAAATTGATTATTGAAGTTACAAATATTACTTACGGGGATGTAGCAATTTGTAATGTTTATTTAAACAATAAAACAGAACAAAATTCTTTACTTAAATCATTCAAACTTCTCCGTAGCAATGGAGGATCTTCTGTAGAAGTCACCATTGACGGTAAAAATTACAATGTAGCTTTAAATGATGGTGTTGGTCAAATAGCTATTCCTGATTTGAATGCTGGAAACTATACTGCTTTAGCTAACTATGAAGGAAATAGAAATTATTTGTCTGCAAATAATTCAACAATCTTTGAAGTGTCTAAAGCCGTTCCTAAATTAAACATTCAAATGGACAATGTTACTTATGGAAATGCGTCTAAAGGAATTGTTGAAGTTACTGGAATCAATGGCGATCCGTTAAACGGAACAGCTAACGTTACTATTGATAACAAAACATTTGAAGTGGAAATTAATAATGGAAAAGGAACTGTTGAATTTGATTCAATATTAAATCCTGGAAGTTATTTGGCAAATGTTTCATTCGTAGCTCCAAACTATGAAAATGCTGTTAATAGTACAACATTCAATGTAATTCCTGTTAATGAAACTGGAAACATTACCAATGAAACTCCATCAGGTCCTATTGCTAACGAGACCAATGCTACTGGCAATGTTACAAATGGAACCTCATCAAACGTTCCAGGCAATGAAACAGCAGGTAACCAATCTGGCAATGTTGCTAATAAAACCATGGATACAGGTTTAAACAATGCAAATAGAAATTTAAACAATGTAAAAACTGCCAATCCAATATTGTTGATGTTGTTGGCTATGGTTTTAATACCACTTAGAAGAAAATTCAAATATTAGGTGAAGTTTTTATTACTTCATTTATTCTTTTTTTTATTTTTCATCTGGAATCATCATATAATTTAAATACTATAATTGTTATAAATTATATCATTATCATTATTATCAAATTATGGTGATTTTTTGAATGAGGAAATAGAGATATATTCTTTTAAAAATAAAAGTGAAGCCGATGAGCTTCTAAATAATTCAAGATTGCAGATTGATGAAATTGATAATAATTTATTTGAATTGATTTGTAAAAGAACTTCTTTAGCTAAAGATATTGTTCTTGCTAAAATGTATCTTGAAATGCCAATTTATGATAAATCAAGAGAGCAAGCTATTTTTGAGAAATCACAAAAATTAGCTAAGGAAAAAAATATTGATGCTGATATTATTGAGCAAATCATGAATATGTTAACTATTTTAAGTAAAAATGAACAAAACGAAATTTTAAGGAGGGTAGAGAATGGGAAATATTAGAACTTCATTTGTTAAACGTTTAGCAAAAGAACTTATAGAAACTCATCCTGGAATTTTTACCACTAGTTTTGATGAAAACAAAAAATTAGTAATGGAATATTCCACTGTAAGTACTAAACATTTAAGAAATAAAATCGCAGGATATGTTACTAGACTTGTAAGATTAGAACAAACTCAAGAATAGTTTAGTTAACTATCATTTCTTCTTTTTTTATTTATTTTATTTTCACATAATGCAAACCTTTTTATATTACTTATTTTTATATTAATATTGTATTTTATAAAAGAATACATAAGGAGAGATTAAAATGGCAAAAATTTGTGAAAGAATTGAAGACGAAGTAGTACGTGAACCTACTGAAGAGATTAATGAGAAAGTTGAAGGTCAAGTTGTTGGTGAACCAGCTGAAGAGATTGACGAAAAAGTTGAAGGTCAAGTTGTTGGTGAATCAGCTAAAGAGATCGAAGATAAAATCGAAGCACAAGTTGTCGGTGCTAAAAAACAAAAAATCGAAGACAAAATCGAAACTCAAGTAAAATCTGGAACCGATCTTTCTGACAAAAAAGGTTGTTAAACTTACTTATTTTCTTTTTTCATATTTTTTTTTATTTTCAAAGATTCAGCAATTTTCCTAAATGTTGGTCATTAATTTAATTTTTAAAGTATATATCTTGAAAATTCTTGACAAAAATATTCTAAATTTATAAGCAGTCCTTATTTTTTTTAAAATTACTTCTTTTTCTAAATATAAAGTTTATTAATAGGAATACTTAAATTAATATATAGATATTTTATATTAATCAAAATTTAAACGTAGTTTAATGAAATAGGTGTGAATATTAATGGACTTAATAGTAGCCAAATTTGGAGGAACTTCGGTCGGTAATGGAGAAAGGATTAAAAAAGCAGCACAATCTGTTGTAAATGAATATATGAAGGGCAATCAAGTGGTAGTTGTTGTATCTGCTGTTAACAAGACAACAGATGATTTAATTAAGTTATCCCATGATGCTGTTGGTGAAGGCTTAACAGAAAAGCGCAAGGCTGAAATTTTAGCTATGGGTGAATTAACCAGCACAAGATTATTCTCAGCAGCTATTGAATCATTGGGGGTTAAATCAGAATTTATAGATCCTTACAATGAACTTTGGCCAGTTGTTACAGATAGCAATCCTTTAGAAGCGAAAATTGATTTCAAAACCACCAACAAGAAGGTAGAGGGAATCAGAGACCTAATTAACCAAGGCATCATTCCTGTAATTTGCGGATTTTTAGGTAAGGGTCCGGACGGAGAAATCACAACCTTAGGTAGAGGAGGCAGTGACATTACTGCATTTTTATTGGGCCACTGTTTAGATGCCAATGAAGTAATCATCGTTACTGATGTGGATGGAGTAATGTCCACAGATCCAAACAAGATTGAAGAAGCTGAGTTGCTTGACAAAATTAGTGTAGAAGAGATGAGAGACTTGGCTACTCATGGAGCACAGGTTTTACATCCTCATGCTTTAAAATATAAGGATCCATTAATCAATTCCAAGATTATTAATTTTAATAAGGGAGATTTAACTCAAAGCGGAACTAAGATTGTCGGCCCTTTTAATGGAGAAATGATGAAATGCGCTTCATTGTATTCAGAACCCCTTTCAGTAATAGCTCTTGTTGGAGATGGAATGCTTAAAGAAGTAGGTTTACTTTCAGAATTAACTACACGCCTTTCAGAAAATGAGATTAATATATTTGGCATTTCAGCAGGTCAAAATTCCATGACTGTTTTCATTAATAAAAAGGACTCTGATAAAGCTTATCATTTATTGCACGATTTAGTAATTGAAAGTGATGTTTTAAGCTCATTATCTTTAGGAAAGGACACAGCTATGATTACATTAGTAAGTCCTGATTTTATAGAGACACCAGGCATTATTTCCAATATTGCTGAACCATTAAGAAAAAATAATATTAACATAGTTGAAATATCTTCCTCACAAACAGCCATTGTTGTTTTTGTAGAATGGAAGGATGGTAAAAAAGCACATGAATTAGTTAAAGAGGTTTTAAAATGAATTTCGAAGGTACGTATGTTGCAATGGTAACTCCTTTTACTGAAAATGAAGAAATTGATGAAGAAGGATTTAGAAGTAATATCAATTATTTGATTGATAATGGCGTTAACGGTTTACTTGGTGCTGCAACAACCGGTGAATCAGCTACATTAACCCATGACGAACATAAAAAAGTAATTGAAATTCTTATTGATGAAGTTGATGGAAGAGTTGAAACTATTGCAGGTGCAGGCAGTAATTCTACCAAAGAGGCTCTTGACCTAGTTGAGTTTTCAGAACAGGCAGGTGCAGATGCGGCTCTTGTAATTACTCCTTACTACAACAAACCTCAGCCTCATGGTTTAATAGACCATTTCAAAACAATTGCAGACGCTTCAGACATTCCAATCATAGCATATAACGTTCCATCCCGTACTGGAATAAACATGGATGTTGACACCATTGTTGAAATTGCAAAAATAGACAATATTGATGCTATTAAGGAAGCTAGTGGAAGCATTGAAAAAATAAACGATTTATATAGGGCACTTTCAAAAGAAGGTCTTGAGGATGATTTCAACATTCTTTCTGGAGAAGATAGTCTTACTTTACCGATTATGGCATTGGGAGGAACTGGTGTAATAAGTGCTTCAGCAAACGTTGATCCTAAAAGAATGGTTCTGATGGTTGACAGCATGTTAAATGACGACTATCAAAGAGCAATGGAGCTCCATTATGAAATGATTGATTTAATAAGGGCTATTTTCATGGAAAGTAATCCTGTTCCAGCTAAAACAGCCATGAATATTATGGGTCTTCCTTCAGGCCCTCTTAGAAAACCATTGGCACCTATGAAAGAGGAAAATGTAGAAATTCTTAAGAATATTTTAAAAGAATCTGATTTAATTTAAAGGTAATTATTATGATTAAAGTAGCAGTAACCGGGGCTGCAGGAAGAATGGGCTCTGGTATTATTAGAAAAATAACAGAACAAGATGATATGGAAGTTGTAGCAGCTATTGAAATGCCAAACACTCCTTTAGCAGGTCAAGATGCTGGTGAAAGGGCAGGTATTGGCCCTATCGGTGTTGAAATTTCTGGTTCCCAGGATTTGGATAAAACCTTAAAGGAAGCTAAACCTGATGTTTTGGTTGACTTTACCATTGCTCATGCAGCAGTCGAAACTATTAGGATAGCTGCTGAAAATGGCGTTAATTTGGTTGTGGGAACAACCGGTTTTTCAGAAGAGCAGATGGATGAAAACATTAAAAACATTGAAAATGCTGGTGTCAATGCAATTATCTCATCTAACTATGCTATTGGGGTAAACGTGTTCTTCGACTTGCTTAAAAAATTAACTCCTATTTTAGATGATTTTGACATTGAGATTATTGAAGCTCACCATAATCAGAAAGAAGACTCCCCTTCAGGAACAGCAATGACTGCATTTGAAGTAATTGCTGAGACTCTTGAACGTAATCCTGAAGAAGTTGGAGTTTACGGAAGACAAGGCCATGTGGGTAAAAGAACCAAAGAAGAAATTGGTATTCATGCAATCCGTGGTGGGGATATCGTAGGTGATCATACAGTCTTGTACATTGGTGATGGTGAAAGATTGGAAATTACACACAGGGCACATACAAGAGAAGTATTTATCGCCGGTGTTATTAGAGCTATCAGATACATTCCTACAGCTACTAAAACATTTAGCAGTATGCAGGATGTTCTTGGATTGGAGTAGATTTAAATGGTTAAAGTTGGTGTTTTAGGCGCAACTGGAATGGTTGGTCAAAGATTTATTCAATTGCTTGATAGTCATCCTGACTTTGAATTAACTGCACTTGCAGCTTCTTCAAGATCTGCAGGTAAAAGATATGAGGATGCAACAACATGGTATCTTAATGAGGAGATGCCTGAAGCTGTAAAGGACATTATTGTTTGTGATACAACTCCTGAAGCTATGGATAATGATGTGGACATTGTTTTCTCATCAGTTCCAACAGAGCTTGCAGCTAAAATCGAAAAAGACTTTGCAAAAGACTATGTGGTGGCTTCCAATGCTAGTGCTCACAGAATGAAGAAAAACATTCCATTGGTCATTCCTGAAGTCAATCCTGAATATCTGGACATGATTGATGCACAACAAAAAGAGAATAATTGGGATGGTTTTATTGTAACCAATCCAAACTGTTCCACTATTGCTTTAACTTTAACTTTAAAGCCTATTGTTGACAATTTCAATGTAAAGGGCATTAGGGTTTCTACTATGCAGGCCATTTCCGGTGCAGGTTATAATGGTGTTCCTTCAATGGCTATTTTGGACAATCTTGTTCCTTATATTGGAAGTGAAGAGGAAAAGATGGAATCAGAAACTTTACATCTTTTAGGTAATTATGATGGCGAAGAAGTTAAGCCTGCTGATTTTGTTTTAAGTGCTTCTTGTCATAGGGTTCCTGTTATTGATGGTCATACTGAAGCTGTCTTCATAGAATTGGAGGATGATTTTGACATTGAGGATGTTGAAGACAAAATGAAAAATTTCAAAGCATTGCCTCAGGAATTAGGTCTTTATTCAGCTCCTGAAAATCCTATTGTTGTCAAGAAAGAAAATGACAGGCCACAACCTAGAATGGATAGGAATGCAGGAAACGGTATGGCTGTAACTGTAGGAAGACTTAGGAAAGATCAGGCATTTGACAATAGTTTAAAATATGTTCTTGTAGGTCACAACACCATTCGTGGTGCTGCAGGTGCATCTGTGTTGAATGCTGAACTTATTAATGATAAAATTTTATAATTTTTTCATTTTTTTTATTATTTTTAGTTTATTTTAAATATAATGAAGTATAATTATTATTTATTAGTATATACTAAACATAAGGGATAATAATGAAAATTGGTGGCAATGTTGAAAACAATACGTTACAATCTCTAATTAAATCCAGTTTATTGGAACTTAATGATGTTAAATTAAGTTTAACAGAAATGGATTATGAAATCCGGAAGGAAGATAAAACTAATAAAATTAGAGAATTGGAAAGTATAATTGTTGAAAAAGAAAAAGAAGTATCATTGATAAAATTCAAAGCTGATGAAGCTGTCGACATCCTTAAAGAAGAACTTGAGGAAAAGGACAGGGAGATTCAACGTAATGAAAATAAGATTTATGAACTTAATTATGTCAACACATCCTTAGAGGAAGTTAAAGGTTATTTTGCTAATCAACTTAAAGAGTACAAAGAGCAGGAATTGTCTGAAATTAACAACAGATTGAACGACGCTTATCAAAGCATAGCTAAAAAGGATGCTCAAATCAGCAATCTTTCAAGACAGATCGATGAATATAAGATAGAAATCATCAAACTTGAAAACGATGTTGAAAGTCAAAATAAAATCTTGGTTCTTGAAAAGGAAATTGAAATTAGGGACAATCAAATTAGAGAAATCAATAATCAATTGAACATGATCAAAGACCAATCCGTTCCAATCGAAGAATATTATCGTTTAAAAGAAGAATTAACCAAAAAGGATAATAAGATTAAAAGATTGGAAGAAATTAATGAGTTTTTCAATGAATTGCAAGAGGAAAATGAATATTACTCAAGCAATGCTCCCGAAACACCTCCATTCAGATTGGATAAACAATAATTATATCTCTTTAACAAATGCCCTTATTGGAGAAGCTTCGGCTTCAATTTTTAATGGAATGAAATAGGATTTATAGTATTTCCCTTTAAGTTTGCCACTATTTGCTATATTTTCCACAATCCATATCTTATTTTTTAACAGTAACTTATGAATTTCATTTTCATCATGTTTATCTACTGAACATGTATCTATTGCAACCCCTTTAACATTTTCTTCAACTAATCTTTCAGCAAATTCAATGGATAAGTAAGGATATTCACTAAAGTATTTATGAGTGCCCCAATGCTTTGACCAATTTGTATTTATAATGACAATTTCTTCCAATGCATCGGAAGGGTTGATTTTCTTGGATGTGCTTTGCAATAATTTTGCCTTTCCGATGAAATCATTGATGTCAATTTCATTAATCTTTTCTCCATCAGTCATATAATGGAACGGAGCATCCATATGGGTTCCAGTATGAAGTCCTGTGGTAACTTCGAACAGGTTGCAGTCCTCATTTTCAACATGTATGATCTTTGTTTTTGGATCTCCTGGAAATTCTATTGTTTCATTTGTTAAATTGTGTGTCAAGTCAATAAAAGGCATAATTGATATTTTAATTTCAATCAAATTAATTTTTTGGGGATAATTGCAAAGGTTTATTTAATAAATAGCTTAATTGTTTTTTTGACTTGAGTAGGAGATGGTTTGATAAATTTATCATTATCTGTTATTATTTACCTAAATCATAAAGTATTTATATAACCTTAAACTCAGTTATTATAGTATAACTAGTATTTAGTATACTCAAGTTATTTTAATTATAAATAGAATTTAATTAGGTGATATATATGGCACAAGGACAACCAATTTTTATTTTACCTGAAGGTACCAACAGAATGATTGGTAGAGATGCACAAAGAAACAACATCTTAGCTGCTAAAGTGCTTGCAGAAACTGTAAGAACCACTTTAGGTCCAAAAGGAATGGACAAAATGTTAGTAGACGGTCTTGGTGATATTGTAGTAACCAACGACGGAGTAACTATCTTAAAAGAAATGGATATTGAACATCCTGCAGCAAAAATGCTCGTAGAAGTAGCTAAAACCCAAGAAGATGAAGTAGGTGACGGAACTACAACTGCAGTAATCATTGCTGGAGAATTATTAAAGAACGCTGAAAACTTACTTGACTTAGACATTCACCCAACCATCGTAGCTATGGGATACAGACAAGCAGCTGCAAAAGCACAAGAAATCTTAGACAACATTGCAATCGACACTGTAGACAGAGAAACCTTAATGAAAGTAGCAATGACTGCAATGACCGGAAAAGGAACCGAAGCTGCACGTGAACCATTAGCTGAATTAATCGTTGATGCTGTACAAAAAGTAGCTGACGGAAACGATGTTGACATTGACCACATCAAAATCGAGAAAAAAGACGGTGCTGTAGTAGAAGAATCTACCTTAGTTGAAGGTGTAATCGTAGACAAAGAAAGAGTACACCCAGGTATGCCTAAAGAAGTAAAAGATGCAAAAATCGCATTAGTAAACACTCCTCTTGAAGTAAAAGAAACTGAAGTAGATGCAGAAATCAGAATAACCGACCCTGCTCAAATGCAAGCATTCATCGAACAAGAAGAAAACATGGTTAAAGAAATGGTTCAAAAAATCGTTGATGCTGGAGCAGACGTATTATTCGCACAAAAAGGTATCGATGACCTTGCACAACACTACTTAGCTAAAGCAGGCGTTTTAGCTGTAAGAAGAGTTAAAAAATCCGATATTGAAAAATTAGCAAGAGCAACCGGTGCTACTGTTGTATCTAACTTAGATGACTTAGAAGAAGCTGACTTAGGTGAAGCAGGTATCGTAGAAGAAAGAAAAGTATCTGGCGAAGATATGATCTTTGTTGAAGAATGTAAATCTGCAAAAGCTGTAACCTTATTCGTAAGAGGAAGTACCAAACACATCGTAGACGAAATCGTAAGAGCAATCGAAGACGCAATCGGTGTAGTGGCAGCTACTGTAGAAGATGATCAAGTTGTAGCTGGTGGAGGAGCTCCAGAAATCGCTATGGCTAAAAAACTTAAAGATTACGCAGAATCTATCAGTGGAAGGGAACAATTAGCAGTAACTGCATTTGCAGAAGCTTTAGAAGTTGTTCCTAAAACCTTAGCTGAAAACGCTGGATTAGACAGTATCGATTCATTAGTAGACTTAAGAGCATCCCACGAAGACAACCCATACATGGGATTAAACGTTTTCACCGGAAAAGTAATGGATATGAAAGATGCTGGTGTAATTGAACCAAAACGTGTCAAAAAACAAGCTATCCAATCTGCATCCGAAGCTGCTGAAATGATCTTAAGAATCGACGATGTAATCGCATCAAGTGGTAGCGGAAACCCTGATATGGATCCTGCTGCTATGGGCGGAATGCCTCCAATGATGTAGATTTTACATCTACATTTTTTCTTTTTTTTAAACTTTTTTCTTATAATTTAACTTATTTTCTTAAAAAACGTGGATTTTTCCCGTTTATTTTACTTTTGGTACTAATGTAAAACTATTTATATGTGATAGTCTATATTCCATGTTGCAATGTATTAATAGCATAATTTTGGTTTTAGAACCAAAAAACAATTAATTTGGAGAAAGAATATCTATTATTGGCCTTCATCCACAATTGTAGATATTCACTCTCTTTTATTTTTTAAAAAGTGATTTTATAACATCTTTACTTTTAAGAATATTGTCAAAGTTATTCAACTCTATTATCCCGCAGTCTACCTTTTTAAGAAGATTCAGGTCAAGTGTTCCTTCCCCAAGTGTTAAGTGCTGGTCTTTTTCACCGTTGTTGTCATTCAAATGGAAATAGCATATATTTTTCAAGTCAAAAAATTCTTCCGGATTTTCACAGGTATTGGCATGGCCTGTATCTATTGTAATCTTGCATCCTGTCTCCTGCTGGATTTGTTCAAGTTCCTCAACGTTATTTGCTAGAAACGAGAATCTTGAAGGCATATTTTCAACGGATACGGTTAAATTTGCATAATCTACAAGTTCGCCTATGCTTTCAATTGCCTTTTCCATAGCTATTTTCCTTAATCTTTCATCATTTCTTCCAATTTTTCCGGGATGTACTGTAATGGCCTTTGCATTCACGTTTTCTGCCATGTCTATTGTGTCTTTCATCTGCTTGACGCTTTCCTCTTTTATTCCTTTGTTTATGCTGGCTATATTCAAATCCACTGTGGGGCCATGAATTAAAACATCAAAACTCTTCAGTGCTTCGGGAGTATTGAAGTTAAATGGATTCTCAGCCAATAATTCAATCATCTCAAATCCATTGTTTTTTGCCGTTTCTACAATTTTGTCATTTGTTTTGCTAAACAGTGATAATGTTGAAAATCCTAGTTTCATAAGTATATATTTGTTTTTTATGTGTATTTAATCTGCCTTGTTCATGAACCGTTTTCATTGTTTTGCAAAATCTTATATGAACAGTTTTTAAAATTTCAATTAAATTCTATTTGAACATCTATTTTTTCAATTGATTTTTTAGAAAGGGTTATTATTTATTTTAGTTTTTTTGTTATTCTGATGTGTAAAAATGCTCAAGTTTATATATTGAAAAGTCATTATTATTAATCAGCAATTTGTTGTTGAAATTATTATATTAAATTCATTAAAGGAGGAAAAAATCATGGCAGATAAAAAAGCTCCAGCTGAAGGCTGGCCAGTAATCAGTGGAGATTACATTGTAGGTGATCCAGAAAGTCCTGTAGCAGTAACTACCCTTGCATCACATATTGAAGGAGAATTGGAAGGGGCTGCAATCGCAGGGCCATGTAAAACAGAAAATCTTGGTGTAGAAAAGGTTGTTGCAAACATCATTTCAAATCCTAACATTAGATTTTTGATTTTGTCAGGTGCTGAAGTACAAGGTCACATTACAGGCCAAAGTATTGTGGCACTGCATGAAAACGGCTGTGACCCTGAGAAGAAAAGCATAAATGGTGCTGTAGGGGCTATTCCTTTTGTAGAAAACATTCCTCTTGAAGGTATTGATAGATTCCAAAATCAATTGGAAATTGTAGATATGATTGATGTGGAAGATTCAGGAGCTATCAATGCTAAAATTAGTGAATGTGTAGAAAAGGATCCTGGCGCTTATGAAGAAGAGGCTTTAATGGTAGCTATTGAAGAAGATGATGATGGAAACGAAAAGGTAGTAATTCTTTCAAAACCTTCTGACAAAAAACCTAGAAACGCTTCTTAGATTAAAATTTTCCATTATTTCTTTTTTTTATTACTTTTTTACTGCTCTCAAATCTCATTTAAATACTATTTTTAACAGACTCTAAATATGCATTATAAAAGAGCCAAAGGCATTTTATCGGCTAAAAATAGGATGAATATCTATAGGGGATGCACTCATGGGTGCATCTACTGCGATTCAAGAAGTGAAATTTACAATATGGATCATGAATTTGAGGATGTTGAGGTTAAGGAGAATGCCCTGGAGCTTCTTAAAAAAGCCATTCATTCAAAAAAGGAAAAATGCATTATAGGCACAGGTGCCATGACCGACCCGTATCTGCCGTTAGAGAAAGAATTGGAATATGTTAGGAAATCCTTAAAACTTATTGACAGGTACGGATTTGGATTTACTTGCATTACAAAATCAGATCTTGTTTTAAGGGATTTAGATTTGCTTAAAAGCATTAATAACAAAAGCAGGGCAGTTGTTCAAATGACAATGACGACCTATGATGAGGAGCTTTGCCGGATATTGGAACCCAATGTTTCAACGACATTTGAAAGGTTCAAGGCTCTTAAAAAGTTAAACGAGGAAAACATTCCAACCGTTGTTTGGATGACTCCGATTTTGCCATTCATTAACGATAATAAGGACAACATAAAAGGAATCGTTGAATACTGTAGTGAAGCAAATGTTTATGGAATCATATGCTTTGAAATGGGTCTTACTCTAAGGGAAGGAAACAGGGAACATTTCTATTCAAAATTGGACGAACATTTCCCAGGCATTAAAGAGAAATACATCAGAACATATGGGGACAGCTATGTTTTGCCAAGCAAAAGAAACAGTCAGCTCATGAAACTTTTTAAGAGGAAAACAAGAGAAAACGGAATATTGAACGACAGTGACATGATATTTGAATATTTGAATAAGTTTCCAAAAAAGGATATTCAAGCAAAGTTATTTTAATACTTGTTTTCATTAATTTCTATAAATTCATCATAGCTGTCTGATTTCAGCATGTCTAAGAAGAATTTTTTCTTTTTTGGTCCTAGATTATCCAAAAAGTCATTATAGTATTCCGTTTTTCTAATATTTTCATAATCTTCTTTTATCAAATTAAATAACGGTGCTTTGTAATCATCAGTTATTGAAGCTAATGCCATTCTAGGCCCGTTAACCTTGTAGGCTATCAGATCGAATTTGTAATCTTCGTAAAATCCTCCTTCAACAAAGTTATTAAACATTATTTGTCCTGCAGGAACAGTATCTAAGAATTTGGCATCTATCTTCTCAGTAATTGATGAGTCATGTTTGCGCCTGATGTAGAGATGTTCTCTTATGATTGAAATTCTTTCTGCATTAAGATACACGTAGTAAAAGAAGGGCATGTCCTCAAAATAAATTCCTTCAGGAAATTCTGCTCCTATTTCTTTCAGGAAGCTATTTTTATATATTTTTTGGCATGCGCTAACGGAAAAATCAAATAGGACATCTTTGGTATCATCTGGAGAAAACACTTTGTTGTCAAATCTTCCATCGAGGTTTTTCAGGTTAAACCAGTCACTTTCATATTTTTCTCCTGTGGAATCATCTTGGTTTATAATTTTAAACATTGTAATGTCAGTATCGTTGCTTTTGGCTTCGTTGTATGCTACTTCACACATTTTGCTGTCCAGCCAGTCGTCAGCATCCAGAAATCCAATGTATTCTCCTGAGGCATGATTCATTCCAACGTTTCTTGCAGCACCGAGGCCTTTATTCTTTTGGTTTATTATTTTAATTCTAGGGTCAATCAAATAGCTATTTATAATGTCTAATGTCTTATCGGTTGAACCATCGTTTACAATAATCAATTCAATGTCTTCCAAGCTTTGATCTAATGCGCTACTAATAGCTTCATCAACATATTTTTCTCCATTGTAAACACAAAGGATCAAGGATAATTTTACCATCAATATTCCTCATCTATTTCAAAGTCAATGAGCTCATCGTTTTCATTGACGATTTTTGCAATTGCCTCTTCTGCATTGTTTAATTTGGCATCGCAGGTTTTGATCAGTTGCATTGCCTTGTTAAACTCTTCAATTGCATTGTCTAGAGATACATCTCCGTTTTCCAATTTTTCAACAATTTCTTCTAGTTCTTTTAAGCTTTCTTCAAAACTCATATTTTCCATTTTATCACCTCATATCACTTTTGTATTGACGTTCCCGTCTTTGAATTGTATTTCTACAATGTCATCCTTATCTAAATCTTTTACGCTTGTTATTGCCTTTTTGTCTTTTTTAGCTATTGTATATCCACGCTTCAGTGAATTCAACGGATTTACTACCTCCAGCTTTTCATACATTCTGTCGTACTGCCGCATCTTTGGCTGCAGTATTCTTTGGGGATTTCTTAAGATCCTCGAATTCTTGACAGAGTTAAGTTCTGTCTTTTTGGTGAATACCATATTGTTCGAAACGGATTTGAAATCCTTTTTCAGCAAGTCAAATTCGGTTCTCTTGACATTTGCATATCTTTTTGATGTGTAGTCAAATTTTGTTGTCAGCTTTTCCAGCTGGTTTCTTTTTGCATTCTGGTATTTTTCTGACGAATAGCTGAATCTGCTTGTTAGCTTTTCAAGCTCGCTTCTTTTTGACTTTCCCATTGTTTCTGAATGATATCTGAAGCTTCTGGTCAGGTCATTCAGCTGGTTTCTTTTTGCATTCTGGTATTTTTCTGATGAGTAGCCGAATCTGTCAATGAGCTTTTCCAGCTGGTTTCTTTTGGATGTTTCCAAGGTTTTAGAATAGTATCTGAAGCTTCTGGTCAACTCGTTCAGCCTGTTTCTTTTTGAATCGTGAATCTTATTGGATGATGCTTTGATCTTGTAAACGCTGCTTTCAAAGCGCATTTTTTCATCGTCAAATATGGAAAAAGGATTTCTAATTACATTGCTTCTTAAGACAAAATCCAGCCTTTGTCTGTTTTCACTCAATGTTCTGTTTAAGCTATTTTCGAGCCTTGATTTCAGATTTGAGTATCTGCCTTCTATTTCCTTCACGTTTGGAACTGCCAGTTCTGCAGCTGCAGTCGGAGTTGCAGCTCTCCTATCTGCAACATAATCTATTAATGTAGTATCTCTTTGATGGCCTACGGCACTTATTATGGGTGTTCTGCAGGAATAAACAGCTCTAGCTAACTGTTCATTGTTAAAGGCCCAAAGATCCTCTATGCTTCCTCCCCCACGGCCGATAATCAATGTATCACATCCGAACTCATCGGCATGCTTCAATTGTTTTATAAGGTTTTTGGGTGCTTCCTTTCCCTGAACCAAACTTGGAAATATGATGGCATTGCAATAGGGCCATCTGCGTTCTATTGTTGTTATGATGTCTTTTATTGCAGCCCCTGTCTTTGAGGTTATTATCCCTATCTTTTTGGGGATTCTTGGAATTTCCTTTTTATGGTCATCTTCAAACAGCCCTTCACTTTCAAGCTTTTCAGTTAATTGCTGCAGTTTTTCAAATAGTTTTCCCAGTCCTGCCTCTTTTATTTTATTCACCTTAATCTGACATTTTCCATGAGGCTTATAAACTTCCACGCTGCCTTTTATCTCTATATTAAGGCCTTCTTTCAATTGTGGAGATTTTTTTAAAATGCGGGGGTAGACAATACAGTCGATTGTTGATTTTTCATCTTTCAGTTTAAAATAAGAAAAGCCTCTTTTTGAAGTACTGATGTCAGATAATTCCCCTTCCACGAGAATGTTTTTGAAGGGTCCTTTGGAGACGTGCATTTTCAATTTGTGGTTCAGATGGCTGACCGAGATAAATTTTTCTTCCAACAATGTTCACCTCTACTAACAATATTGTTTTTAGGGAATAATATATGTTTGTGTTAATAATTTATTCATAATTTAATAACTGTATAAGTTAAATAATAGAATTCACAAATAATTTTTAGGTGATAAATTTGCGTAAATTAGCAATTGGTGGAATTGTTATAATACTTGTTGTTATTGGTGCATTTGCAGCATCAGACAATGTTTTAACAAATAACAACGATACAACAATGGTAATAACATATGGAGAAACCACATATAACAATCAACAGTACAAATCTATTGTTGATGATTATTTTAGTCAAAATGCGAATGTTATTTTGGAAAACGTTACAACCGAAGTAATTACAGCAAATGAGGTAAATCAAATCTCACAGGGAATAAGCAATAAAACCTACGATTCAAACCAGATATTCTCATCAGCACTGGTTGATTTGAATGGTACTGGGAATCTGACAGTCAATGTGGACACATCAAAGATAACTCTTGTAACAGAGGAGATGTATGCTTCAGCCCTAAATTCAACAGGAATCAATCAGGGATATGTTGTAGTGACAAGCCCAATTTCTGCAACTGGGGAATCAGCACTTGCAGGAATCATGAGCTGTTATGAGGAAGCTACAAACAAACATATTCCAGATGAGGTTAAAAAGGCTGCAAACGATGAAATCTACGCACAAAGTGAAGTCGTAAACAGCTCAAACGCAAGTCCTCATCAGATATCAGGATTGGTAAGTGAGGTTAAGGAAGAGGTAGCCCAAAACAACACAACCGACATTGGCGCCATTGCAGATGCAGTTGAGCAGACCGCAAGCAACAATGGAATAGAGCTTTCACAGGCAGACATAGATAAGCTTGCAGAAGCAATCTTGCAGACACAATCAGTAAAAGATCAGGCAAACGACTACAAAAATCAGGTAACCAATGTAATTAACAATGGAGGAAACGGATTTAACATTTTCAACATTTTCAACTTTTAAAAAATTAGCTAAAGAGCAATTTATTTTGCTCTTATTCTTATTTTAGATTAAAACTGGCCATTTACAGGCGTTGGAGATAAGTGAACTATTACATCCATGATTTCTGGAGGTATGAATCCTTTCATTAAAATTATGAACAGTACAATTATGAATCCAAGATATATGCTCATTCCTTTGGATGTTTTATTGTCAAACGGAAGGTATTTATTTATCTTATCCGGAAAAACAATCCAAATGTAGCAGAAAGTGCATATTACAAACACGACTATTCCTATCTGTAGGGAATTTATAAAAAGTAATGAGTCATAACCTACCCAACAGATTATGAGATTTGCAAGAAGGTATATTTGTGGAGGATAACCCGCTACCTCTTCATCATTAACATATCTGTTTTTCTCATGAAAAGTATGATATCTAAGTCCGATTCCAAGCATGGGGAGGCTTGTAAATATTCCTGCAAGAACTGAAAACAATATCGGTTCTCCAAGGACATAATACATTATTATGAACCATCCTATTCCTACGGTGGAAAATGAAAGTATTAATATGGTGTCTGCTTGATGGATATATCCCAATCCAAAATTTCCACTTTCAAATACTATCAAATCCAATTTCAATCGTTTGTTTATTTTTTTAATAAAGGAAATCACATATATAGGTCCGCTAAATCCAATTCCCGTAGCAACAAGCATAGGTATGAATGCAGATTTGAATGTATATGCAATTAATATGACTAAAAAGGAATATATTATTATCAAAAGTACCTTTCCAATTTTCATTTTTCCTTCAAATGTTAAACTCATAATAATCACCTACTGGGGGGTATTAGTACTCAACATGGGTATAATATTTATCTTTTTATTTAAAATAAAATAGGGAGTGTATTTGGTTTAGTAGGCCAGATACATCAATCCCAGTCCGAGGGCTAGGAATACGTAGTTTACTCCGTAGGCCCAGAGGACTCTTTTCCAGTCTTTGTCTTCTTTTTTGTCTTTTTTGTAGAAGTAGTATGTGGCTACTGTTCCGATAATCAAAAGTGCAAGGTATGGAATCACTGTTAGGATTCCTCTTGTTATGAACAGTATAATCGGAACGGCAAGCGCCAGTTTTATTTCATTTTTCATATACTCTCCTCTCTTATTTAAAGATGTATTTTTCAATTTATAATGGACGATTATTTTCAATAGTTATGTTGCAAAATATTCAACGTTTCCGGAGGCAACAATCCCTTTATCGATATTACAAACAGGATTATTATAACTCCTAGATATATTATAAGTCCAGGTAATGTTCTGTTGTCGAATGGAAGTATTTTATTGAATTTGTCTGGAAATACAATCCAGATATAACAAAATGCTCCAATAATCAATATTAATATTCTATTCAGGATGTATTCTGTATGGATTATTGAGAAGATTGAAACTAATGTTATGGCCAACAAGACAATGAAATATGCTCCAGGATCATATCCTCGCATGATTTCATCATTCGGATATTTGCTATCTTCATTGAATGTTTTGTATCGAAGTCCAATCCCCATGCAAGGAAGAAATACTATCATCCCCATTGCAAATGAATATTAAAAGAAACGGTGCAATCATCAAAATGTATTGTTTGAATGTAATTTTCATGTAATTGTTGTTTTATTTTCAAAATTATTTAAAATTTTCTTTATAAAAATTAATCTCAATTTTAATAAATGGCTTAAATAATCTTTATATTGTATAATCAACAAAAAATATTTTATTATTATGTTAATTGAGGAGATAAGATGATACCTGGAATGAATCCTAAGCAAATGAAAAAAATGGAAAGACAAATGAAAAAGATGGGAATGGACATGAAAGAGCTTAAAAACGTTAAAGAGGTCATTATCCGTCTTGAAGATAAGGAATTAATCATTCCAAATGCTGATGTTAGTATGATGAACGTCATGGGACAGGAAACCTATCAGGTAAGTGGAAAAGCTCATGAAGTTGAAATTGAACAGGAACTTGTTATTCCTGAAGAAGATATTGAAATGGTAGCTAATCAGGCCAATGTGTCTGCTGAAGAGGCTGAAGAAGCTTTAATTGAATGTGAAGGGGATTTGGCAGAGGCTATTTTGAAATTGTCTCAATAGGATAATATGCTTACTATAGCCCATATTTCAGATTTGCATGTAAGTGACTCTGATTTCAATGAAGATGTATTTTTAGAGGCTGTTGATGAAATCAATGCATTGGCTCCTGACTTCATTATTCTCACAGGCGACCTTACAAATAAGGGGTATTATACCCAATTCGAAAAGGTCAAGCAGTATTTGGAGCTATTTGACGCACCTATATTTGCTGTTCCTGGAAACCATGATGCTAGAAATCTAGGTGACGAAACATTTGAAGAGCTTATTGGTGAGGCTAGCTGGAAATTGGCTGATAAGGAGAACAAGTTTGTAGTTATAGGTCTTGACAGCTCCCTTCCAGATTTGAATGAGGGAAGCATTGGAAAGCCTCAAAAGCTATGGTTGGACCATCAGCTTGACGAATGTGTGATCAACGAGCTTTTCACCATTGTTGCATTTCACCACCATATCATTCCAATTCCAAAAACCGGAAGGGAAAGAAATGTCCTATTGGATGCTGGAGACATTCTTAAGACATTGGTTGATCATGAAGTGGACATGGTTTTGGTTGGCCACAAGCACGTTCCCAACGTTTGGAAGATGAACAATACATTGATAATAAATGCAGGTTCAATCTCTTCCAAAAAGCTTCGTGGAAACGATGTGAATTCATACAACATTTATTATATTGATGAAACAACAATTAACATTGTCCTGAAAAAGGTTGGTAAAGAACCGATTTCTTTAGGTCAATATCCTAAAAACGTTTATTGATTTTTCCTATAAAATCATATAAACCTTTTTTATTATTAAATAAAGGCTTTTTATTGTTTTTTAGCTTTTAAATTACTTTTTTTTAATTAAGTTTAAATATAATGTGGTGTATAAATATTATATCATTATAGTTTGTTTTAGGTGGTTTTATGAAAGTAGTGATAGATGCTTCTAATGTTGCACATTATAGTAAAAATAATAGTCTTCAACCTCATATGTCCAATCTTTTAGCGGCCGTCAAGGCGTTGGAGGAAAGTGGCGACGAGTTTGTAATAATTGCAGACGCTTCTCTTCGCCATAAGATTGACGATAAGGAAACCTTTGAAAAGCTATTGGAAAGCGATAATGTTGAAGAAGTTCCACCTGGAAACGATGCAGACCATTTTATTTTGGACATAGCTACTAAGGAAAATGCTAAAATATTGTCCAACGATAAATTCAGGGATTATGCTGATGAATTTAGACATATCAAGTCAATGGTTATTCCGTTTACAATAGAAAATGGCAGATTAACTTTAGGTAAATCCAGCAGCATCAAAAAGGATAAGAACATTTTACAGCATATTTCCGATGAGATTATCAAGCAGTTGACTTTTAAAAGATGGGAAGTCTATACAGGGAAGGAAGGAATTGAGATTTCTCCTTTAAACATCGCTAAACAGGCTATTATTCGCATTGACAATGAGGATGATTTCGGAAGCAAGCTTGAAAACATCTTTGCTAAAATCCCTCTCTTCAACAAGATCGTGGATATGGTTGATGATGTGGAAGTTGCAGCCCCATATGTTATTTTCGTTTTAGTTCATCCTAGGGACTATAAGATGGTTGTCAAAAATGCAGGAAGCATTTCAGTTACAATTGCAGACAGGCTGCATCTTGAGAAAAAGCCTTTGATTCTTGTACGTAATGACTTATTTACCAAACCTAAAACTTTCGAGTTAAACATCATGCTGGCTGATGAGGTTACTGAAAACGCTCCATATAATGTGGTTATTCGCGTAAGCTCTCATGATGAGGTTTTCATTAAGAAAAATTCAAGAAACATAGCCAGTACTATCGCTGCTCGTATCGGTTCATTCAAATTCCCATTTGTTTCTGTCAAGCCGGATATGATGTTAACCAGGCCTGGCGAATTTGAAGTGGAATTGGAGAAGGGAGGAAGCTTCGATGACTAATAGCTTAACTAAATTTCTAATTAAGCTATACACTCATCTTAAGCCTATCAGCGTGGGCACTAAATTTTTTCCAACTAATGAAATTGAAACAGAATATGTGGAGCTTTTTAACTTTACCCAAACAATTTTGCTTGAAATAGAGAAGGCTGAGATTACTTCAGACAGCATTCTGACAAATCTTAAGAGGGATATAGGTCCTGAAAACATGCCTGAGGATTTCAATTTCTATGAAATCAAGGCGGCGGAAAACAAGATTGAAGAATATGCCCTTGTAAGTAATATAATCATGGGGAGTGACCGTTATTTCTACATAATGCTTCAACGTCCAAGCAGTTTAATAAATGTTTTTGAAAAGATGATTTATTATGAGGGTGGAGAGATACTTGAATTGGATTCTACTGAAATAGTTGCAAAGATGCCAAGTAAAAACGATGCAATAAGGCTAGGAATCAAAATGATTGGAATGGGTCTTGAAAAAGGCATTCCGATAGTCTCAGCAGTTGGAATGACAGGGGCTGCAGCTATTGAAAGGTCACTTGAATACACCGACGAGGTCGGAAACTTCCCGGGAATAGCTTTCACAAAACTTGGAGGGGAATATGCATTGGTATTTGAATCCCCATTCAAATTCTCAAAAGGAAAATCAGAGGAATTTGACAATTATCTTTTCATTGATTTGATCGATTCAACAAAATTCATCTCCAAATATGGAAGAAACAAGCTTGTTGAACTGATGACTGGAATAAGGCAGTTTATAGAATCAGAATGTGAAGCCGAAATTGAAGGATATCGTGAAGGTGGAGATGATTTCATAGCGCGTTTTCCATCAAAGGACTTGGCAATTAGGGCAGGCCTTGATGCGGCATGGTTTGCAGCAAACAACAATGCAAAAATAAGGGCAGGCATTGGTAAAAGCAGAAGGGAGGCAGGTCAACGTGCACAGTTGGTTGACAGTTTCAATTCAACCTCACCATTGTCATTGGTTATTTTTGAATTGGCAAATGGCCTATACGCTTACAACATACCAACGGAATTCTCAAGAACTTTAATAAACATGTTAGATAACAAGAAAGGAAAATTAGTGGGAGTTTTCATCTTCGTATTTGTCTTAACATTCCTGTTGTGCATTTTTGGATTTGGATTGCTGAGCTTTGTTGCAGTTGCAATTGCAATCATATATGCTTTAGTAATTTAGATTGGTAAATTATATATGTTATCAGAATAATAAATTATATAAAAATAAAAAGGATTTTTTGATTAAATGGCAAACGATGGAAAATTAGTTTTTATAATGGTTGTAGCACTTGTTGCATTTGGAATAGGTGCAGTTGCAGGTATTACTATTGGAATGGACAATGTAAACAATACCGATAACGCAACAGAAGTGACTCATATTGAAAATGTTACAGTTAACATGACCACTAATTTATCAGAGGAAAATGCCCCTATTTATGATCCTGATATTGATCATGTGGATTTCAACAACAATGAAACATTTTATTAATTAATTCTTTTTTTTAAAAAACTTCTTTTTTTAGTGATGGTTATGAAAAGTTTAGATTATATAAGTGATATTTCTGGAGGTTTATCCTGTATAAAAGACCTTGAAGTGGCTGGAAGTAAGGAAGGTAAATATGGTGTAGCTATTATTGTAAGCAAGGATAGTCAGGCGGCAGGAGTATTTACCTCAAACAAGGTTGTGGCAGCTCCAGTCAAATACACTAAAAAGATGCTTAAGAATGGAATTGTATCTGCAATTTTTGTAAACAGTGGAAATGCAAATTGCTTTACAGGCCAACAGGGAATTGAAGATTGTGAAGAATTGGTAAAACTTGTTTCTAAGGATTTGAAGATACCTGAAAGCGAGATAGCTATTGCATCTACCGGTGTAATTGGCCGTGAAATGCCAATGGACATTATCGAAAAGGTGGCTTATGAAACATTGTCAAAACTCGATGATACTCCTGAGTCTTCATTGGAAGCTGCTAAAGCCATTATGACTACTGACACTGTTCCAAAGGAATTTGCAGTTGAAATTGCTTTGGAGAACAATGAAACAGTAAGGATAGGTGGAATTACAAAAGGAGTTGGAATGATAGCTCCTAATATGGGAACCATGCTTTGCTTTTTAGTCACTGATGCTGTGATGGATCATAAGTACATTAAAAAGGCATTGAAAAAGGCTGTTGATGACAGCTTCAACATGATTGTAGTTGACGGCGATGAAAGTACCAATGACACTACATTGCTGTTGGCCAACGGTGCTTCAGGGGTTGAAGTTGTTGAGGACGGCAAAATCAATGAAAGGTTCCAGAAAGGCCTTGATTATATCTGTAAGGTTTTGGCTAAAAAGCAGGTCCGTGATGGTGAAGGTGCATCAAAGATTATTGAGGCTACAGTTTCAGGGGCAAAATCTAAAGATGATGCCAGAAGGGCTGCAAAATCCATCATTTCATCTGCACTCGTAAAGTCAGCAGTATTTGGAGCGGACCCTAATTGGGGAAGAATTGCTGCTGCTGTGGGATATGCGGGAATTGATATGGATGAGACTGTTATCTCCATTGGCCTTGCAAATGATGAAGATTCAGTGTTCATGGTAAGGGAAGGCAATATTCTGGCTTTGGATGATACTCCTGAACTTAGGCAAGCTGAAGAGATTATGAAAAGCGAGAGGATTTTCATAAATGTTGACTTGCATTTGGGGGATTGTTCTGCAACTGCATGGGGTTGCGACCTCACTTATGACTACGTCAAAATCAATGCAGAGTATACTACCTAAATATTTAAATACTTTTAGTTAAATATAGTTTAATGTTATAGATTATTCTATTTTTAAATTATTTTCATTTAATAAATTATTATGAGGAATTAAGATGGCAAAAGTCAAAGGAACTAATAAAAGAACAAGACAAAAAAGAAGTTATACTAAACCAGGTAGTAAAAGAGGAAGAGGAGTAAAACAAACCTGGAAAAAATAATTCTCTTATTTTTAGAGAATATTTACTCTCTTCAACTTCTTTTAATCAATTATTTCTCATTTTAACAATCTAATTTTTTAATATTCATTTTATCTATTTTTATAGAACCTGCACATTGCATGGTTTGATAAGGGCTCTTGTGCTATATTCTGATAATTGACATGGATTTTATATTTTGATCTTAAATTTTTATCTGGACCATTAAAATTGCTTTCACTTCGAAATATTTATTTGGTTTAAACTTATTTATTTCATCTAAAAACAACAACAATCTTTTTATATGTAATTTCACAAAATCATATCTATGCACTTCAACCATTCTTAAATATCAAAGGGAATATACTAATTTACATCTATTATGCGCATCTTAGATATGAGTATAAACATAAGGTGAGTTTAGTGAAATCATACTTTGATTTTAAACAGTTTCTTCCATTGGCAGAAGCCATTTTGGAAGAAAAGAGTCTTAAAATAGACGAAGTAAGTGAAGAATGTATTTATCGCACAGTAATAAACAGAGTTTATTATGCATGCTACAACCATACAAGAGAATGGTTGGAAGTTAAATACGGAATGAAAACACGAGTATTCGATGAAAGTCTTGGAAAAATGAGAAATAGAAAAAACAAGAGCTCTCATGTAATTGTTTATGAGGATTTGGAGGATATTTCAAATTTAGTTCCAAAAAATCTTAAAAAAAATTTCATAACTTTATCTTCAGATTTGAGAGCAATGTTTTTAAAAAGAATTGAAGCAGATTATAATTTATATAAAACAATAAATTTGCAGGACGTTGAAAAGGTTATTGAGGATGGCATTAATTTAATGCAATTATTAAATTTTTAGTTAGGTGGTTTCATGTCAATTGAAATAATTAACAATATTTTGGTTAATCCTTTGGAGGATTTTAGTGTTTGTAATCAGTTCAATTACGATTATTTAATTGAACAATGGAAATCTTATTTAAATAGTGGAATAAAACAACTGAAATATTTTTTGGAGAGTATTCTAGATGAATTTCATGGGAGTTGCGTTGAATACATTCCATATTGGGATAATTCTTTTCTTCCTTTTTTCATTATTAGAATTTCCCGTTCCATTCCATATAAAATTGCTAAAACATATTGGGACGTCATTTATGATAAGATGGAGGATTATTCAATTAGTCATGGTATTATTCCTTCATTTAACAAGATTAATTTCACAATTGACTATGAAACCATTCCTAGAAACTTTCTGAGGTAGATGTTATATTATGTATTTATCTATTTTTAGAGGATTTTGATGTTTGTAATATCATTTTCAATAAACGATATTCTTTATTAAACCTTAAAAATTTAATTATTATTTTTTTTAAATAATATCCTTATGAAATTTAAAAAAACCTATTTGATGATTTTTGCAATCAGAGAAATATAAAATATGGGACTCGAAAAGGTTATGAGTCTGCAATTAAGAAGTTTGAAAGATTCAACGAAAAATCCATTGAATTCTTAGTCACCGAAGCATTGGATGAAGAAAAAAAGGGAATTCCTTTAAAAAACAGAAAGCTAAAGGAGAGGTTAATAGATTATAGAAGTTTTTTAATATCAAGCGACATGTCTTCCAATTCTGTCAAAACTTATTTTTCAAAGATTAAAACATTCTACAGGCATTTTGAAGTTGAGATTCCTTCTCTTCCAATAATGAAATATGAGAAATCCTATGAAAGTAGCTATTTGGATTTGCCTACCAAAAGACATATTGCTCAGGTTGTCGATTCTGTTTCTATTGACTTCAAGGCCCTTGTCCTGTTTATGGTTTCTTCAGGAACTGCCAAGGCCGAAACGTTATCCTTAACCGTTGCCGATTTTATAGATGCAACTTATGAATATCATAATGGGGGATCAATCGAAAATGTTCTAGATAGCTTAAGCAAAATGGACAATATCGTTCCTACATTTTATCTAAAAAGAATTAAGACAGATAAATATTATTATACGTTCTGTTCTCCTGAAGCAACTGACTATATTGTTAGATATTTGCAGATTAGGCCCAATTTATCCTTAAACGATAAATTATTCGACTTTACAAATGCTGCTTTATTGTCCAAGTTCCAGAAGGTTAATGATGATATGGGTTGGGGTTTTAAGGGAAGGTATAGGTTTTTCAGATCACATACTCTAAGGAAATTCCATGCATCAAACATTGGCTTGACTGCAGAATATATTGATGCATTGCAGGGCAGAAGCAAAAATGCAGTTCATGAGGCATATATCAAAACAAATCCTCAAAAATTAAAGTCACTTTATGAAAAGGTAATGGACAATGTAATCATTTTTAAAAAAGAAAATTCAAAAGTAATGGAGGAATTTCACATTACCATCAACGTTTTTTTATCGGATAAAGACTATAGAATCTAGTTAAAATCTTCTGTTTACACTTGAATGTGCTTTATCTCTTTTCTTTTTTAAGTCATTATATTTTTTATTTTTAAATTTTCCGGTTATTGGCATTATTGTAACCAGGCTTATTGTGTTTTTATCACAGCTGAAAACAAGCTTTATTTCATCATAGTCTTTTGTTGGAGGTGCTGGATAGTAGACTCCATAGCTTTTGTCTGCTTCCTGTTCATATCTTATAAAGTCCTCTTCCATTATTACTTGCTTAACGTATTTTAAGCTTATGTTATTGTCACTTAAACGTTGGTTGAAATGGCTCAATTCAAAGCACCAGTCGATTTCTTCTACATTTCCAACTATAAATTCATCAAAAATATTCATTGATTTTATTTTATTTTCTTATTTTATTAATCTTACTTTTTCTTTGCTAGGCAAAGTTATTAATATTTTATAAACATAATATAATACTGATGAAATTCAAAAGAAAAAATATTTTAATTGTTTTGGCAATCCTATTGTTGGCTATTGGAGTGATGTCTTCAGTTGCCGCATATAACTATAAGGGAACAGGATTTTCCCACAATATTCCAGATTCAAAATATTCGGGGCTTTCCGCTCAAGATATTCTAAGCAAATACGAGGATACTGATTGTAAAGTCGAATATTCTGGTTTATGCACCAAAGTAATTGATGGAGACACCATTCGTGTTGATGGAATTGGAAAAGTTCGTTTTGTTGGTGTAAATACTCCAGAACGTGGTGTGGATGGATATAAGGTTTCTAAAAACTTTGTAGCAAAATTATGCAAAAACAAGGTAGTTGGTTTGGATATTGATGATTCTAAAAATCAGGATAAATATGGTCGTACATTGGCAGTTGTTATTGTAGACGGTAAAAATCTAAACGAAATGCTTTTAAAAGAAGGGCTTGCCGAAATAATGTATATTCCACCTAGTGAATTTAATCCTCATAGCTGGGTTTAAATTTCACTCTTATTTTTTTTAAAAAAATTAATAGAGATTATTTTCTAATAACCTCTCTTGTAGTCTTGTAATAGTTTATAGGTTAAGTAATATCTTACAAAATCATCATTTTTATGATAGCTATTGTCAGATTGCACATATACAGGATCAGGAGTGTTCAAACTGTTCTGTTCTTGTATATGGTATTGATTCAACGCTTCCCTTAAAATATCATAAAATTGGCCTGATGTAAGATTTGAGCTTTCACTGCTGCTTATGATGTCTTTCACATCTTCTGAAAACTCATTGCTTTTCCAGGAAATCATATAAACTGATTGCCCAACAGAGAAGAAAACTTTGGAAACGTTTGCCTTTTCAGCATTGTTATATTCATTGAAATAACGCACGGCATGTCCATTTATATCCATATCTTCCATATATGCATCATCGGAATCTGCAAATCCATAAACCATTGGAAGTGAGTTGTCAATACAACTTATTTCAAAATTGCGCCAATTTCCAATTGTGTATTTTCCATTTTTCAAATCTCCATTGTTGTATTTTGGAGGGATTTTAAAGTCATGTCCTTTGATTTTCACGGTTTTCCAGTCATCAGCATCAATTGCTGAAACTGCAGTTATCATCATCAGACTAAAAATTAATACGAATGCTATTTTTTTCATTTTAATACCTGCTATGCTGTCCTATTTTGTAGAATATGTAATAATTCAAGTAATTATGATGATTGCTTTTCGAATAGGTTTGTTGTGGGACGTAAGTCTTCTCTAGGGATTCCTCGTTTTTATAGTCCTGCAATGCCTGATCCAAAATCTCATAAAAAATTTCCTCACTTATTTGAGAGGGTTCGCTGCTGGCCACTATTTCATTCACATCTTCGCTCAGATTGCTTGACTGCCATGAAACGTAGTATATGGATTTTCCAACGGGGAAGTAGATTCTGCTAAGATCAGTTTTTTCATATTTGTTGTAGCTGCAAAAGTAGCGTGCAGGATGGCCATTGATTGTTAAATCATCTCCTACAAGCTGCTGTGATGCAACATAACCGTAATTGCTTGTTATATATGAATCCACACAGGCTATTTCAAAATTATTCCAATTTCCTATGGTGTAACTGTGGGCCTTCAGTTCTCCCCCATCGTATTTTGGAGGTATTTTAAAGCTATGACCTTCAATCGCCACGGTTTTCCAATTTGACGAATCAACTGCTGAAACGGTTGAAATCATCATAAAACTGATTATCAATATTAAAATAAGTTTTTTCATAGTTTATTAATAATTTATAAATAATAAAATAAAAAAGTTTAGGAATTTTTTTAGGTTCCTATATCTTCCCTAATTTTTCTGATGGTATATCTTCCAGCAATATAATTTATTACACTGGCTATTGAACGACCTAATGCAAGACCAATCCAAATACCTAACAGTCCCATTCCCAGGAATATTCCGAAGTAATAGGTCAGGATAACTGCAAATATAATTTCCCTTAGGATTGTGAAAAAGAGGCTCAGCACTCCCTTTCCTATTCCCTGATAGAAGAAACTTGAAGCCATTCCCGCACCAGTCAAAGGTAGACAAAGGGTAGCTACTCTTAAAAACAACACTATTCCGGGAACAAGGTAAGCTGTTTCGGGTGTGTATGCAAACATGACTGATAATGGGTCTGCAAAGATTACAAGAATCAATGTAATTACAGTACCGAAGGCAATTCCGAATTTTGCTCCAAATTTATGGGCTCTTGAAATGTAATCTCCGTTTCTAGCACCAAATGCACTTCCAACAACGGCCGTTACGGCGGATCCTATTGCTGTAAGTGGCATTATTGCAAACAGGTAAAGCCTTTGACCTGATGTATAGACTGCAATACCATAATCTCCAGCTATTGTTGAAATAAATGACATGTAAAGTGCCACTGCAATGGACATCATCACCATATCAAGTGAAGCGGGAATTCCAACTACCAGAATATCCTTAACAATCGCTCCCTTGTATTTAAAGTCTTTGAAATGGATATCTGCATAGGTATCTTTTTTAATCAGAATCCAATAGAGGATAACGACTGCAGATATTGCAGAGCTTAGAATTGTTGCATAAGCCGCTCCTGCAACCTTAAAGTTAAGAACATAAATAAAAATCGGGTCAAAAAGAGCATTAAGGATAACTGAGACTAAAACAGCATACATTGCTCTTTTCATATCTCCCTCTCCTCTCAATATTCCACTAACTCCATTGCTGAATATGAATGCTATTAAACCTCCAAATAAAGGAGTACTGTATTGCAATGCCTGATTCAAAGCTTCTCCTTTTGCTCCATATAATTGTAAAACAGGTTCCTGAATAGCTAGCAGGAATATTGTTAGTCCAATTGATGCAACTAAAAATATTAATAATGAGTGCATTGCCGATTCATTTACATTTTCCTTGTCATGGGCGCCTACAAATCGGCTGATGCTGCTTGTAGCACCATTTCCAAGTCCAACACTTACACCATTCAAAATCATAAAGATGGGTGTTACAAATCCTACAGCAGCTATTGCTACTTCTCCAAGTCCAGCTATCCAAATTCCGTCTACAATGTTATAGGACGCTGTTAGAATCATGGAAATCATAATCGGAATGGCCAATTTACGAACGGCCACTTCAGGATTTCCTCTCATTATCTCAACATTTTTATTCGCCATTACTATTTCACCTATATATTAATATTATTATTTTTTAGCTTATATTATTATTTCATCATCAATTTTTTTAAAGGTTCCAATTTTCTTTTTGTTTTGTAAAATGACTATTCTGAATGTTATTTTAACCTTAAACCCTGAAGTTCATATCTCCATCATGTTTTCATTTCCTATTTAATTCAAAGATTATTTAAATTAAGAAAAACTAAAATAATTACTGATAAAAATTTTTGCTGTGATTTAATGAAAGATGTAAATATTTTAGTTGAAGCTTTGCCTTATATTAAAAAGTTTCATGACAAAAAGATTTTAATTAAATATGGTGGCCATGCAATGGTGGATGAAGATGCAATGGCTTCCACTGCTCGCGATACTGTACTTTTAAAATATGTAGGTATGGAACCTATTGTAGTTCACGGAGGAGGTCCTGAAATCTCCAGATCAATGGATAAACTTGGAAAGGAACCTAAATTCATCAAAGGTTTAAGGGTAACCGATGAAGAGACAATGGAAATTATTAAAATGGTTTTGGTTGGTAAGATAAGTACCAATATCGTTTCTCAAATTTGTTTCCATGATGGAAAGGGAATTGGAGTTTCTGGTAAGGACAGCAGATTGATTTTTGCAAGTAAAAAACCTGCACATAAAATAACTGACGAGTCCGGAAACGAAGAGGAAATTGATTTGGGCCTTGTTGGTGAAATTAACTGTGTCAACACTGATTTGCTTGAAATGTTTACAAGCAATAATTATATTCCAGTCATCTCTCCTGTAGGAATTGCAGAGGACGGAACAAGCCTTAATCTCAATGCAGATACTGCTGCCGGTGAAATAGCCGGTGCAGTAGATGCAGAAAAATTGATTATTTTAACTGATGTTCCAGGAGTTTTAAGAGATCCTAATGATCCAGATAGCTTAATTCAAAGAATTAAAATCGAGGAAGTTCCAAAATTAATAGAAGAAGGCATTATTACTGGTGGAATGATTCCAAAAATAGAAACCTGTGTTAAAGCTATTGAAGATGGCGTAAAATCATGCCATATTATAGATGGACGTAAAAAACATTCTCTTTTGCTTGAAATATTCACAAAAGACGGTATTGGTACAATGATTTACAAATAGAATTTTATTCTATTTCTTTTTTTTTAATTTAAATTTAAAATGAGTATATGGATTAAGATTAATCCATATTAACTTCTGCAAGCTCCATCAACTGAAAGAACTTCTCCAGTTACGTAACTTGCCATATCGCTAGCTAAATATAAAAATGCATTAGCTATGTCTTCTGGTTTTCCAACTCTTCCAAGAGGTATTTTGGACACTATTCCTTCAATCAACGGTTCTGGAAGGGATTTAAACATGTCTGTCTCTGTAACTCCCGGAGCTACCGCATTCACACGAATATTGTCCTTTCCAAGTTCACGTGCAAGTGATAATGTCATACCGTTCACTGCAAATTTTGATGTTGGGTAACCCACTCCTGAAGGTTGGCCTGAAATGGAAACCATTGAACTTGTATTTAAGATAACTCCTTCTCCCTGTTCTTTCATTATTGGCACTGTTGCTCTAATACATTTAAACATTGAAACAACATTTAAGTTTATTATTTTTTCAAATTCCTCTACTGTGTACTGATCAATAGGGGTTGATGATGAAATTCCTGCATTGTTTATTAGGATATCGATTTTCCCATACTTTTCAGCTATTGCAAGAATGGTTTTTTCAACTTCCTCGTAGTCATTTAAATTAGGATAATATCCTTCAACAGGATAATTAGGATTTTCTTCATTTAATTGACTTAACGCTTTGTCAACACTTTCAGCTCTTGAACCGAATATGATAACTTTGCATCCGTTGTCTAAAAACAATTTCGCTGTTGCATATCCAATTCCACGAGTTCCACCAGTAATCACTGCCACTTTATTTTTCAACATATTTATCACCTATTTTGAATATTTTTCTTTAAGTTCTCTTCTCAATAACTTCCATCCGTTTACACGTGGAAGTTCATCAACGTTAAATATTTTTCTTGGTATTTTGTATCTTGAAAGATTTTCTCTTGCAAATTCGAGCAATCCATCTTCATCAGGGTAATTTTTCCACACCACTGCAGCAACAGGTATTTCTCCTTTGTGATAGTCATTCATGCTGAAAACAGCTATTTCATCAACTTTAGGATATTTTATCAGTTCCTCTTCCACTTCCGTTGGATAAATTTTCCAACCACTCATTACAATCATGTCTTTTTTACGGTCTGTTATGAACAAACGGTTATCTTCATCAAGATATCCAACATCCCCAGTCAAAAACCATCCATCTTCAAGAAAAACTTCCTTCGTTGCTTTTTCATTTCCCCAATAGCCTTTAGCTACTGCAGGGCCTCTAAGTGCAATTTCTCCAGTTTCATATTTGTCAAGTTCCTTTGTACAGTCAAGTTCATCTACAATTTTAACCTCTGAAAAACAAACAGGATGGCCTACGCTTTCATATTTGTCCACTGTCAAATAATCTTCAGGTCTAATTACTGTCCCTGTTCCAATCACAATTGTCTCTGATAATCCATATGCATTAAGTATGGGGACGTGGTATGTCTGATTGAACTTTTTCCATATTTTTTTGTGAAGGGGCCCTCCTCCACTTATTATTTCTCTAACAGTTTTCAAGTCGGTTCTTGAATCAATATTTGTCAATGAATGAATCACCGGAGGCATGGCGGTTAATACTGTGACTTTTTCCTCCCCGCATAATTTTAAATATTCTTCAAAATCATACTCTGCCATCATGATGTATAATGCCCCACTTCTAAGGGCAGATATTGCCCACGAAAGTCCAACGTGGGCCATAGGATATATTCCAAGGAAAACGTCATCTTGTTTAATGCCCATAACATCACATTCATTGTGAATTGCTGAAAAATAGTTTCCATGTGTTAGCATTGATCCTTTTGGTTTGCCTGTTGTTCCTGAAGTGTACTGAAGTTGACATAAGTCATCCCAGCTTGTATGTGCTGGAGGTAAAATTTCAGATTCCTCATACTTGTCCAAATTGTCTATTACAAAGGATTCAATATCCAAAACGTCCTTTCCGGCTTCATCGGTTATGATTAGCTTAGCTTCACAATCGCTAATCATGAATTCAAGTTCTTTTCCAGTATAAATTCTATTGGTTGGAATGGCTATTGCACCAATTCTCCATAATGCAAATAATGAAAAGAGATATTCTGGTGAATTCTTCAGGTATATTAAAACCCTATCTCCTTTTTCTATTCCTCTCTCTTTTAAGTCACGACCGATTCCGGATATTGTTTTTAATATTTCAATGGAATTATATTTTTTATCCTTTTCCGGATAGTATAGGACATCCTTGTCTAATCTGTTGGAATTTGCATCAAGAAATGTTGTTATGTTAAGCATTTACATCTCTCCTACAATTGCTTTTGCCATTTCCATTGTAGATGCATTTCCTCCCAAATCTGGTGTTTTCACTTCTCCCTTTGCCAATGTTTTTGCAACGGCATCCTTAACGTTGTTTGAAATCTCAAATTCTTTTAGATAATCTAACATCATGGCTACTGACAAAATCATTGAACATGGATTGGCTATGTTCCTACCTGCAATGTCTGGCGCGGATCCATGAACCGGTTCGAAAAGTCCATGTTTGTCACCAATATTTCCTGACGGTGCAAGGCCGAGTCCTCCAACAAGTCCAGCACCCTCGTCTGAGAGAATATCTCCAAACAAATTACTTGCAACGATTACCTGGTATTCCTGAGGTTGGCTTACCATGTACATTGCAGCGGCATCCACATAAAAGTCATTTTTTTCAATTTCAGGATATTTTTCTCCGATTTTATAGAAACTTTCTTTAAATACTCCGTCAGTTTTTTTCAAAACATTGCTTTTGTGAACACAGGTTACCTTGTTTTTTTCAAGGTCAATGCACTGTTTAAAAGCTATTTCGGAGATTCTTTCACTTGCCTTTTTTGTTATTATCCTTTCAGCTATTACTGAATCCTCCCTTTCATATTCCTTTTGAGAATAAAGTCCCTCTGTATTTTCACGAACTATTAGGATGTCCACATCATCATATAGTGATTTTACTCCTTTATAGGATTTTATCGGTCTTAAGTTAGCATATGTGTCAAGCTCTTTTCTCAGATTTATGATTGGACTTGGTTGTCCTGGTGTGCTTGTATTGGCTCCAAACAATACTGCATCGCTTTTTTTAGCTATTTTAATAGTTTCTTCAGGTAATGTTGTCCCGTTTTTTTGATAACAGTCATATCCTGCTTCCCCATATCTAAATTTAAATTCTAAATTTATATTATCCAATAAATATTCTGCAGCTTCCATCACTTCTCTGCCAATCCCGTCTCCTGCGATTATTGATATGTTATACATGTTTTCACAATTCTCTATTTTTTATAAATATAATTATTCTTTATTTGATTTAAACATTTTAGTAATTGATAAATATTAATTTAAACAACTTATTATTATGTTGTGTCCTAAATGTAAAAAAGATGTTTCTGAAAATGATGCTTTTTGCGGTAGTTGTGGAGAAAAACTGAAATTTGAAGAGGAAAAACCTGCAGCTAGTGAACTTGAAATCAAATGTAAAAAATGCGGTGCTTTAATTGATGAGGGATCTGCTTTCTGCAATCAGTGTGGGGCTAAAGTGAATTCCGATGGTAAAATTGAGGAAGTTAAAAAGACAGTTAAAATGGTTTCCGTAACTTCTGTTTTTGTCAGTGGGATTATTTCAATCATAGCTTCTGTGGGTGCTTTCTTGTTCGGCATTTATGCATTCAATTTTTACAATGAAAAGTTAGTTTATGCAAGGGAGGCTATTTCAGCTTATTCTAGTCAGGGAGGATTGTATTCTCTTGCAAGCCAATATTCTCAGGCTTTCGTTGATACTATTCAGAATGTTGTGAATATTTTCCTATATTCCAGCATTGCAATTCTGATTTCAATAATTTCGGCCATTGTCGCATTGTATCTAATTAATAAAAGAGACAAGAGGAGTTTTTTCCTATTTCTAATTGGAGGAATTCTTGATTTGATTTCAGGAATTTATGTTTATGGTATTTCAGAAAATATTCGCAGAGCTTTTGCATCATTCAATATAAATGTTCCTGCTACTGATTTTTCAGTTTTGGGTGTTTTGGCGATTTTTGCCGGAATTTTATTGTTGATTACTGCACTGGTTACTTATCGCAAATGTAAAAAATTTAATTAAATGTATTTTGTTCGTATATAATGGGAATATATTTATAGTAAATGTTTTATAATTATTATAATAGTTGTAAATTTGTAGGAGGATTTTACATGGATAGAAGTATAGATGATTTAATTGAAAATTTAAACAGTGATGATGAATTTATCATAGAAGAAGCAATGGGTTTACTTGAAATGAAAGCTGATGAAGCTATCGATCCTTTAATTTCAGCTTTGTCAAGTAGGAAAAAGAATATTAGACTTAATGCAGCTAAACTTTTAGGTGTATTGGGCGATCCTAAAGCTATCAATCCTTTAATCTTGACTTTAAGAGACAGCAACAAATTGGTAAGAAGGGAAGCTTCTACTTCTTTAAGCCGTTTAGGTTCAGATGCTGTTGAACCTTTAATTGACATCTTGTCTGATGAAGACTGGAGAGTTAGAGGGGCAGCTGCTTGGGCTTTAGGAAATCTTAATGATGAAAGGGCAATAGAACCTTTAGAAGCATTGACTGAAGATGAAAGTGCATTCGTATCTTCAGGTGCTAAAAACGCTATTAACAATATTAAAAAAGGAGAATAATTATTCTTCTTTTATTAAACTTTTTTTTATTTATTTCGCTTATTTTTAAACATTGTATAAATTTTTCATAAATTTTAGCTTTTTTTTCATCATATGCATTTAGTCGGAAGATATCTTCCAGTAATTTTATATATAATAAGAAAACATATATTAGATTATAAGATTATAATTAATTTGGTTTTAAATAAAACTTTTAGAATTGTCTTATTCTTAATGGCTTGATATTATTAAAACATTTTGTGGTATATATGGTGAAAATAGGAATATTAAACTTACAAGGTGCCGTTAGCGAACATTATGACATCACAAAGAAAGCTATTGAAAATATGGGGATTGATGCAGATGTGGAATCTGTCAGATATGCTGATGAGGTAGCTGAATGTGATGGGATAATTATTTCTGGTGGTGAAAGTACTGTAATAGGTAAAATCATCGAAAGAAGAGGTATTGATGAGGTTATTAAAGAAAATAACATGCCTGTTTTTGGAACCTGTGCAGGAATGATTTTATTAGGTAAAAAAACCGATTTCGATCAACCATTGCTTGGAATAATGGATATTACTGTTGGAAGAAACTCTTACGGAAGACAAAAAGATTCATTTGAAAGTCCCATTTCTATTTTTGGTGAAGAATTTCCAGGAGTTTTTATAAGAGCACCTATACTTGAAGAATATGATAAAACTAAAGATGACATAACCGTATTATCAGAATTTGACTCCGAAATAATAGCTATTCAACAAGGACATAATATAGCTATGTCATTTCACCCTGAATTAACTGATGATACAAGAATCCATGAATACTTTATAAAGGAGGTTTTAAAATGTGTGGAATAGCTGGTATTGTTTATAAAGATAAGGAATTGCATAATATTGGAAATGACATGACAAACATGCTTCATGAACTTCAACACAGAGGTCCTGACTCTGCTGGTTATGCAATATATGGTGGAACTGGGCTTGATGAAAATGAATACATTTTAAAAATTCAAGTAAAAGAAGAACCTAGATTACTCGAAACAGTTAAAGATGCTGTTAACATGATTACTCCAATTCAATCAGATGAAGTTTTACCTTCTGTTGGAGATTCATTCATATATAAATGTAAAATAGAATTGGACAAATTTTCAGAGCTTAAACCATTAATCAGTCAAGTAGACACTATTGATGATGTGATTGTACTTAATGGAAGTCAGGCTTTTGAAATGATTAAAGACGTTGGTAGTGTTTTAGATATTGCAGACAGATATGACGTTCGCAATGTGAAAGGAACACATGCAATAGGCCATACCAGATTTTCAACAGAAAGTGGTGTAGACAGATATCATGCTCACCCATTCCAGACTTACATCATACGTGATATTTCTGTAGTGCACAATGGTCAAATCACTAACTATTGGAAAGTTAGAGATCCTTTAGAAAGAAAAGGGCATGTATTTGAAACATTCAACGATACAGAATGTCTTGTTCATTATATTGCTGATAAATTGGATTCTGGCTATTCATTGGAAGAAGCTTTAGAACAATCAGTTGAAGATATGGATGGGCCATTTTCATACATTATTGGAACTCCACAAGGTATTGGAATCGCTAAAGACAAATTAGGATTACGTCCTGGAGTAATGGCTGAAACTGACGATGTATTTGCAATAGCTTCTGAAGAAGTTTCTCTTGGACAAGTTGTAGATACTCATAATATTGAACAAATTTCCCCTGGGGAAGTAATGGTATACGAAATTTAAGGTGATGACATGAGTGGGGATGTAGTAGAGTTAGACGCATCAAAATTAACACCTCGTGAGATTAACTCAAGAGTTAAAGAGCTTGCAGGTGGAGACTCAAAAATTTTAATTAAAAATCCTAATGCTATGCACTATTTGGTTGCTGGAGTGGTGGATGATGCAGATATTGAAATTGACGGATCTGTAGGTTATTTTGCAGGAACCATGTGTGACGGCAGTAAAATTAAAATTAACGGTAATGCAGGTTGGTTTGTTGGAGACAATTTAACCGATGGGGAAATTATTGTTGAAGGAACTGCTGGAGATGGAGCAGGTCAGGGAATTTATGGCGGAACTGTTGTTGTACGCAAATCTGTAGGTTCAAGAACTGGAGAAATCATGAAAAACGGTACTCTTATCATTGGTGGAAATTCAGGATTCATGACTGGAATCTTCATGATGGGTGGCCGTATGATTATTCTTGGAGATGTTGGAGAGGATTTGGCAGAGTCCATTATTCGTGGAGAGATTTATGTTAAAGGAAAAATCAGCAGTTTAGGTTATAATGCAAAAATCGTCAAGCCAACTCAAGACGATAAGGAAAAACTTAAAAAAGACTTGGCTAAATATGGCTTTAATTTAACATATAAAGAATTAGATGATTTTAAAAAAGTAGTGCCTGAAAGTAAAAGGCCATTCTATGGTCATTAGATTTTGTGAGGGTTGTTTATGTCATATAGGGTAGAAAGAAATCCGGATTTATGTAAAAAAAATTTTGATAGGCCAGGATGTTGCTGGTATTTATGTGATGATAGGGATGAAAAAATATGTGGAAAATGTTTTTCCTGTTTTAATAACTGTCCTCATGGAGTTTATGAAATTATTCAAGGTGAACCATACCCATTAAATCAGGAAAAATGTGTGGGTTGTAGAATTTGTCTTGAAATGTGTCCAAACAGAGCTATTGAAGTAAATGCAATCCCACAGGATGCAAGACAATCATGGGCATTTCCTGATGTTGTTGAGATTATTAGAAAATCACAAACCGCTTCCTACAAAATCAGAAGTACTGGTGCTCTCAGAAAACTTCCAGACTTTGATGATTTAGTCGTAGTCCCTGCACAGGTATCCAGACCACCTCTTGATAAGTATAGGGAACCTTGTGGTACTGATGTTGTTTTGGGAGATAGGTATGCGGAAAACCCATTAAAACTTGACACTCCAGTTATGATTGGTGCAATGTCATTTGGTGCATTAAGTAAAGAGGCTAAAATGGCATTGGCTATGGGATCTTCCCTTGCAGGAACAGTTACCAACACTGGTGAAGGAGGAATGCTTCCTGAAGAACGTGATTTGGCAGATAAGCTTATTGCACAATATGCTTCAGGAAGATTTGGTGTGTCTGCAGATTATTTAAAACAAGGGGATGCAGTGGAAATCAAAATAGGACAAGGTGCAAAATCAGGTATGGGTGGTCACTTGCTTGGTGAGAAGGTTACTGCGGAAGTTGCTCAAATTAGAAGAATACCTGAAGGTTCAGATGCACTTTCACCGGCAAGACACATGGATATTGTAGGTCCTGAAGATTTAAGTATGAAAATTTCCCAATTGAGGGAAATCACTGACTGGAAAGTACCGATTATTGTTAAATTTGCTGCAGGTAAGGTAGCTAGTGATGTAAAAATCGCTGCTAAAGGTGGAGCAGACATTATCGTTGTTGATGGTATGCAAGGAGGAACCGGTGCAGGTCCTGATGTAATTATGGAACATGCTGGTATTCCAACACTTGCCGCAATTGTAGAAGCAGACCGTGCATTAAAAGAAGTTAACCTTAGAGACGACGTTAGTCTAGTGGCTGCTGGAGGTATCAGATCCGGTGCTGACTTGGCTAAAGCATTAGCTCTTGGTGCAGATGCGGCTTATATTGCAACAGCTGCATTGATTTCAATTGGATGTAGGGTTTGTCAAATGTGTTATACTGGTGCTTGTAGAAAAGGAATTGCAACCCAAGATTTATCATTAAGACATAGGCTTGATTATAAGGAAATGGGTAAAAATGTAGCTAACTATATTAACGCAATGACTGATGAGGCATGTATGCTTGTTCAACAAGCTGGTAACACTCATATTTCCAAACTTGAAAAAGAGAATTTAAGAGCCTTGACCCCGGATGCTGCAGCTTTAACTGGACTTCCTATGGCTGGTGGCTTAAATTAATTTTCTTAAATTTTTTTATTTTTTTTAAACTCCCGGTGTTTGTTTAGCTAAACAGAAGTTACAAACGGCATTGGGATTGTCTTTTTGGGCGTCTTTTACAGGACAGTAGAATTCACCATCTTTTTTATAAACTTTTAGATTTCCCGGAAATTCACTACCTTCTGGATGTATTGGCTCTTCGTTTATAAATGTTGAGAAAATTGAGGCTAATGTATATATTAGTGGGAATTTTGAATTTTTTTTCCTGTCTTCTTTTTCCTTATAGAACTGATGTTCTAAATTTTCTAAGCTTTCACTAAAAAGTTCTTTATTTACATTCCCTTCTATATCATCATTAGTATTTAATATCTCTTTTATTCTTAAGATGAAGTATTTTACATAGGTCTCTAAGAATTTCTCACGATATCCTGCCTGAACATATTTTCCATCTTCCCGCAATAAATTTGTAGCTACCATAAGATCTTGGGGTGATATGGTTCTTCCATACTTCTTCAAAATAGCCAACAATTCTTTTTTGGTGATAACGTCCTTTTCATCTAATCTGTTCAAATCCTGGAAAATATCTTCATCTTTCATAGACTATATTATAAAGCCTATTTTATATATAAATTTATTCAAAAATTTTAAAAATAATAAATATTAAAATTATTATTTGATTTTCATGATTACAATTACAAAAAAAGAGGAAGTAGTTTTAAATCAAATAAAAATTTATCATCTTGAGTATCCTGATGGAATTCCATTGTCTGTTTTAAAAGATGAAACAGGTTTTTTCGAGTATAATCTTGTTCAAATTCTAAAAACATTAGATAGTAAGGAATTAATAAAATTCGATGGAAATGTTGCTAAACTGCTGGACATTGAAAAAGAAGTCAATGCCGTTAATTCCAAGGAAGATGTTGAAAAGGTTGAATTAAATATTAAAGAACAGGAATCATATAATCTCATAAAAGAGCTTGTTGATGATAACAACATTGTCTCCAAATATATTTTGGAGGGTAATTTGTTATATGGGGATTTGAAACTCAGCAATTTCAAAATGTTTCATATACTATTGTCTTTGCAGAATAAGGGTCTTCTAAAGTCAATAAAAAAGGAAGATGGAGAATATTATTTGCTAGTTTCTTAAAAACTCCAGAATTCTCTTTATAACAGCTTCTCTATTGCTTTTTATCAGAACATCGTGTTTCACATAGTCATATAATGCGATGTCACTTTTATTTATTCTTTCACACATCAGCAATGAGTTTTCACAGGGAACCAGGTCGTCTTCCCTTGCAGCTATTATTAGGGTTTTGCAGTTTATTCTTTTAATTTTATCAAGCTCGTTGTATTGGGCGGAGCCATATAGTACTTTTCTCAAATCCTCAGTATTTTCAGTTGAGGCTTTCAATTCTTTAACCTTATTCAACTTATCGATATTTTCCTCAATAATTTCTTTCGGCATGACATATGGGATAATAACATCAAAGAAAGTTTCATAGGATTTTTTCAAGGCCTTGTTCAATTCTTTAAACTTGGCTATGATGTGATCATTATGTGAAGCGAATGTTGAGATTAAGACTAATGACTTTACAAGCTTAGGATTGTTTAATGCGATGTCCATTGCAACGCTTCCCCCAAGTGAAAATCCGATAACGTGGCATTTTTCAATGTATAGCTTTTTTAAAAGTTCGGCAATATCTCTTGCAAGCAGATGGTTATCAACATTTTTTTCTCCAATCGGTGTTTTTCCATGTCCTCTTAAATCTATTCTAATGACTGTAAAATATTTTTTAAGTACTTTAGTGGTATGATCCCAGTAATGGAGGTCATCTGAAAAACCATGTATTAAAACAACTGGAAATCCATGGCCGTCAATCTCAAAATTCATTTTGTTGTCGTTAACTTCTATGAATGTCATTATATCGTCCCTATTTTTTCTTTATTGAGTATTAACAATTTGGTAATTTATCATAAGTTTTATATATGTATTAAAATTTAATATATAATTATTAATATTTAAAAGGTTTTTTTTATGATGAGAATAAGTATGTCATTACCTAAAAAGTTATTAGCCGATTTTGATGAGGTTTTAAAAGAAAGAGGTTATCAGTCTCGTTCTAAAGGGATAAGGGATGCTCTTCAAGATTATATTGTAAGATATCAATGGATGAATGAAATGGAAGGGGAAAGAATTGGTGTCATTACAATAATTTATGACCATCATTACACTGGAGTAATGGAGGAATTGGCAGAAATCCAACACAGTTTCAGAGATGAAATAATTACAAGTATGCATATTCACATGACAGATAAGTATTGTATGGAAATTATCATCGTCAGTGGAGATATACAAAATATCAGGGAATTAACTGAAAGGATGATGAGGCTCAAGGGCGTAGAACATGTAAAGCTTACCAGTACTGCAAATGGTGAGGATTTCAAGGAACCCGACTCTCATGGTCATGGCCACATGCATTATCATTGAACATGAAATTCAAAACTACTCCTTATCATTACAATCTATTGAAGGATGAGGAAAGACTGTCAGTTTTTTATGAAGCCATTAAAGAATTCGCAGCATCTAATGATTGTTCTAATCTAGTGGAATTTGATGTTGGATGCGGTAGCGGAATTCTTTCTTATTTTAGCAAAGATTATTTCAGGAAAATATTGGCCATAGAAATCGATCCCAAGGTAGCTGATTACACTAGAGAGAATCTTAAAGATTTTAAAAACATCACAGTTATCAATGAGGATGCAACTACTTTTGATTTTCCTGAGAAGGCAGATTTAATAGTTTGTGAGATGTTGGATACGGCTTTAATCGATGAAGAACAGGTTCCGGCCTTGAAAAATGCCAAAAAATACCTCAATGAGAATGGAAAAATAATTCCACAGTCAATCGTTAACGTCGCCGAATTGGTGGAAATGCCCAGGGAAAACATACATTATGATGATGTAGGTTCCAATACTCAATATGAGATACTGTCAAATCCTGTCACTTATGATAAAATAAATTTTTTGGATGATTTTAAAGAAAGCTTTAACGACGTATTAAGATTTAAAATTAATAAAGATGGATTTAAGGTTAATGGAATTAAAATAACCACATTCACATTACTTTCAGATAATATAATCTGCGGACCGACTCCCATGTTAAATCCGCCATTACTAATTCCAATAGAACCAAAAAATGTTAAATGCAATGATTTAATAAATTTAAGAATAAAGTATGATATGGGAGAAGGAATTCAAACAATTAATGTTAATTATGAATAGGTGTTTAAAATTTCAATCAAAGATAAGTTAAAAGAGGAAATATCAGATTATTCTAAGTTGCTATTTTTAGGTGTTGGAAATGTTTTGAAATCTGATGATGGGGTAGGTCCATACATAATCGATAAGTTAGAGGACATATCATCAGACAACATAATTTTACTAGATGCCCAAACCGTTCCGGAAAATTTTACAGGTAAGATTAGAAAAGAACAGCCATCTCATTTGATAATAATAGATGCATGCCTGATGGATTCGGAACCTGGAGATGTAAAAATAGTTGATAGGGAAGATTTTAACAATATCGGAATTTCAACCCATTCGATGTCCTTGTCATATTTTGTTAAATATCTGGAACAGGAAAATGATTTTAAAGTAATATTTATAGGCATCGAGCCGAATATAATGGAGTTTGCAAATGCATTAACACCAAATGTCAAAGAGGGCGCAGACAACCTAATAGAAATTATAAGGGAGATAATATGAAGCTTTTATTTATTGGATCAAGATTATATGATGATGTAGATTATTATGTTCGTGAAAAAAATATCAAATCAATTTTAACAGAATCTAATGAGAATGCAATAAATCTGGACTTGCCGGATGAGGTAATAATAGTTCCTAGAGGGATGGAAGAACCTAAAAGAGTAGCTATTGAAAAAGAGGTTGATGCGGTAGTTCCATTAATTGGAATCGATCCTCCATTAATGGATGTGGCCATTATGAAAGAGGAATTGGAAGGGGAATATGGAATTCCAGTAATAGCTAGTGACGTGGAAGCAGTCAGATTAACCTCGAACAAAATAAATACAAAGGATTTCTTCCAAAGGGAAGAGATTAACACTCCAGATTACCAGGTTATTGAAAGCCCAGAACAGTTGGAACTGGATTTTCCAGTGGTTTTAAAGCAGGGTGAAGGACAAGGGGGAAAGGACATTAGGATAGCTAAATCCCAGGATGACGTCGAGGAATACTTTGAAAATTTCAACCAGGCATTGTGCGAAAAATTTGTCGAGGGATCTGAAATATCTATTGAAGTCCTTGCTTACAACGGCGAAATAGTTCCTTTGGAACCGATCTATAAGGGAGAAACAACTCTTGAAGGGACACATCCTTTAAATAAGATCAAGACCGGGCCTTTGGATATTGAAGGTTTGGACAAAAAAATAATTCAGGAAACTGCTTATAAAGTGGCTAAGGGTCTTAATTCTGATGGAATCTTTGAAATGGATTTCATGTATTCAAAGGATGGGGAAGTCTTTGTCATTGAAGTGAATACCAGACCAAATGGAACAAGATATCTCACTACAGGAACCTGCAACATTAATTCCTTGCATGAATTGATAAACATGGCTATTGGTCAGTTCAGCCGTGAAAACATTGAAGAAAAGATGGATATCTATTATGCAACAGAAATTCCAATTGGAAATTATAATGGTGAAAAGCCTCATGTTCCATTAAAATCATTCGAACATGATGATTTCATTGTTCATGGTCCTGAAGGATATCAAAGAATTACAATTAGGGCAAAATCAAAAGAAAAGCTCGATGAATTAGTTAAAAAATTAACTGTGTAATTTTTGACTAATATTTTATATACTACAATTTATATAATTAGTATTGAATAATTTTAAAAATTATGTGTGGTAAAATGAATTGGGATATTTTTGTTTTATTTTTATTGACCTTTTTTGCTTCTGCATTTTTCACATGGTATGTTAGAAGAATATTTTTAAGGGCAAAAATAGGTGATAGTCCGATAGTTAGTGAACATAAACATAAAATTGGTACACCAACAATGGGTGGAATCGCTTTTTTATTTACTATATTGTTAATTACGGCTATTTATTACAAAAATAATTTGATTCTCATAACTTCAATAATGATGCTTGCAGGTGGAATATTCGGTTTTGTAGATGATTTAATTGGTCTTCAAATCAAAGAAGTTCAGAAGCTTGTTGTAAACACTTCCAAAAAAGCTATTACACTTGGCAGATTAGAAGTAGAGCCTGGTGAGGAAGTTAGGGTAGCTACACCAAAAGCAAAAAAAGAAGTTGATAGTTTACTTAAAGAAGGTAAAGTTAAAGTAATCGGTGAAGTTCCAATTAAGTTAGAGCCTGAAGAGTTTCCTAAAATACTATGCCAACTGTTCATTGGTGTTCTATTGGGATTAACTGGTTATGTGACAAATTTAGGTGGGTTCTCTTTAGGTTGGTTAATGTTTCCAGTAGTTGTAATAGCTATTTTGGGAGCTATCAATACTGTAAATCTTATTGACGGAATGGATGGTTTAGCTGCAGGAATTGTTGCCATAGCATCATTTTCATGTTGTATCTATGGTTGGATTATTGGAAGGCCTGAAATACTTCCTCCGTTCGTAATTCTAACTGGTATTTGTTTAGGATTTTTAGTATTCAACAAGTATCCGGCCACCATATTTATGGGAGATACTGGTTCTTTTATTTTAGGTGTTGGATTTGCAACTGCAGTTCTCATATGCGATATTCCTTACTTTGGGGTTTTGTCTTTAGGAGTTCCAATTCTTTCAGTTGTCGTAAGTCTTCTTCATAGAGCACATATTATTAATTTGCCTGTAGAACCGCTTCATCATACTTTAAATCATAAGGGAATGTCTGAGGTAAAAATCGTTTGTATCTACTGGTTAGGTACTGTTGTTTTATGCGCTGCAGGAATCCTTGGAAAAATTTTATTATTCTAATTTTTCTTTTTTTCAGGTGATTTTATGAATATTCAGGAATTAGCTAATTCTATTAATGGTCAAATCAAAGGTGCTGATGAATTTTTCACTGATTTTACAGGAAGATTTCTATTTTTAAACAATGCTGATAATGGAGACATTGTTATAAGGCACTGGATTAACGATAAGGGAGTTGAAATGGCGGCATCTAAAAATATTTCATGCTTAATTACTCAAAATCCAAAAGATGGGGCTCTTGAAAAGGCAGAGGAGATCAATTTCCCTTTGATAGTTGTGGATAAAATTGAATTGGCTAGCGCTTATGCTTTAAAGCATGCAATTTCTAATTTCAGTCCTGATTCTAAAAATGTTATTATTACTGGAACTAACGGTAAGTCCACTACTTCCCATCTAATTTATCATATCATAGACAATGCAGGATTCAGAGTGCTTACAAATACAGATTCCGAATCAGAATTCAACACATTGATTGATCCGATGGTTGCTAATATGGTAGCTAGTGAGGTAATTGAAAAAGGGCCTTTGGATTATCTTGTTATTGAAGTTTCAGAAGTTCAAGGCTGGCTGGGCAATCTAATGAAAAACCATGCCTACTTGATGGCTGATGCGGTATCTGCCAATGTTGGGGTCATTACAAATATTGCTATGGATCATATTGGTCTTGTAAACTCCATTGATGAAGTCTTCAATGAAATTCAGGCAGTTCCAAATGCGATTAAAGATTCTCTTATTTTGAATCATGACGATGAGCTTGTGATGAGGATTGATTCATCTAAAAACAATTTCTATTGTTCAATGAATAAACTGGATGATTCTAAAAATAACATTTACTATGATGATGGAGTGGTCTATGATGGGGAGGTTATTTTAAGGCCTGAGGAACTGCCTTTTAACAGTTATCATTTTATTCAAAATATTTTATCTGCCGTTGGTGCATGCATAGCTTTGGGGATTGATATTGAAGATATTAGGGAAGGTGTGAAATCTTACAAATCTCTTAATAGAAGATTCTCCAGGATTAGTGAGGATCCGTTAATATTCGATGACTTTGCTCACAATCCTGATGGCATTAAAGCTACAATTAAGGAATCTTTAAAATTGGTTCCTGAGGGTAAAACTTTACATGTGGCATGCGCTATTAGGGGTTCAAGAGGAGTAGATATCAATAAGCTCAATGCTGAGGCTTTAGTTGAAAGTTTCAACGATAACATTGAATTGTACTTATCATCAAGTATTGATGTTGTTGATAATTTAAATGTTGTTATCGATGAGGAACGGGAAATTTTCTTTGAAGTTTTAAACAGGAACAATATTGGTTTTAAACATTTCGACAATTTGGTCGATACTTTGGAAACTGTTTGCAGGGAAGCTTCTGAAGGGGATGTAATCCTATTGATAGGTGCTCAGGGAATGGATCCTGCAGAAGGTTTTTTAAAGGATATAATTTAATGTTTCATGTTTTTTGCATTATGGATCGTGAATATTTGGTATTTTTAATATGGCTAAATCCTGCCTATGTGATTATTTAATCATATTTATTCTTTTATTTTTGATTCTATATCAGATTCTTTTTTTAAAGTGGGAAATTATTATATATAATGTTGCAGTAATATAATAAATGTATTTTATTTTTTATTTCAATGGTCAATAGACTTAATGTTAAAAAATAATAAACGAGGAAAAAAATGTTACTAAAGATTAGAAGGGACACGTTAATTATTTTATTATTGGCGTTTATCTTAATTCTTTGTGGACGTTTGATTACTTATGTTGCATATGCATCATCACCTGAAGTTACAGATGGTGTGCAAATATCAGGAATCATTGTTAAAGGAAATGATCTTGTTCCTGTTGATACCATAAGAGCAAATGTTATGCAATCTGGTTTAAGAAGTGGTAGTGTCATCTATGGGGATATTTTAAAAACATCCAAAAGAGAAGTTGCCCTGCAGGATGCTATTCAAACGGCACAGAATTTGGCAACGCTGTCGACAGTGCCTGGTACATCTGTTGCTCCAATTACTGCTGCTGATGTTCAGGTAGATAAAAACACAGGTATTGTAACTGTAACGGTTATTGAAGACTTTTCTTCAGTTAAGCTAGAAAACAGTACGAAATGAGGGCGATAATTTGAAAAAATGGGAACTATTATCAGTATTTTTTATAGTACTTTTATTATGTATGAGTAGTGTGTCTGCTACATGTAATATAATTGTCATTACTGATCCGACAGGTGAAGATCCTAATGGTGCAGCTGCTGGAAGTATGTCTTTCGCGCAAAACATGTTCCAGTCAACATTCTTAATGTCAAAGGATAATCATTTTGTTGTACTCTCTGGGGGTACTGGTAGTTCTGATTCAAGGTTAGATTCTATCGTTGAAGCAGTTGCTGCTCTTAAAAACAATGCATCTTCTGCATCTGCGGCTTCACTTGCAAGTGGATATACTGGAGCTCGTCTTGTAGTTGGAGGTCCAACTATCGGTGCTTCCGTTTCAGGTTCTTTTAGGGCATATGTTATTACAGTGGAAGACAATTCAACCATTACTGTAACACCATATTCAAGCGGAACAGCAACATTGGAACCAGGTCAAAAAGGAGCTATTATTCACTTAAGGAACACTGCAGGAAATCCAATGTACGGTACTGCAGATTCTGTACGTAAGGAAACAGCAATGAACATTGGTAAAATGATTAGGGACGGTTATCCGGCCACTACGATTCTTGCAGAAGCTATGGGTGAAGTAGCTAAAGACTCCGGTGAAAAATACGGGGGTGGGGGTGTAAACCTTATTTCCGGATTGTCCACTGGTGACATGTTCACACCACAGCAAATGAATGAAACGGGTTATCCTATGGATGAACCATATTCCAAAACATGTGAAAATTGTGGATGGGGATTAGGTTTTCCTTCAGCGGAAAATTATGACAAATGTCCAATGTGTAATCATGACCTCAAAACAGTTTATGCATATGAGGCTTTGGGAAACACCTTAACAGTATCTGAAAATTCAGTAAGTGTATCTGTTTATGGTAGTGATGAACCTGGTTTAGCTTCCACAACTCAGGATGTTGTCAAATCTTCTGTAGTAAACAATGGTTATGATGCAAATGCTATTGCTAAATCAATAAACAAAGCTATTGATAATGGTCTTATAGTAGGTGTTGATCATGTTGAACCTAAAGATATCAACGTTAAAAAGGATTCAAAAGCAGTTGGTGTTTATTTCACTGCTTTAGCTGGAGACAGATCATCACCGGAATGGGATTTACCAATAGATTCAACTGTATTAAATATTTTGGGAAGTATCCAAACTGTAATTGGAATAATATTGATTCTTCTTGTAGTATTCAGAAGCAGGCTTCTTAAATCTTTCCAAAAATAATTTTTTTTATTTTTTTTTAAAGGAGATATATAAATGGCATTAGTTTTAATAAGAGGTGAAAACAATTCTAAGTTACTTAATTCAATTGCAGATTTAGAAAGGCACGGTAACTTAAATTTAGTAAGTAAACCAAAAATCATCGATGCAAAATTTGCAGATAGGCTTGTTGAAAACATATTAAAATCAAAATTAAGGTCAAAATCTAATGTAGCAACTTCTTTTTTCATTAAGGAGGATACTACTTTAAGCATTATACAAATTAAAAAAATCCATCCTCCAGCTCATGTTGTCATTATTAGTGATGAGTATGACGGGTATGAAGAATTGAAAAAGAAATTGGAAACCGCACCTAATTTTGAAGGTTACTACTCCCATAAATCCAAAAGCACTGGGATGAAGGATTATAAACTTAAAAACAAAAAAATAATAAAAAATAATAAATTAAATAGCTATTCTACAAAATAGCTACTTTCTTTTAATTTTAACTATACTGCCTAATTTTACGCCGGAACCGGATGTTCCAACATACTGTTTTAAATCATCGGTGTTGTATGTTTCAAGCAATTCAATATCCAATGTTTTTTCTAACTTTTTAATGAGCTTTGTATCTGGAACCATTTTTCCAGATTCGATTCTATTGATTACAGAAACCTTTTCATTAAGCTTTTGACCTAACTGTTCACGAGTCCAATTTTTAGCTTCCCTTTTTCTTCTAACAATGTCGTTGTAGTTTTCTATTAGTTCTTCTTGTGGCTCGTCATTTCTTCTGTTTTGTCTTTTATTGGTGTTTTTATTCTTATTGTTCTGCTTTCTGAATTTTGGTTTTGGTGGCTCTTTTTGAATTCTTCCAAATTTAGCACACTCGTCACAGACAGCCATTATGGAACCATCGATTTTCACTCTTTTAGGATGGTCGGAAATGGCTTTTCCACAAATTTCACATTCCATCTTAATCATTTCCCACATTTTATTAGTAATTATTATTTTATTTATATTATTAAATATTTACCATTAATTTTATAAACTATTAAATTTAATTAATTGTTGGATGTAATATCATAAACTTTAAATATAATATTCTTAAATATTATAAAGTAACATATGGTTATTAAAGTATGAAGATGTTGAATTTTATTATCTAAATAAAATTAATTTATTTGGAGATGATATTTTGAATAATGATGTTATTTTGGAAGATTCTTCTAAAGAAGATTTGATCAATAAAATTGAAGAAATGGAAGAAGAAATAAAATCAATTAAAGAAGATAATTCCAAAACCAAAAGTAACTTAATGTGGAAAGTTAGGAAGTTGGAAAAAGACAAGGTCCTAATTGAAAATGAAAAAATAAGATTGGAAAGGGAAGCTAAATCATTAAGATCAGAAATTGAAAGGTTTAGATCACCTCCATTAGTATTGGCTACTATCACAGAAGTTTTAGATGACCACAGAATGACTGTTAAAAGTAGCACAGGACCAAGCTTCTTAGTAAACTATTCTAAATTCTTAGATGAAAAATTATTAGTTCCAGGTTCCAGGGTAGCTTTAAATCAACAAACATTCGGTATTGTTGAAATATTGCCATCAGAAAAAGATGCAAACGTTTCAGGAATGGAAATTGAAACCAAGCCAGACATAACCTATGATAAGATTGGTGGTCTTGAAGAACAAATAGTGGAAGTAAAGGAAACTGTGGAATTGCCTTTAAAAGAACCAGAATTATTTGAAAAAGTTGGAATTGACCCACCAAAAGGAGTATTGTTATACGGACCTCCAGGAACCGGTAAAACTTTACTAGCAAAAGCTGCAGCTAATGAAACTAATGCAACTTTCATTAAAATCGTAGCTTCAGAATTTGTTAAAAAATACATAGGTGAAGGTGCAAGACTCGTACGTGAAGTATTTGAGCTTGCAAAAGAAAAGGCACCTGCAATCATATTCATAGACGAGCTCGATGCAGTAGCGGCTCAAAGACTTAAAAGTTCAACTAGCGGTGACAGGGAAGTTCAAAGAACTTTAATGCAATTGTTAGCAGAATTGGATGGATTCGAATCAAGAGGAGACATCAGTATCATTGGAGCAACCAACAGGCCTGATATTTTGGACCCTGCTCTTCTAAGACCCGGTCGTTTCGACAGATTTATAGAAGTGCCACTTCCAAATGAAGATGGAAGAAGGGAAATTCTCAAAATCCATACCAAAGGAATGTCTTTAGCTGAAGAAGCTGAAATTGATTTGCTCACTGATCTTACAGAAGGTCTTTCAGGAGCAGATTTAAAGGCAGTATGTACAGAAGCCGGAATGTTCGCTATTCGTGACAAACGTCATGAAGTGACCGTAGCCGACTTTATGGATGCTGTTGATAAGATTACAACTGCTCAAAACAAAGACCAATATCAAAAAGAAGCAGGAGTAATGTTCGGATAGATTTATTTAAAAAAGCCAATGATGAACCCTATGAGCTCTGATATGTGATGAATGATGGGCGAGCTGAGGCTTTTTTTCTTTAACTTTTTCTTAAAACAATTGAAACCGACTTGTAAAATTTACTTATTTTAATTCTAAAACTTTATTTAAAATGATAAACTTATAGAATATTATGTTTTCAGGTAAAAGGAATAAGAAAATAGCTAATGAAAAAATTATTTATGAAGCTAAACCCAATATGATAATTGGTTGTAAGAAAGCTATTTGGGGAGTAATTATCTTAATTTTTCTTATTTGGGTTTCCAATCCAATTAAATTATTTTTAGCAAACATGCAAATTTATGCAATATCATATATCAAATTCGGCATAACTGGCTATGCAATGTTGGCTATTGTTCTTTTAATATTGATTGATTTAATGTATATCATTTGGCAGCTCCTTTCATGGTATTCTATATCTTATACAATCACAAACCATAGGATAATTTCAAAAAAAGGTTTTCTAAACACTAAAAAAACATACATGCCTTTCAAATCAATTCAAGATATAGATTTATCTCAAAACATCCTGGAAAAGATTTTTAATGTTGGAACTGTAACCGCGTATAGTGCATATGACAATAATAACATGAGGTTGGCAAACATTTCAAATCCAAGTAAAGTTGAAGATATTTTATTTGATAAAATAAATGAAAGCATTCCTGAAGATTATGATAGGGGATATATCGAAGAAGACTATCATTATAGAAACAAACCCCAGAACAGAGGATATAGAAAAGCTCCTAGAAGAAGTTTCAATTCTTATTCGGAGTCCTATGAAGAAGATTACTTCCCAGAATCCGAAAGATATGGTGGCTATTCAAATCAGCCTTCTCAAGACGAATATTTTGATGAAAGCTATGAAAACAACTATGATGAATATTATTATGACGAAAAGCCTCTAAAAAGAAATAAGCGCAGCTATAATCAGTATGACTATGAAGAATATCCAGAATATGATTATAGGAATAAAGGTTATCAAAAATATGATTATGAGTTTTACGAGGACAATCTAGAAGACAACCTGAATTATGCGATTAATGATATGGACAGAGGATACAAGTCAAAAAATGATTATCGCGATTCTGAACCATACTATAATGATGAAGACTATGATTCAATGGAAGAATTTTATCAAAACAATAAAGAGGAAATAAAACCATATATGGAAGAGAAAACTCGCAGAACCCAAGAAACTTCAGAGAATATAGTTCAAAGACATTTCGATAAATTTAACAGGTGAATTATAATGGAATTACTTTTCATCCAATCTCAAGAACATCCAGAACTTCCGTTAGCAGAGTTAAAGGCAGTAATGGAATGTGAGGAAATCCAAGGAAATCTAAACATAATAACCGAAGGCCTAGTTACTGTTGATGAAATTTCAAAAGATAATATAGATGATTATTATAAAATATTTACAAGAAGATTAGGATATACTCATGAAGTACATGAGGTAATCTGCAATTTTCCAAAAGATCAATTAAAAGAGACAATACTTTCAATTAATTGGCAGGATTATATTTCAGATAATTTTGCTGTAAGAGTGAAACGATTTAATTCAGATTTGGACACTACAGCCACTGAAAGGGAAGCGGGTTCACTGATACTGTCATCCCTACCTGAAGATTCCAATATTAAAGTAAAATTAAATAAACCGGATTCCTTAATAAAAATCGTAGCATTTGAAGATCAGATATATCTTGCTATTGAAAAGATAAAGCTCAACAAAAAACATTTTGAAGATATTAAACCACATAAACGCCCATTTTTCTATCCGGGTTCTATGAGTCCTAAATTAGCAAGGTGTATGGTTAATTTATCAAGAGTAAAAGAAAATGAGCTTGTGCTTGATCCCTTTTGTGGAACTGGAGGGATTCTAATAGAGGCGGGGTTGATAGGATGTAGAGTGGCAGGTTCTGACATCAATTGGAAAATGAAAAACGGTACAGCTATTAATCTGGAACACTGTGGAATTAAAAACTACAGAACATTTCATATTGATGTTCGTGAACTTAAGATGTATGAAGAAGCATCAGGTGTTGTAACTGACCCTCCTTATGGAATATCAACTTCCACTGGAGATATGAAAGGAAATGCAATTTTTAAGGAATTTTTCACATCAATTTATAATAATATGAAGGATGATGCTTATTTGTGTATGGCAAGCCCTCACTATGTTGATTTAAAACCTATTGCTAATGAAACAGGCTTTAAAATAATTGAACAATATTATATCAAAATGCATAGAAGTTTAACAAGAGTAATTACTGTACTAAAAAAAGACTTGGATATTTAAATGCGGTAGAAAAGTATTTATACTAATGATTTTATTTTTCTACTTTCCATATTCATTTCTCTTATTTTTGTTAATATTAAAAATTATTTTTTCACATGCAATTTCATTTTTCCAATTTTTTCTTTCTCAAAAATTTTATTTTTCTATTGATTAATATTATATCATTTTTAATCTTATTGTCATTTTATTTTTATTTTCAATTATTAATAAATTTAGATTATTTTTTTGAACATTAAAGATTTTTTGCAATGGTTTTAATTTAAATTTGTTAACATTATATCTCTCTCTATTAGATGTGCTATGTGTTTTTTGGCGATGACCTAAGTACAACTGTATTTTACAATTTGCAATGATGGTTGCTTTTTCCGCATGTAGCTATAATTTATTATGTTTATATGGATATTATCTTAAATGCTGATATATCTTTTATAATGCATGTTTTTAATGAGTACCTAATTTTTTTAGGTATGATGTTGGTTTTGTAGATGTGGTGAAATTTGATTGCAATCTTTATGTATTTCGAATTTTGTGTATTACCTGTCTATATTTTTTTAGCGTACTTCAATATTTTAAGTAT